>NZ_JAPZLD010000056.1:0-74523 GCF_030182635.1 Amycolatopsis ponsaeliensis
GTGAGTGGGAAACAGGGTTAGAACGCTGTTTCTCACTCACGACCGTCGGGCGAAGCGTTGTGGCGGTCACTGGCTGCTCCACTGCGTCACGGTCCGGGCGGGGGTCCACCCGGTGAACCCGCCGAGCGGCGCGGCGCGTTCGACCGCGATCCGCAGCAGTTCACCACCTCGCTCGGCGTACAGGTCACCGAGGATCCGCTCGGCCTCCAGCGTCACCCCGTGCGCCACCAGCCGCGCGCCTGTCGCCAGGCAGGCGTCCAGCAGTCCCGGGGCCGTCAAGCCGCCGCCGATGAAGATCGCGTCCGGGGCCGGGAGGGCGCTCAACGACTCCGGGGCCGGACCCGTCACCACCTGCAGCTCAGGGACCCCCAGGTCGAGCGCGTTCCGGCCGATCCGCTCGGCGCGGTCCGGGTTCTGCTCGATCGCGATGGCGCGGTTCAGCTCGTGCAGCCGCGACCATTCGATCCCGACGCTGCCCGCGCCCGCCCCGACGTCCCACAGCAGCTCGCCGGGATTCGGTGCGAGCCGCGCCAGCGCCGAGACGCGCAGGTCGCGCTTCGTCAGCTGGCCGTCGTGGGAGTACACGTCGTCCGGGATGCCGATCAGGGGCAGCGCCGGCCCCTCGCACGTCAGCGCGAACACCGTCAGCGGACCGGGTTCGCCGGCCCAGCCGTCGGTGATGCGCTCGTCCGGCCCGCCCAGGTTCTCCAGCGCGAACAGCTCGCTCTCGCCGTACCCGCGCACGGTCAGCAAGGAGCGCAACGCCGCCGCGTCGGCACCCAGGACGAGCACCCGCCGCCCCGGTGCCAGCACCCGCGCGACCCGGGCCGACGACCGGCCGACGAGCGTCACCACCTCGGTCTCCTCGGCGGACCAGCCCAGCCGGGCCCGGGCCAGTGTCACCGATGAGAGCGCGGGCAGCGCCTCGACCTCGTATCCATGTGCCACGAGAGTAGTGCCGACCCCCGACAAAAACGGATCGCCGCTGGCCAGGACGCAGATGCGCTGTCCTTCGTGCTCCGCGATGACCGCGTCGAGCCCGGGCAGCAGCGGCGACGGCCACGGCTCGCCCGGGACCTCCGATGGCAGGTACGCCAGCTGCCGCGGGGCGCCCAGCACGACGTCGGCACCGAGCACCAAGGCTTGAGCCTGTTCCGACAAGCCGGACCAGCCGTCAGCCCCGATTCCCACCACCGTCAACCGTGATTTTTCGCGCACGATTTCCCACCCTAAGCGAGCCCGGCGCTGTGCGATGATCGGCCGGTCGCCGAGCTCAGGAGTGCTGTTGAAGCCGTACCCGTTCACCGCCGTCGTCGGGCTGCCGGACCTGCGCCTGGCGCTGGTTCTCTCCTCGATCTCCCCCGCCGTCGGCGGGGTGCTGGTGCGCGGTGAGAAGGGCACGGCGAAGTCGACCATCGTCCGCGCGCTCGCGGGGCTGCTGCCGGGCGTCGACGTCGTGGACGGCTGCCGGTTCTCCTGCGATCCCGCGGCGCCCGACCCCCTCTGCCCGGACGGCCCGCACGACCACGCCACCGGTCACCGGCGCCCGGCCAAGCTGGTCGAACTGCCGGTCGGCGCGGCCGAGGACCGCGTCGTCGGCTCGCTGAACCTCGAGCGCGCGCTGGGCGAAGGCGTCACGGACTACCAGCCCGGCCTCCTGGCCGCCGCGCACCGCGGGCTGCTCTACGTCGACGAGGTCAACCTGCTCCACGACCACCTCGTCGACACCCTGCTCGACGCCGCCGCGATGGGCCGCGCGACCGTCGAGCGCGAGGGCGTCTCCGTGTCGCACGCCGCGCGGTTCGTGCTCATCGGCACCATGAACCCCGAGGAAGGCGAGCTGCGGCCGCAGCTGCTCGACCGGTTCGGCCTGACCGTCGAGGTCGCGTCGAGCCGTGACCCGGAGCAGCGCGTCGAGGTCGTCCGGCGCCGCCTCGCCTACGAAGCCGACCCGGACGGTTTCGCCGCGCAGTACGCCGGCGAAGACGCCCGGCTCGCCGAGGAGATCGAGTCCGCGCAGAAGCTGCTGCCCGCCGTCAAGCTGCCCGACGACGCCCTGCGCCAGATCGCCGAGATCTGCGCGTCCTTCGAGGTCGACGGCATGCGCGCGGACATCGTCACCGCGCGCACCGCGGTCGCGCACGCGGCCTGGGCCGGCCGCGACGAGGTGACCACCGACGACGTCCGCGTCGCCGCGCGGCTCGCGCTGCCGCACCGGCGCCGCCGGAACCCGTTCGACGCGCCCGGAATCTCGGAAGAGCAGCTGGAGCAAGCACTTCAGGACGCCCAGCCCCCGGAGCCGGGCCCCGAGGACGACGGTCCTGGCTCGGGTTCGACGCCGGATGAAGCGCCGCAAGAAGTCCCGCAGGGAGACGCGCCGCAGGGCGAGCCACAGCAGAAGCAGAACGGCGGGCAGCAGAAGACCGTCGGCGCCGGCGAGACGTTCAAGGCCCGCGTGTTCCGCGTCAAGGGCATGGGCGAAGGCGAGCGCGGACGTCGTTCGCGCGCGATCACCGACAGCGGACGCACCATCGGCGTCCAGCCCCCGAGCGTCCGGGACGGGCGCCCGCACCTGGTCGCGACCGTGAAAGCCGCGGCGCCGCACCAGAAGGCCCGCGGCCGCGACGGCGCCGGGTTGAAGCTGCGCCGTCAGGACCTCCGCTTCGCACTGCGCGAAGGCCGCGAAGGCAACCTCGTGCTGTTCTGCGTCGACGCGTCCGGCTCGATGGGCGCGAAAGCGCGGATGCGCGAGGTCAAGTCCGCGGTGCTGTCGCTGCTGCTCGACGCCTACCAGCGCCGCGACAAGGTCGGGCTCGTCACCTTCCGCGGCAACGCCGCCGAACTCGCGCTGCCGCCGACGATCAGCGTCGACGCGGCCGCGTCCCGCCTCGAAGGCCTGCCGACCGGCGGCCGGACACCCCTCGCGGAAGGTCTCCTGGAGGCCGCGCGCGTGCTGCGCGTCGAAGAGATCCGCGACCCACGGCGCCGCCCGCTGCTGGTCGTCGTCACCGACGGCCGCGCCACCAGCGGTCCCGACGCCGTCGCGCGCGCCCGGGCCGCGGCCGGGCTGCTCGCCGGTGTCACCGCCATCGTCATGGACTGCGAGAGCGGCAAGATGCGGCTCGGCCTGGCCGCCGACCTCGCCGCCCACCTCGGCGCCGAGCACGTGCCGCTGGGCGAGGTCGCCGCCGACTCCCTCGCGAGCGCCGTCCGCGCCCGGACCGGGAAGGCCGCCTGATGCCCCAAGGCAAACCGGAAGTCGTCCCGGCCGACGGGCTGACCACGCGCCAGCGCCGCAACCGGCCGCTGCTCGCCGTGCACACCGGCGAGATGAAGGGCAAGTCGACGGCCGCGTTCGGGATGGCGCTGCGTGCTTGGAACCAGGGCTGGTCGATCGGCGTGTTCCAGTTCGTCAAGTCGGCGAAGTGGCGCGTCGGCGAGGAAGCCGCGTTCCGCGCGCTGGGCAAGCTGCACGACGACACCGGCGAGGGCGGCCCGGTCGAGTGGCACAAGATGGGCGAGGGCTGGAGCTGGGCGCGCAAGTCCGGCACCGAGGAGGACCACGCGACGAACGCGCGCGAGGGCTGGGCGGAGATCAAGCGCCGGCTCGCCGCCGAGACGCACGATTTCTACGTCCTCGACGAGTTCTCCTATCTGCTCAAGTGGGGCTGGCTCGAGGTGGACGACGTCGTGTCCACTTTGGTCTCGCGGCCCGGGCACCAGCACGTCGTCATCACCGGCCGGTACGCGCCGCCGGAGCTGGTCGAAGCCGCCGACCTGGTCGCCGAGATGACCAAGGTCAAGCACCCGATGGACGCCGGGCAGAAGGGCCAGCGGGGGATCGAGTGGTAGCGCGCGTGGTCGTCGCCGCGCCCGGTTCGGGGCACGGCAAGACCACGATCGCCGCCGGGCTGATGGCGGCGCTGCGCGAGGCCGGGCACCGCGTCTCCGGGCACAAGGTCGGGCCCGACTTCATCGACCCGAGCTACCACGCCCTCGCGACCGGGCGCCCCGCGCGCAACCTGGACCCGTTCCTGCAGGGCGAAGACCGGCTGATCCCGTTGCTGCGTCACGGTTCCCACGGCGCCGACATCGCCGTCATCGAGGGCGTGATGGGCCTGTTCGACGGCGCGCTCGGCACCGAGGGCTACGCCTCGACCGCGCACGTCGCCCGGCTCATCGACGCGCCGGTGGTGCTGGTGGTGGACGCGTCAGCGGCATCGCGCAGCGTCGCGGCGACGGTGCTCGGCTTCGCTTCTTATGACACGCGGGTGCGGCTGGCCGGGGTCATCCTCAACAAGCTGGGCTCGCAACGGCACCTCGACGAGATCGCGTCCGCGCTGGAGGCCACCGGCGTCCCGCTGCTGGGAGCGTTGTACCGCAACGAAGAGATCCACGCGCCGAGCCGGCATCTCGGCCTGGTGCCCGCTGCGGAACGTTCCGCGGAAGCCGAGCGCGTGCTGCCGTCGCTGGCCGCGTGGGTGCGGGACGGGGTCGACCTCGAAGCGATCGTCCGGATCGCCTCAGGGGCGTCTCCGCTTTCCTCTCCGCCGTGGGAACCGTCCGGTGTGGACGGTAAACGCGTGACGGTAGCGGCCGCGGGCGGACCGGCGTTCACCTTCCGCTACACCGAGAACATCGAACTGCTGGCCGCCTGCGGGGTCGACGTGGTCGACGTCGATCCGTTGCGGGACAAGACTTTGCCTGAAGGATGCGCCGGGCTGTACTTCGGCGGCGGGTTCCCCGAGGTGCACGCGGCGGAACTGTCGGCGAACACGGCGTTGCGTCTCGAAGTGGCTTCGGCGATCGAACGCGGGATGCCGGTGAGCGCGGAATGCGCGGGCCTGCTGTACCTGTGCCAGTCGCTGGACGGCGTGCCGATGGTGGGCGCGGTGCCGGCGGACGCGAAGATGACCGCCCGCGGCAAGCTCGGCTACCGGCGCGCGGTCGCCGTCGAGGACAACGTCCTGGCCACGGCCGGCCAGCGCGTCACCGGGCACGAGTTCCACCGCACCGAGGTCACGCCGTCGCACGGCGCGTCGGCGGCCTGGGGCTGGGACCGGCAGCTGGACGGCTTCGCGTCGCCGACGCTGCACGCGTCCTACCTGCACGTCCACTGGGCCGGATATCCCGAGCTGGCCCAGCGTTTCGCTTCCCGGGTTCGCGCGTATGCCTGACTACGACCTGCACCACCACGGCGACCAGGAGGTCGGGCCGGGGCTGGTCGACCTCGCCGTGAACGTCCGGCTGCCGCGGCCTCCCGCGTGGCTGCGGCAGGAGCTGGCGTCCGCTTTGGACTCCCTGGCGGCCTATCCGTCCACTGTGGAGGCTGAACGCGCTGTCGCCGCGCGCCACGGCCGTTCCCCGGCGGAAGTCCTGGTCACCGCGGGGGCGGCGGAGGCGTTCACGCTGCTGGCTTCGGCTCTTCGGCCGCGGCGCGCCGTGGTCGTGCACCCCCAGTTCACCGAGCCGGAAGCGGCCTTGCGGGCGGCAGGTCACGCCGTCTCGCGCGTGATCCTGTCCGAAGAGGACGGATTCGTGCTCGATCCGGCGCTCGTTCCGGACGGCGCTGACCTGGTATTCGTCGGCAATCCGACGAATCCGACGTCGGTGCTGCACCCGGCGGCTTCGCTGCGTTCCTTGGCACGTCCCGGGCGGCTGCTGGTGGTCGACGAGGCGTTCCTGGACGCGGTCCCCGGTGAAAGCGAAAGCTTGGCCGCCGGTGTCCCGGGCGTCGTCGTGCTGCGCAGCCTGACGAAGACGTGGGGCCTGGCCGGGCTGCGGGCGGGGTACGTGCTCGCTCCGCCGGACGTCATCGAGCGACTGCGGGCGGTGCAGGTCCCCTGGTCGGTGTCCACTTTGGCCGGCGTGGCGACGGTGGCGTGCTGCCGTCCGCCCGCGTTGGAGGAAGCGGAAAAGCTGGCGATCGCGGCGGAATCGGACCGCGAGTACCTGGTGTCCGGCCTGGCGGACGCGGGCGTCGTGGCGCTGGGCGACCCGCGCGGCCCGTTCGTGCTGGTCCGGGTTCCGGACGGCGCTTCGGTGCGGGCGCGGCTGCGCGAGGCGGGCTACGCGGTCCGGCGGGGAGACACGTTCCCGGGACTCGGCCCGGACCACCTGCGTTTGGCGGTCCGCGACCGAGCGACGACGGATGCGTTCCTGACCGCGCTTCGCGAAATTTCGTAAACACCGACAGGGGGCTGTCGCCACCGCCACCGAGAGTGGGTGTCGCCGCCGGGAAACGCCCGGTGCGGCAGCGGAAGGAACGACATGCCCCGATTCAACGACGTCGCCTGGTTCGAGATCGGCGCCGCCGACCCGGCGGCCGCCGAACGGTTCTACGGCGAGGTCTTCGGCTGGAGCGTCGCGCAGGACGACTCGGCCAGCACCGACGCCGCCTACCGGGTGATCGACACCGGCGGTTCGCGCGGCGGGCTCTTCGCGACCAAGGGTGAAATGCCCGATTACGCGGTGTTCACCGTGCTCGTCGAGGACGTCGAAGCCGCGTGCCGCCGGGTCGAGGAGGCCGGCGGGAAGGTGCAGCGGCCGCCGGCCGTCAACCCGGTCGGCGTGACGTTCGCGCACGTGCTGGACCCGGCGGGCAACCACTTCTCGGTGTTCACTCCGCCAAGCTGAGCCGCTCGACCACGCCGTACGGGATGTCGAGGTCCTCGCGCCGCAGCGGGCGGGGCGGGGGTACCTCGGCGGTGACCGAGACCGAGGTGATCCGGTCGGTGCGGAAGGCACGGATCTCTTCGCGCAGCCGGCACCAGGCCACCAGGTACCAGTGCTCGGGCTTGCCGACGAACCCCAGCGGCTCGATGTCGCGCCGCGTCTCGGCGCCTTCGCGGTCGCCGTAGCCGATGCGCAGGACGCGGCGGGTGACGAGCGCGTCGGCCTGCACGCGGGGGATCGGCGGGAGGTCGTGCGGGTCTTCGAGGAAGTGGACCCGGCCGGCCAGGGCTTCGGCCGCGGCGGCGTCGTCCGCCTGCATCGCGGCGACGAGCTTGCGCAACGCCGAGCTCGCTTCGGTGCGGAAGGGCGTGCCCGCCAGCCGCTTGAGCGCCATCGCCATCGCGACGGCCTCGCCGGGGGTCAGGTTGACCGGCGGCAGGGTGCGCGCCTTGTCGAGGCAGTACCCGCCGGTGCGGCCGGGTTCGGCGTAGATCGGCGTGCCCGACTGCTGCAGCGCGCTGATGTCGCGCTCGACGGTGCGGGTGCTGACTTCGAACCGGCTCGCGAGCCAGCGCGCGCTGCGGGGCCGCGGCGCGACGGCGCGCAGTTCTTCGACGAGGGCGTAGAGACGGTCGGTCCGGTTCACGATCCGGACCTTAGGCCTGGGGTACGACGTTTTACGCGAGTGCGAGCAGCGAGGCGGCGACGGCGACCTCGACCCCGGCGCCGAGGACGTCGCCGGTGACGCCGCCGAGCCGCTTGGTGCACCTGGCCAGGAGGGCCGCGGTCACGGCGTAGGCGAGCACCACGGCCAACGGGCCCCGCCACCAGTCCGTCCCGGGGATCAGCACGGTGAGTCCGGCGGCGGCCACGGCGATCCCGATCGCGACGGTTCTCGGGACCGAGCCGGCGACGGTGGCACCCAGCCCCTCGGGCCGCGCGGACGGGACGCCGCGCGCGCAGGACATCGAGAGCGTGCAGCGCCCGACGAGCACACTCACGACGACGGCGGCGACCGGGTGCGAGGCTTGGGTCAGCGCGCCGACCTGGATGAGCAGGACGAAGACGAGCGTGGCGACCCCGGTGGGGCCGGAGTCCCCGCGGCGCATGACGTCGAGGGCCTTGGCGCGGTCGTAGGAGGCACCGAGGCCGTCGGCGGTGTCGGCGAGCCCGTCGAGGTGCAGGCCCCGGCTCCCGAGGGCGACGGCCCCGAGGGCGAGCGCGGCGATGGCGATCTTCGGGAGGCCGAGGGCGTTCCCCCCGGCGACGACGAGCCCGGCGGCCGCGGCGAGCGGGAGGGCGGCGAGGGGAGCGAGCATCATGGCGCCCCCGGCGACCCGCCGGTCGATGACGCGGGGCGCCGGGACGGGCACGGTGGTGAGCGTCCCGACGGCCATCCGCGCGGAGTCGGCCCAACGGCTCACGCCGGGTTGTCCACAGGCGACTCGGCGCCCCGGGCAAACGTCTTGAATGAGTCATTCAGGACCTCCCACGCCCTGAATGACTCATTCAAGACACCGCCGGCGAGACCACCGACCCGCGCCCACCGACCTGCGCCCACCGAAACACCCGCCAGGAACCCGACTTTGCCGGGCCCCTGCCTGGGGGTGGCGGGGGCTGCCCTCACGCGAGGTCCGCCAGCAGGCCCATGTCCGCGATGATCGCGCGCGCCGCCCGCAGGGCCGGGATCGCCTGGACCGCCCCGCTGCCTTCGCCCAGCCGCAGCCCGAAGTCCAAGATCGGCTCCAGCCCCAGCGCCTTCAGCGCGAACGCCTGCGAAGGCTCCGTGGACCGGTGCCCGGCCAGCCACCACTGCTCCGCCCCCGGCGCGATGTCCCGTGCGACCAGGGCCGCCGCGCCCGAGAACACCCCGTCCAGCAGCACCGGGATCCGCCGCAGCGCCGCCTCGACCAGGAACCCCGCCGTCGCCGCCACGCACGCGCTGCCCAAGGCCGTCAACCGCTCGAAGGGGTCCTCGACCCGGCCCGACGTCCGCGCCAAGGCCGCCGCGACCGCCGCCGTCTTGCGCTCCAGCCCGGCCGCGTCGACGCCCGTTCCCGTGCCGACCACCTCGGCCGCCGGCAGGCCCAGCGACGCCGCCACCAGCGCCGCGCACATCGCCGTGTTGCCGATGCCCATGTCGCCCGGGATCAGCACGTCCGCGTCCGCCTCCTCACGGGCGATCGCGCGGCCCGCCTCGAACGCCGCCTGCGCCTCACCCGGCGCCAGAGCGTCCTCGACGTCGATCGAGCCCGAGCCCCGGCGGATCTTGTGCGCCGTCACCGACGCCGGCACGTCCGCGCCGTCCCAGTCGACGCCCAGGTCGGCCACTCGGACCTTCGCTCCGACCTGCGCGGCGAGGACGTTCACGCCGCTCTTGCCGACCAGGAACACCCGCACCATCGCCGCGGTCACCTCGCGCGGGTACGCCGACAGCGCCGACACGCCGTGGTCGCCCGCGAAGACGACCACCCGGACGTCGTCCAGCGGGCGCGGCGGCACGCTTCCGTGCGCCGCGGCCAGCCAGGCGGCGATCTCCTCCAGCTTGCCGAGCGCGCCGAGCGGCTTGACCAGGCCGTCGAGCCGGTCGAGCGCGGCGGCGCGGGCGGCGGGGTCGGGCACGGGTACGTCGAACACGGGCGCCTCCTGGCTACAGGTCGAGCGCCCGGCCCGCGACGACCAGCACGACCCGGTCGGCGTCGGCGGACACCCGGTTGTTCAGTGCGCCCAGCACATCACGGAACAGCCGTCCGGACGACGTTGCGGGCACCACACCGCTGCCGACCTCGTTGCTGACCGCGACCACCGGCACCCGCGCCGCGGCCCAGGCGGCCAGGAAGTCCTCGAGCCGGTCGTCGAGCCGGTGTTCCCAGCCGGGCTTCTCGCGCCACGCGCCGACGTCGTCCAGCACGCGGGACAGCCAGGTGCCGAGGCAGTCGATCAGCAGCGGCTCGGTCGCCTTCCGGAGGGTGCCGGCGAGGTCCGTGGTCTCGACGGTCTTCCAGTGCGCCGGCCGCCTCGCCTGGTGCGCGGCCACCCGTGCGGCCCATTCGGGATCGTCGTCGCTCGCGGGCAGGCCGGGCGCGACGTAGACGAGGTGCGGGTGGCGGGCGACGAGCCGCTCGGCGTGCCGCGACTTCCCCGAGCGGACGCCACCGAGGACCAGCACCTTGTCTTCGTCGCGGCCGTACCGGCGAAGGGCGCGTGCCAGGTTCTCGAGGTACCCGGCGAGCCGGGCCGTCAGCCCCGCCGACGATTTCTTCCCCGCGGAAGAGGCGGTGGGCTCCGCCGACGTCTTCTTTCCCGCGGAAGAGGCGGTGGGCTCCGCCGACGTCTTCTTTCCCGCGGAGGCGGCGTTGGGCACAGTCATACCCGGCATTGTGGTGCACGCGCTAGCGTGCGC
The DNA here is from genome assembly GCF_030182635.1 of Amycolatopsis ponsaeliensis. Lineage (NCBI taxonomy): Bacteria > Bacillati > Actinomycetota > Actinomycetes > Pseudonocardiales > Pseudonocardiaceae > Amycolatopsis > Amycolatopsis ponsaeliensis. The sequence continues at coordinate 10,079 of NZ_JAPZLD010000056.1, forward strand.
CACGTGCCACTCCGTCTAGGGACAACCGCTGCCGGACTCGTTACCGGATATGCCGCCGACACCCTGTTCGGCGACCCTCGACGGGGGCACCCGGTCGCGATCTTCGGTTCGGCGGCGGCGCGCCTCGAACGCGTCCTGTGGGCGGACTCGAAGCCGCGCGGAGTCGCCTACGCGGGGTTGTGCGCCTTCGGAGCTGTCGGCCTCGGCGTCGCGCTTCAGACGGCGCCGCGGCGACGTCCCTTCGCGCGCTTCGCACTCACTGCCGCCTGTACGTGGGCAGTGCTCGGCGGACGCGGCCTCGCCGCCGAAGGCGCCGAAATGGCCCGCCTGCTCGAAGCGGGCGAAGTACCTTCAGCGCGTACGCGGCTGTCGCACCTCTGCGCGCGCGACGCGACGACGCTCGACTCCGCCGAGCTGACCCGCGCGGCGACCGAGTCGATCGCCGAGAACACCTCGGACGCCGTGGTCGCGCCGCTGTTCTGGGGCGCGGTCGCCGGGATGCCCGGGTTGCTCGGCTACCGCGCGCTGAACACGCTCGACGCGATGGTCGGGTACCGGTCGCCGAGGTACCGGAACTTCGGCTGGGCCGCGGCGCGCGCCGACGACGTGGCCAACCTGGTGCCGTCGAGGATCGGAGCAGTGCTCACGGCGGTGTGCGCGCCGCTGGCGGGAGGCCGCACGCGGGGTGCGTGGCGGGTCTGGCGCCGCGACGGCGGGCAGCACCCGAGCCCGAACGCGGGCCAGGTCGAGGCGGCGTTCGCGGGCGCGCTGGACATCCGCCTCGGCGGGACGAACAGCTACGGCGGCGAGGTGGAGAGCCGCGCCCGGCTCGGCGAGGGACGCGATCCGGAGCCGGTCGACTTGAGGCGAGCGGTGCGGCTGTCGCGCCTGGTCGGGCTCGCCGCGGTGGCGGTGGCCGCCGGGACGACCCGATGAGCGGCCTCCTCATCGCCGGGACGACGTCCGACGCCGGCAAGAGCCTCGTCACCGCCGGGGTCTGCCGGTGGCTTGCCCGCCAGGGCGTCCGCGTCGCCCCCTTCAAAGCGCAGAACATGTCCAACAACTCCATGGTCTGCGCCGACGGTGCCGAGATCGGGCGTGCCCAGTGGCTGCAGGCCCGCGCCGCGCGGGTCGAGCCCGAAGCCGCCATGAACCCCGTGCTGCTCAAGCCCGGCAGCGACCGGCGCAGTCACGTCGTCGCGCTCGGGAAGCCCTTCGGGACCCTCGAAGCCGGCGAGTACGCCACCGGCCGCGCCGGGCTCGCCGAGATCGCCTTCGCCGCCTACGAAGACCTCAGCTCCCGCTACGACGTCGTCGTCTGCGAAGGCGCCGGCAGCCCAGCCGAGATCAACCTGCGCGGCGGCGACTACGTCAACCTGGGGCTCGCGCGGCGCTTCGGGCTGCCCGTGCTCGTCGTCGGCGACATCGACCGCGGGGGCGTCCTGGCCGCCATGTTCGGCACCCTCGCCCTGCTCTCCGCCGAGGACCAGGCGCTCGTCGCCGGCTGGGTGGTCAACAAGTTCCGCGGCGACGTCGGCCTGCTGCGGCCCGGCCTGGACAGCCTCGAGAAGGTGACCGGCCGGCCAGTGCTGGGCGTGCTGCCGTGGCTCGACCGCGTCTGGATCGACTCCGAGGACGCCCTCGCCGCCGCGGGCTGGCGCCGCGAGGCCCACGGCCCGGGGCTGCGGGTGGCCGTCGTGCGCTTCCCGCGCGCGTCCAACGCCACCGACGTGGACGCCCTGGCCGCCGAACCCGGCGTCACCGTGACGCTCACGGCCGACCCCGACACCGTCGCGGCGGCGGACGTCGTGGTGCTGCCCGGGTCGCGCGCCACCGTGGACGACCTCGGCTGGCTGCGCGACCGCGGCCTCGACTCGGCGGTGGCCGCGCGCGCCGCGGCGGGCCGGCCGGTGCTCGGTATCTGCGGTGGCTACCAGATGCTCGCCGAGTCCATTGTGGACGACGTCGAGTCCGGTGCCGGCGAGGTGCCGGGCCTCGGCCTGCTGCCGGCGCGTGTGACGTTCGCCGCGGAGAAGGTGCTCGCCCGCCCGTCGGGGGACTGGCGGGGCAACCGCGTCGACGCGTACGAGATCCACCACGGTTCGGTGACGATGGCGTCGGCGCAGGAGTCCTTTTTGGACGGCGTGCGCCGGGGTGCGGTCTGGGGCACGATGTGGCACGGCGCCTTCGAGAACGACGCCTTCCGCCGCGCGTGGCTCACCGAAGCGGCGGCCCAGGCCGGGGTCGCGTGGACCCCGGCCGCGGACGCTCCCGGCTTCGCCGACCTGCGCGAAGAGATGCTGGAGAAGCTGGCCGACGCGATCGGCGAGCACCTGGACACGGCGGCGCTGCGCACCCTGCTCGACCGGGGTGCGCCGAAGGACCTGCCGTTCGTCCCGCCTGGTGCGCCCTAGTGGGGTAGGGGACTCGTGAGCTTGCCGGCGCGCAACTGGAGTCCGCACACGCCGATCCGGCTCCCGGCCGCCCAGGCCCCTTCGTCGGGGGCGTAGCCGACGACCGTCAGGCTCGGGGGGACCTCGGCGCCGAGCCCGCCGAACATGCCCGCCATCCGCTCCTCGCAGCTCTGCTGCACCTCGGCCTGGGCGTCCCGGTCACCGGGATACGCCGTCCCGGACATCGTGAAGGCGTCGAGCACCTCGCCGTCGTGCTCGCCCGCGCACGGGACCCGCACCGCGTCGCGGCCGGGACGTGCGGTGTCGTAGCAGTTCTCGACTTCCAGCGCGGCGATCGGCGCGTTCGACGAGCTCAGCAGGCTGCCCAGCACGAGAACGCCCGCGATCGGCAGGGCGACGAGCCACACCGCGCCCGCCACGATCCCGCCGATCGCCAGGCCGCGGCCGCCTTCGCCGGTCCGCCGGGTCCGGACCAGCGTCACGATGCCGAAGACCAGCCCCAGCACGGCCGTGAGCCCGAAGAACCCCAGCAGACCGGCGACCAGCGACGGTACTGCGAAGCCGTCCCGCTTGACGGGCGGCGCGACGTAAGGCTCGGTCATGGTTCCCCCTCGGATCCCTCAACGGGATCGTAAAGGGACGAACCGGCGGACAACCTAACGATTCGCCTCAGGCGGCGACGGCGGCCTTCTTGGTCAGCGACTTCTCCGCGAAGGCGCCGAACGCCAGGCCCAGCGCCAGCCACAGCGTCACCTGGGTGCCGATCGAAGCCGTGCGGAAGCTCCACAGCGTCGAGGCCGGGAACTCCGCCGGGACCTCGTCGACCACCGGCATCAGCCAGGCCACCACGCCGATCACGACGAGGTAGCCCGCCGCGGCCAGGAGGAAGCCGTTCCACGCGCCGAAGCGGTCCGCGAGCTTGCGGCCGAACACCGTCGCGAGGATGCCCGCCAGCAGCGAGACCGCGACGAACCCGAAGTACAGCTCGGTGCGCGAGCCGATCGTGCCCGGCTGGCCCACCGCCGGCGGGTTGGCCGGGTACTTCAGGAACGGGACCAGGAACACCACGGCGAACGCGCCGCCGGTGAGCAGCAACGCCGTCACGCGGGGGCGGAGGCTGCCGAGGCGGCCTTGGGCGAACGCGAAGGCGAGCGAGAGCAGGCCGCCGATCGCGACGCCGTAGACCAGGACGCCGGTGAGCAGCCCGACGGTGCTCTGGATGTCCCGCGGGACGAGCTCCTCTTCGGGTTCCCCGGCCGGCGCGGGGGTGGCGCCCGCGTCGTGGGAATGGGCGTGGCCGCCGGACTCTTCGAGGCCGATGGCGGTGTTCACGGACGGCTCACCGAAGGCGTAGGCGAACCCGAACGCGAGCACGCCGGCGATCAGGCCCGCGAGCATGCCGCGGACCAGCAGGGTCTTCATCATGGGAGGTCGTGCCGCCGATCAGTGGCAGGGGAAGGCCAGCAGGTGCCGGCCGTCGTGCACGAACTCGTGGACGTAGTTGTTCGCGAACACCGCTGTCGCGCCCTGCTCGGCGCTCACGAAGTACAGCGCGATCAGGGCGAGGAGCACCACGAACACCGCCCACGGCACGATCTCACGGATCGGGATGCGGATCGGGAGCGGAACGGCGGGAGCTGCCGTGTGGGTCATGAGCGTGGCCTCCTCGGGCTTTCGCGGCCTCATCGGGGTCTCCACGAAGGGATCCGGGTCTGGCTTCCCCCTGGCGGGGGTCACAGTGGCGCGACCGCGCGGACTTTCACCGCGTTCCGGAATCTCCTCGTCTGGCCGGTTGAGCGTAGGTCCGCCGTTCGGGGCGCGTCAATGTGACAATGCCGCGGTGACTCGAATGGTGGCGGCCCTCGATGTGGGCGGGACGACGATCAAGGCAGCGCTGCTGGACGAGCAGCTCCAGCCCCGGGCGGCGCTGCGCGCGGAGACGGCGCGCAGCGCGGACGGCACGGCGCTGGCCGCGCAGGTCGTGGACATCGTGGCCGCGTTGTCCTCGCAGGCCGGGACCGAGGAGCCGGCCGCGGTCGGCGTCGTCGTGCCCGGGATCGTGGACGAGGAGACCCGCGTCTGTCATTTCTCGGCCAACCTCGACTGGCGTGAGGTCCCGTTCGGCGAGCTGCTGGAGGGGCGGCTCGGGCTGCCGGTGGCGTTCGGGCACGACGTCACCGCGGGCGGCATCGCCGAGTTCCGCGTGGGCGCGGGCCAGGGCGCGACGAACGCGGCGTTCATCCCGGTCGGCACCGGGATCGCGGCCGCGCTGCTGCTCGACGGCCGGATCCACCGCGCGCACGGACAGGCGGGCGAGGTCGGGCACATCGACGTGGGCCACCCGGGCAAGTGCGGCTGCGGAGCGATCGGCTGCCTGGAGGCGATTTCCTCGGCGGCGGCGATCGCCCGCCGCTACACGGAGCGCACGGGCCGCGCGGCCGACGGCGCCCGCGAGGTGGTCGACCTGGCCCGCCACGGCGACGAGGTCGCGGTGGCGGTGGTCCAGGACGCGCTGGATGGTTTGGGCCACGGGATCCGGACGTTGCTGACGTTGCTGGGCCCGGAGGTGATCATCCTCGGGGGCGGTCTGTTCACGGCGGCGGATTATGTGCTGGAGCCGGTGCGGGAGTGGCTGGCTTCGCATCTGACTTTTCAGCGGATGCCGGAGCTGCGGATCGCGAAGCTGGGCGATGAGGCTGGGCGGTTGGGGGCGGGGTTGCTGGCTTTGGATCGGCTGGCGGAGTTGTGAGGGCTCGCTCGGCTGTTTGTCAAATTCGTTGTCCACAGACCCGCAGTTATCCACAGATTGCTTGGCAGCACGTTTTCGCAGGCCAGGGCCGGTAGACTGGACAAGGGGACGCCCCCCAAGGGAAGGGCGGGGCGCCTCAGGCCAGGAGGACCTCGACTCCCGCAGCCTCGAACGCCGCTACCTGGGCCGGGTCCGCGCCCGGGTCCGTGATCAGCTGGTCGACCGCCGCCGTGTCGCAGATTCTTGCGAAGGCGTGGCCGCCCAGTTTTGCGCCGTCCGCTATCACCGTTACCTGGCGTGCTCGCGATGCCAGCAGGCGGTTGATGCTCGCCTCGCCCTCGTGGTGGGCGAACGCCCCTCGCTCCGCGTCGAACGCGTCCACGCCCAGGAACACCAGGTCCAACGTGATCTGGTCGAGGAACAAGCTCGCCAGTGGCCCGGTCAGCTCGAACGAATGCTGCCGGGCCACGCCGCCCGTCACCACGATCTTGATGTTCGGGCGGACCGCCAGCTCGTGGGCGATGTTGAGCGCGTTCGTCACCACCGTCAGCGCCGGTGAGCTGTCGCGCTGTGCCAGCTCCGGGCGCAGCACCAGTGCGCGGGCGACCTCCGTGCTCGTCGTGCCGCCGTTGAGCCCGAGGACCATGCCGCGTTCGACCAGCCGCGCGGCGGCCGCGCTGATGCGCTGCTTCTCCGGCGCATTGCGCGCGGCCTTGTGCCGCAACGGCAGGTCGTACGCCACGTTGCTTGCCACCGCTCCGCCCCGCGTGCGGGTCAGCAGCCGGCGGCCGGCCAGGTGGTCCAGGTCGCGCCGGATCGTGGCGGGGGAGACGTCGAGCTCCTCCGCGGAGGCCTCGACGTCGATCTTTTCCCGCTGCCCCACCATGTCCAGCAGTGCGCTGAGCCGTTCGTGCCGATCCAACCCCAAACCTCCTTCGCCGCCCTCCCCGACGACAAAGGTAGTCAGAGCGCCCGCAGGAAAGCCAGCGACGGCATGAAGAAGTACTCACCGCCCCGCACCGTCACCGACTGCGGCACCGGATCGGCCGTGCGCTGCGCCGACCCGCCCCATTCGACGGTGTAGTCCGACGTCCCGCGCTCGCCCTGCCCGATCACCGGGTCCAGCCCCGGCGTGACGCCGTCGACGATCGGGAAGCCCGGGTTGTCCGCCCAGACCGCCTGCGTGAACTCGAACTGGTTGCCCAGCACCGAGTTGAACGCCATGAACAGCAGCCCGACCCCGCCGCTCGGCCGCGCCGCGGGCGGGACGTCGGCGTTCGGGTCGTCCGGCCGTTCGCCGTAAGTGACGCCCCGGCGGGCCATCAGGTGCAGGCGCTCGCCAGGCGGCTCCTCGGCGCCGCCGGACCCGCGGGGGTTCGTCTTGCGGATGTGCGCCTGGAACGGGCATTTCAGCGCCGCGCGGTCGCTGTCGTAGGTGAAGTTGTTCGACACCGGGCTTTCCGCGCCGTCTTCACGCTGGGTGGTCAGCGGCGTGCCGTCTTCGAACCGGCCGATGATCATCGCGCCCGCGCGCTCCCGATCGTCGCCGGTCAGGCCGAGCGTGTCGGCCAGGTCTGCCTCGGCCTGCTTGAACCGCCGCACGTTCTGTTCCAGCTTGCGGAAGACGAAGTAGCTGCCGAAGTGCACGGCCGGATCGGGCGCCGCGGTGTCCGGCACCAGCACCTGGGACAGCGGCGCCGCCGGGTTCCACACGTTGATGCCGTCGGTGTTGTTCTTCTCCGCGTCGACGTCCTCGGTGAGGAACAGCGGCTGGCTCCGGCCGTCGACGTACCCGAAGTGCTCGATGCCCTCGCCGCGCGCGTTGACGCGGCCGAGGCCGGTTTCCTCCGCGAGCACGGTGACGGAATCGGGCAGCAGGTCCAGGATTTCGTTGCGCCGCGCGGTCATCGCCTTGTCCGTGGCGTCCCCGACGAGCACGACCGCGTGGATTTCCCCGTGGTAGCCCGGATCGAACGTCGAGCGCGGTGGGTCGTTCAGCCTCCGCCGGGTCGCCGGCGCCGCCATCCCGCGCAGGAATGCCTCGTCCTGCGGGAAGTTCTCGACGCCGAGGGTGCGGTAGCCGGCCGCGGTGAGCCCCACGCCGACGTACGGCGTGCCCGCCGCGCCGCCGCCTTTGAACGCGCCGACTTCGTCGAGGTGGGCTTTGGCGGACTTCATCTTCCCGGTGACCGAGACCAGGAACGCCCGCGCCTGCGCGGGATCGCCGAAAGTCAGCAGCAGTGCGGAAAGGTGGTCGCGGACGTGGGCCTTGAGGATGTTCGGCTGCAGTTCGCCGAGCATCACCCCGGCGTCCCCGGTCGCGGTGGTCCAGGACAATGTGGTGGACAGGTCGACACTCATGTGCGGGCTCCCCTCCCGTGTGGACGATCACGGGTTGCACGACCGGCCGAAGCGCTCTCCCCCCTCGCCGGCCGTGCCCCCTGAAACCAGGTTGCCGTCGCCGCGATACCGCGTGCCACCGAAACCGGGTCATTCACACGAAAGATTAAGTTGAGCGCCGAACCGTTCGCCGGCAACGAAAACGCGGGCCCCGCCCGGGACCCGCGTTTCCGATCAGTCAATCAGTGACTCGGTGGCTCAGTACCACCACTGCGACTTGCCCCCGGCGATGTAGTCCCACAGCTGCAGCCGCGTGCCGTTGGCGCCGACCGAACCCTCGCCGGTCAGGTACCGGTTGTTCTGCGGGCTCTGCAGCCGCAGGTAGCCCTCCGGGTTCACGGTGTCGGCCCACCACTGGTTCTTGGCGCCCGAGCGGTAGTCCCACAGCTGGACCTTGGTGCCGTTGGCGCCGGCCGTGCCGAGGTCGGCATCGAGGTACCGGCCGCTCTGCACGTTCTGGAAGCGCAGGTAGCCCTCCGGGATGCGGGTGATGTAGAACGCCTGGTTCGCGGCGTACACGTCGCAGTCCCACAGCTGCATCTTCGTGCCGTTGGCGCCGATCGTGCCGAGGTCCCCGTCCCAGCAACGGCCGAAGGCGGCGGACTCGATCAGGTAGGCGTCGGCCTCGGCGACGTTCGCCCCGGCGACCCCGGCGGTGGACCGGTGAGCGGCACCCACCTTCGCCGGACGCAGCTTGATCCCGCCGGCGAGCGCCGAGACCGCGGTTCCCTGACCCTCGGCCGGAGCCGGGGCCGCGCCGGCCTGCGGGACGGACACCAGCCCGAACAGCCCCGCCGCGGCGGCGACCGTCACCATCAGCCGCTTCATCTTCGTCATCGTTCCCCTTTTCGTCGGTTCACCCGTGGTCACGAAGGAAGAAGGCAGGCGTGATCCGGCCCCGGGCCCACCGTGGACCCGGCGCGAGGACGTGCCGGCGAATCCCCCTCGTCGAGACCGTCAAACCCCCGAAAGCGGTCTCCGGAATCCATCATTCAGTGCGCTCCCGCCGTCGTCGAGGTCATTTCCGCGAGGGGACAGAACGCACGTCAGGCGTGTAACGGAACGGAACCGGCGCCGATAGAGGGGCAGACACCAGGGGGAGTACGTGCGCATCGAGCTGACGTTGCCGGACCTCGTCCGCATCGGGCTCGCGGCCGCGGCCGACCCGATGGGCGAGCTCGCCGGGAGCCTGCAGATCCTGCAACGGCGCGACGGCGGCCGCGCGGCGGCTTCGGCGGCGTTCAACCGGTGGCGCTACCGCGTGTGGCAGAGCCTGCCCGACTCGGCCGCGGTGCTCATGTGGCTCTGCCGGCCGGACGCGCCGATCCCGGGGTTCCTGCTGCCCTCGGCGGGGCGCTACGAGCTGGAGTCCGGGCTCACGGCGGTGCTGAAGACCGACTCGGTGAGCTTGAAGACGGCGCTGCGCACGGCGCCGCCCGGCCGCGACCTGCCGGCGTGGGCCGCCGCGTTCGCGGACGGCGACACCGCGGGCCTGCCGCGGCTGGTCCAGGCCATGCGCGACTACCACGAACTCGCGCTCGCCCCGAGCTGGGACACGGTGTCCGGCCAGGTGGACGCCGACCTCGGGATGCGCACGCAGCTGCTGCTCCACGGCGGCGTCGACGCGCTGCTGACCGGCCTCCGCCCGCTGGTGCGCTGGGAGGCGCCGGTCCTGGAGACCGACGACCGGATCCCGGGCACGGTCCCGTCCGAGGGCACCGGCCTGCTGCTGGTGCCGACGTACTTCTCGGTGTGCCCGGCCCTGGTCCCGGTGGCACCGGGCGGCACGCCGCGGCTGCACTACCCGTGCGTCCGCCAGGCCGCACCGCCCGCGGGTTTCGGGCAGGGGGCGCACAAGGCGTCGGGCAAGGCGCTGGCGGACCTGCTGGGCCCGACCCGCGCGGCGGCGCTGGCGGTACTGGCGGTGGGCTGCTCGACGTCCGAATTGGCGGCGCGGCTGGGGGTCACGCCGTCGGCGGTCAGCAAGCACACCACGGTGCTGCGGCGCGCCGGGCTGATCATCACGCACCGGGAGCGCAACACCGTGCTGCATTCCTTGACGCCGTTGGGAAGCGCTCTCTTGGACAGCTGAGTGCGGTGCCTCGGCCAAACGTCTTGAATGAGTCATTCAGGACCTCGCACGCCCTGAATGACTCATTCAAGACATCTCGGCGGCGGGGAGCTCAGCCGAGTTTGGCGGTCGCTTCGACGAGCTCAGCCAACGCTTGCCGCGCCACTTCCCCGAAGTCTCGCTCATTCGACGGGGCCACCCAGCGGGCGAAGCCCGTCGTGAACGCGAGCCCGCCGATCTCCGCGGCCAGGCTCGCCGCCGGGTCCGGCACGCCACGCTCTCGCAGCGCGTCCGCCATCGCGGCCCGGAGCTTCGCCTTCTTCAGCAGCTCGCGCTCCCGCAGGTCGCTGTGGCCCGAGACCACCGCCTGGACCTTGCGCGCCCACTCGCGGTGGTCCGGGCCGAACGCTGTCTCGGTGGCCGTCAGCGCGGCCGAGATCGCCTCGATCGGGGTCGCCGAGGCGGGGGCGGCGGCGATCGCCTCCGCGAAGATGCGGCTCAGGATGTCCTGGCCCGCGAACAGCACTTCACGCTTGTCCGCGAAGTGCCGGAAGAACGTCCGCTTGGTCAGCCCGGCGCGCTCGGTGATCTCCGCGACCGTCACCTCGTCGTAGCCGCGCTCGAGGAACGACTCCACCGCGGCGCGCACCAGCCGCTCGCGTGCGTTCGGCTCCCAGCGGCTCATGCCTCCAGCTTAGGCGATGACACCTGGTGTCGTCATTCGTGCTACCTTGATGGCACCAGGTGTCATCACAGGGAGGTTCTCATGCGTGTCTTCGTCACCGGTGCGAGCGGCTGGATCGGTTCGGCCCTCCTGCCCGAACTACTCGGCGCCGGCCACCAGGTCGTCGGCCTCGCCCGGTCGGATGCCTCCGCGGCGGCCGTCGAAAAGCTGGGCGCCGAGGTGCTCCGCGGCGACCTGGACGACCTCGAAACGCTCAAAGCCGGCGCCGCGAACGCCGACGGTGTCGTCCACCTCGCCTTCGGCCACGACTTCAGCCGGATGGACGCCGCGATCCGGACCGACGCGGCCGCCGTCGGCGCCATGACGGCCGTGCTCGAAGGCAAGGCGTTCGTCGCCGCCTCGGGGACGCCGTTCATGGCCGGCCGGACGGCGACCGAGCAGGACGAGGCCGTCTTCGGGGGTCCGGTGGCCGGCCGGGCGGACATCGCCCGCGCCGTCCTGGCGACGGTGGATCGCGGCGTCCGCGCGTCCCTCGTGCGGCTCCCGCGGTCCGTCCACGGTGAGGGGGACGCCCACGGGCTCATCGCGCGGCTCATCGCCGCAGGGCGGGAGAAGGGCATCGCGGCCTACGTCGGTGACGGGACGGCCCGCTGGCCGGCCGTGCACGTCCTGGACGCGGCCCACCTGTTCCGCCTGGCGCTGGAGCAGGCGCCCGCGGGCTCGGTGCTGCACGCAGTGGGCGACGAGGGCGTGGCCATCCGCGACGTCGCGGAGGTGGCCGGCCGCCGGCTCGGGCTGCCGGTCACGTCCGTCGAGGCCGACGAACTCGGCTTCCTCGGCGCGCTCCTGGCGATCGACCAGCCGGCGTCCGCGGACCTGACCCGGGAGCTGCTCGGCTGGCAGCCGGCGCACCCGGGACTGCTCGACGACCTCGAAAAGGGTTACTACGGCTGAAAGTGGTACAGCGCCGGCGGAGGTGGCGACAGTGACACCTCCGCCGGCGCCGGGTCCTACGCGATCGGCCGGTCCGTCGGCGCGATCGGCGCGGGCAGGACGTCGCGCCCGGTCAGGTAGGCGTCCACGCCGGCCGCGGCGCTGCGGCCTTCCGCGATCGCCCAGACGATCAGGGACTGGCCGCGGCCCATGTCGCCGGCCACGAAGACGTTGTCCAGGCTCGTCTTGAACGCCTTGTCGCGGGCCACGTTGCCGCGCTGGTCCAGCTCGACGCCGAGGTCCTCGATCAGGCCCTTCTTCTGCGGCCCGAGGAAGCCCATCGCCAGCAGGACGAGCTGAGCGGGCAGCTCGCTTTCCGAGCCTTCGACGGGGACGAACTTGCCGCCCTCGTTGCGCACCTCGACCAGTTTCAGCGCCCGCACGCGCCCGTCGGAGTCGCCCAGGAACTCCTGGGTGTTCACCGCGTACATCCGCTCGCCGCCCTCTTCGTGCGCCGAGGACACCCGGTAGATCATCGGGTAGGTCGGCCACGGGTGGGCGTCGGAACGGCTCTCCGGCGGCTTGGGCATGATCTCGAGCTGCGTCACCGAACGAGCGCCCTGGCGGTGCGACGTCCCGACGCAGTCCGCGCCGGTGTCGCCGCCGCCGATGACGACGACGTCGAGGCCGGAAGCGTCGAACGGAGACGACTCGAGGTCCCCGGAGGCGACCCGGTTGGCCGGCGGCAGGAACTCCATCGCCTGGTGGATGCCGGCCAGCTCGCGGCCGGTGATCGGCAGGTCGCGCCAGTCGGTGGCCCCGCCCGCGAGCACGACCGCGTCATAGGACGACTGCAGTTCCGACGCCGTGACGTCGACGCCGACGTTCACCGAGGTGCGGAACTCCGTGCCCTCGGCCTCCATCTGCGCCAGGCGCCGGTCGAGCCGGTGCTTCTCCATCTTGAACTCGGGAATGCCGTAGCGCAGCAGCCCGCCGATCTTGTCGGCCCGCTCGAGGACCACGACGCTGTGGCCCGCGCGCGTGAGCTGCTGCGCCGCGGCAAGTCCCGACGGGCCGGACCCGACGACCGCGACCTTCTTGCCCGTCTTCGCGGTGGGCGGCTGCGGCGTCACCCAGCCCTCTTCGAAGGCGCGGTCGACGATGGAGATCTCGACGCGCTTGATCGTCACGGGGTCGTCGTTGATCCCGAGCACGCACGCGGTTTCGCACGGCGCCGGGCACAGAGTGCCGGTGAACTCCGGGAAGTTGTTGGTCGCGTGCAGCCGTTCGATGGCCTGGCGCCAGTCTTCCCGCCACACCAGGGTGTTCCACTCCGGGATGAGGTTCCCGAGCGGGCAGCCCTGGTGGCAGAACGGGATGCCGCAGTCCATGCAGCGCCCGGCCTGCTTCTCCAGCTTCGTTGACGCGAAGTCCTCGTAGACCTCTCGCCAGTCCATCAGCCGCAGGTCGACCGGGCGGCGCTTCGCCTCTTCGCGGGTGGTGGTCAGAAAGCCCTTGGGGTCAGCCATGTGCGGCCTCCATGATCGCCTCGTTCACGTCGCGCCCGTCGCGCTCCGCCTGCACCTGGGCGGCGAGCACGCGCTTGTAGTCCTTCGGCATGACCTTCCCGAAGCGGTCGACGCCCGCGTCCCAGTCGGCCAGCAGCTCCCGCGCGACGGCGGATTCCGTTTCGTCGTAGTGCTTTTCCAGCGTCTCGCGCAGGAAGTCCGCGTCCTCGGAGTCGAGCGGGTCGAGGTCGACCATCTCCGGGTTGACGCGGTGCGCGGGCAGGTCCAGCACGTAGGCGATGCCGCCGGACATGCCGGCCGCGAAGTTGCGCCCGATCGGGCCGAGCACGACCATCCGGCCGCCGGTCATGTACTCGCCGCCGTGGTCGCCGACGCCTTCGACGACGGCCAGCGCGCCCGAGTTGCGCACGCAGAACCGCTCGCCGACCTTGCCGCGGATGAAGATCTCGCCACTGGTCGCGCCGTAGGCGATCACGTTGCCGGCGATGATGTGGTCCTCGGCGGCGATCCGTGCCTCCTTCGGCGGGCGCACGATCAGCCGGCCGCCGGAGAGGCCCTTGCCGACGTAGTCGTTGCCGTCGCCGTAGAGCCGCAGCGTGATGCCCTTCGGCACGAACGCGCCGAACGACTGGCCGGCGGTCCCGGTGAAGGTGACGTCGATGGTGTCGTCGGGCAGGCCCTCGCCACCCCAGCGCCGGGTCAGCTCCGAGCCGAGCATCGTGCCGACGGTCCGGTTCACGTTGCGGACGGGCAGCTCCAGCCGCACCTTGTCACCCGAGTTGAGGGCGCCTTCGGCGAGCTGGATCAGCGTGTTGTCGAGCGCCTTCTCGAGCCCGTGGTCCTGCAGCGTCTGCTGCAGGCGCAGCCCGGCGGGGGCCAGCTCGGGCACGTGGAAGATCGGCGACAGGTCCAGCCCGGCCGCCTTCCAGTGCTCGATCGCCTTGCGCTTGTTGAGGAACTCCGCGTGGCCGACGGCCTCGGCGATCGACCGGAAGCCCAGCTCCGCCAGGTACTCGCGCACTTCCTGGGCGATGAACTCGAAGAAGTTGACGACGTACTCGGCCTTGCCGCTGAACTTCTCGCGCAGCTTCGGGTTCTGCGTCGCGACGCCCACCGGGCACGTGTCGAGGTGGCAGACGCGCATCATGATGCAGCCCGACACCACCAGCGGCGCGGTCGCGAAGCCGAACTCCTCGGCGCCGAGCAGCGCCGCGATGACGACGTCACGGCCGGTCTTGAGCTGGCCGTCGGTCTGCACCACGATCCGGTCGCGCAGCCGGTTGGCCAGCAGCGTCTGCTGGGTCTCGGCCAGGCCGAGCTCCCACGGGCCGCCCGCGTGCTTGATCGACGACAGCGGCGACGCGCCCGTCCCGCCGTCGTGACCCGAGATGAGCACGACGTCCGCGTGTGCCTTCGACACACCCGCCGCGACCGTGCCGACGCCGACCTCGGACACCAGCTTCACGTGGATGCGGGCCTTCGGGTTGGCGTTCTTGAGGTCGTGGATCAGCTGGGCGAGGTCTTCGATCGAGTAGATGTCGTGGTGCGGCGGCGGCGAGATGAGGCCGACGCCCGGCGTCGAGAACCGCGTCTTCGCGATCCACGGGTACACCTTCGCGCCGGGCAGCTGCCCGCCTTCGCCGGGCTTGGCACCCTGCGCCATCTTGATCTGGATGTCGTCGGCGTTGACGAGGTACTCGCTCGTGACGCCGAACCGGCCGGACGCGACCTGCTTCACGGCGCTTCGCCGCTCCGGGTCGTAGAGCCGCTCCGCGTCTTCGCCGCCCTCACCGGTGTTGGACTTCCCGCCGAGGCGGTTCATCGCGATGGCGAGGGTCTGGTGCATCTCCATCGAGATCGAGCCGTAGGAGATCGCGCCGGTGGCGAACCGCTTGACGATCTCCGAGACCGGTTCGACCTCGTCGATCGGCACCGGCGCCCGCTTGCCGTACTCGAAGTCGAACAGCCCGCGCAGCGTCAGCAGCTTCTCGGCCTGGTCGTCGACGGCCTTCGTGTACTCCTTGAAGACGTCGTACTTCCCGGACCGCGTGGAGTGCTGCAGCTTGAACACCGTCTGCGGGTTGAACAGGTGCGGCTCGCCTTCGCGACGCCACTGGTAGTCCGCGCCCGTCTCCAGCTCGCGGTGGGCGGCGCGGACGCCGTCGGCCGGGAAGGCGTACTTGTGCCGCTTCGCGACTTCGTCGGCCAGCGTCTCGAAGCCGACCCCGCCGAGGCGGGACGTCGTGCCGGTGAAGCAGTTGTCGATGACCTCTTCGCCGAGCCCGATCGCCTCGAAGATCTGCGCGCCGGTGTAGGACGCGACCGTCGAGACACCCATCTTGGACATCGTCTTGCGGACGCCCTTGCCCAGCGCCTTGATGAGGTTGTACGTCGCTTCCTTCGGCGTCACGCCCGGGATCAGGCCCTGGCGGGCCATCTCCTCGACGGTCGCCATCGCGAGGTACGGGTTCACCGCGGCGACGCCGTAGCCGATGAGCAGCGCGATGTGGTGCACCTCGCGCGCGTCGCCCGCCTCGACGATGAGGCCGACCTGCGTGCGCGTCTTCTCGCGGACGAGGTGGTGGTGCACCGCGCCGGTCAGCAGCAGCGAGGGGATCGGCGCGTGGTTCTCGTCGACGCCGCGGTCGGACAGCACGATCAGCCGCGCGCCGTCCTCGATCGCCTCGGACACCTCGGCCCGGATCTCGTCGAGCCGCTGGATCAGCGCCTCGCCGCCGCCGTGGACGTTGTAGCGGCCGAGCACGGTGACCGCCTGGAACTCCGGCAGGTCGCCGTCGTCGTTGACGTGCACCAGCTTGGCGAGCTGGTCGTTGTCGAGCACCGGGAACGGCAGCGCGATCCGGCGGCAGCTGGCGGCGTCGCCGGCCAGCAGGTTCGGCTCGGCGCCGATCTGCGCGCCGAGCGCGGTGACGAGCTCCTCGCGGATGGCGTCCAGCGGCGGGTTGGTCACCTGGGCGAACAGCTGGATGAAGTAGTCGAAGATCAGCCGCGGCCGGCTGGACAGCGTCGCGATCGGCGAGTCGTTGCCCATCGAGCCGATCGGCTCCGCGCCGGTGCGGGCCATCGGCTCGAGGATGGCTTCGAGCTCTTCCTCGGTGTAGCCGAACGCCTGCTGGCGGCGCACGAGCGCGGCGTGCAGCGGCACTTCGCGGTCGCGCTCGGGCAGGTCTTCGAGGTTCACCAGGCCGGCTTCGATCCACTCGTCGTACGGGTGCGCGGTGGCCAGCTCGGTCTTGATCTCGTCGTCCTCGACGATCCGGCCCTCGACGGTGTCCACGAGGAACATCCGGCCGGGCTCGAGGCGTCCCTTGCGGACGATCGTGGCCGGGTCGATGTCGAGCACGCCGACCTCGGAGGCGAGCACGACGAGCCCGTCGTCGGTCACCCAGTACCGGCCGGGGCGCAGGCCGTTGCGGTCCAGGACCGCGCCGATCTGGCTGCCGTCGGTGAAGGCGACGAGCGCCGGGCCGTCCCACGGCTCCATGAGCGTCGAGTGGAACTCGTAGAAGGCGCGTCGCGCCGGGTCCATTTCCTGGTGATTCTCCCAGGCTTCCGGGATCATCATGAGAACCGCGTGCGGCAGCGACCGGCCGCCGAGGTGGAGCAGTTCGAGGACCTCGTCGAAGCTCGCCGAGTCGCTGGCGCCGCGCGTGATGACCGGGTAGATCCGCTTGAGGTCGCCCGGGACCAGGTCGGTTTCGAGGAGGGCTTCGCGGGCGTCCATCCAGTTGCGGTTGCCGCGCAGGGTGTTGATCTCGCCGTTGTGCGCGACGTAGCGGTACGGGTGCGCGAGCGGCCACGACGGGAAGGTGTTGGTGGAGAAGCGGGAGTGCACGAGGCCGATGGCGCTGGTGACGCGCTCGTCGGTCAGGTCGGCGAAGAACCGCTCGACCTGGGGCTCGGTGAGCATTCCTTTGTAGACGATCGTGCGGGAGGAGAGGCTCGGGAAGTAGACGTCGTCTTCGACGAGCTCGTGCTCCGCACGCTTGCGGACGCAGAACGCGCTGCGCTCGATGTGCAGCGGGTCCGAGTGCTCCGGCTTCGGGCGGCGCGCGGTGAGGAACAGCTGCGTGAAGTGCGGCATGGTCTCGGCGGCGGTCGGACCGCAGTGCTCGGTGTGCACCGGCAGCTCGCGCCAGCCGAGGACTCGCATGTCTTCTTCGGCGGCGATGCGCTCGATGGTCGTCATGGCCCGGCCGCGGCGCTTTTCGTCCTGCGGCAGGAAAGCCGTGCCGACGGCGTAGGTGCCGGGCTCGGGGAGCTCGAAGTCCACGACGTCGCGGTAGAACTCGTCGGGGATCTGGATCAGCAGCCCGGCGCCGTCGCCGGTGTCCGGTTCGGCGCCCCGCGCCCCGCGATGTTCCAGGTTGCGCAACGCGACCAGGGCCTTCGCGACGATCGCGTGATCTCGGCGGCCGGTCAGGTCGGCGACGAAGGCGACACCGCAGGCGTCGTGTTCGTAGTCGCTCCGGTAGAGGCCCTCGGCCTCGGCGTTGCTGAGCTGCTGCCCCGTGGGGGACAGGGAACGGGCACGGTGGGTCACGGCTGGCCGCCTCCCAAGGCGTTGGCGCGACCGGTACTCACTCCATCGAGTGGTTCGAGCTGAACCGGTTAACGAAGTGGTCCGGTACCGCGATGGTCAGTCGAGAACAGTTGCTGTTGTCGGCGTTGATGAAGTGCTAGATGCCGCGAAGCGTCGGCCGGGCGTCGATGCTCGGAAACCGGACGCGGGTCATCTGGGAGGCCGCACAGCGCTGGGCAGCCGAACATGTCGGTCCTGCGTGCGCGCACAGGCAGACCACTGTGGTGGGGGTCAGCCGGAGCGCGCGGTGTTACTCCCGGGTTCGCCGGGTCTTATGACGATAGTGTGAATTCGCTGTTATCGACATACGTCGTTGTCCCCGGGTGGGAAATGCCACGCTTACGTTGACGGGTCCCAGGGTAGTCCCATATGCCGGGCTGTTCCTCCCGTCTACCGGTCGATGTTGCCCTTGACCTGCGGAAATGTCTGTCCCAAGTGGTCCGGGGCACGTGTCGCGACACCTCCGCGGGGTGGCAAGCTGGGTGCATGGCGGACTCGTCCGATGACTGATCGTTATCTCTCCGTGGCTCGATCCGGGGTCCACGAGGTCGAGATCAAGCGGTCCCGGTTCCTCTGCGCGCTCGCCCCGGTGACGTCGGAAGAGGCCGCGCGCGAGTTCATCGCGGGCCGCCGTCGCGCCGAACCGGGGGCGCGGCACCACTGCCACGCGTTCGTTTTGGGGCCTGATGGGCGAACCCGGCGGTCCAGTGACGACGGTGAACCGGCAGGCACCGCGGGCATCCCGATGCTGGAAGTGCTGCGCCGCCGCGAAGTCACGGACACGGTCGCGGTGGTGAGCCGCTACTTCGGGGGAGTGCTGCTCGGGGCGGGCGGGCTGATCCGCGCGTACGGTCAGTCCGTTTCGGACGCGCTGGAAGTGGTTGGTGTACTAGAACACCGGCGGCTCAGGCTCGTGGAAGTGGCGGTGAGTTACGACCGCGCGGGCCGGCTCGAGAACGACCTGCGCGCGTCGCCGTACTTGGTGCACGCGACCCGCTTCGACGCTCTGGCACGTTTCGAGATCGGGCTGGCTCCGGAGGAGGGCCCGGAGTTCGAGAGCTGGCTCGCGAACCTGACGAACGGCGAAGCCACGACGACCGGACTCGGCGACCACTGGGTGACCCGGGCCCCGTGATCCGGGCCGGAACTCGCGTGACCGGAACCGTGACTCGCGTGATCGGGGCCGGAACTCGCGAGTTCCGGCTCTGATCACGCCGGTTCCGGCTCTGATCACGCGAGTTCGGGATTCCCTCCCGCGCGAGCCTGCCGGCGGGCGAGCGGTCCACCGGTACTGAGTGGTCCGGTCGCGGAACCGGTTGGCGCACAACGGACTTTCGGTGCTTCCGCGACAGGGTCCCGCCGTGGCACCATGTCGTGCCACCGAGTTCCGGTACCACTTCGATCGCCACAACGTCGTCGGCGCGACCTGTTCCGCGTTGACAACGTTGTCAGAAACGCTTGCTCGACAACGTTGTCGCCCGGCGGAAGCGTGCGGCAAGGAGGGAAGGTTCCATGTCCGGACCACTCGCCAGGCGGCTGCGCGGGGCCGCGCTCGCCGCGATCGTCGCGGCCGGAGGGCTCGTCGCGCTGCCCACCGCACCGGCCGGCGCTGCCACATTGGCCCTTACGCAGTACGTGAATCCCTTCATCGGCACCGACAACAGCAACTCCCCGAACCCCGTGCCCGGCGGCGCCGGCGGCAGCACCTACCCGGGTGCCTCCGTGCCGTTCGGGATGACGCAGTTCAGTCCGGACACCCCGACCGGATCGCCGTCCGGGTACCGCTACAGCGACACCAGCATCGAAGAGTTCAGCCTGACCCACTTCAACGGCGCCGGCTGCCCCAACAACGAAGACCTCGGCCTGCTGCCGATCACCGGCGCCATCGGGACTTCGCCGGGCACCGGCTGGACGGGCTACGCCGGCCGCTACACCAAGGCGAACGAGTCGGCCGCGCCCGGCTACTACAAGAACAAGCTCGACAACTACAACACCACCGTCGAGCTGTCCGCGACCCAGCGGTCCGGCTTCATGAAGCTGACCTACCCGAACACGACGTCCGCGCGGCTGCTGGTCAACCCCGGCCGCAGCGCGACCGGCAACCGCGCCGGATCCGTCAGCATCAGCGGCAGCCAGCTCACCGGCACGGCGACCGGCGGCGGCTTCTGCGGCTCGTCCAAGACTTACCAGATCTTTTACGTGATCCAGTTCGACCGCGCGCCCAGCGGGTTCGGCACCTGGCTCGGCGGCACGGTGAACGCCGGGTCCGCGAGCACCAGCGGCACGAACGCCGGCGGTTACGTCACCTTCGACACCTCGAGCAACACGACGGTGCAGGCGAAGGTCGGCATCTCGTTCGTCAGCCTGGCCAACGCGCAGGCGAACCTCGCCGCCGAGAACCCCGGCTTCGACTTCGCCGGAACGCGCGCCGCGGCGGACACGAGCTGGAACACCATCCTCAACCGCGTCCAGGTGACCGGCGGCGCGGCCGCGGACCTGCAGAAGTTCTACACGGCGCTGTACCACGTGTTCCAGAACCCGAACATCGCCAGCGACACGAACGGCCAGTACCGCGGGTTCGACCAGGCCATCCACACCGCGTCGCACACCGTGTACCAGAACTACTCCGGCTGGGACATCTACCGGTCGTGGGCCGCGCTGATCGGGCTGGTCGCGCCCGCCGAAGCCAGCGACATCGCCAAGTCGATGGTGCTCGACGGCCAGCAGGGCGGCTTGCTGCCCAAGTGGTCGCACAACAACAACGAGCACTTCGTGATGACCGGTGACCCCGGGCCGATCGTCGTCGGCAGCATGTACGCCTTCGGCGTCCGCGGCTTCGACACCGCGGCGGCGCTGACGCTGATGGACAAGAGCTCCAACGGCGGCACCGCGCAGGGCGGGGCGATCCGCGGCCGCCAGTCCGGGTACGTCAGCCGGCACTACGTCACCGAGGATCCGTCGGACTCGCTCGAGTACTCGGCGTCGGACTTCGCGGTGGCGCAGTTCGCGAAGGCCGTCGGCGACACGACGAAGTACAACACCTACATGCAGCGTGCCCAGTGGTGGCAGAACGTGTACGGCACCGACTCCGGTTACATCCAGCCGCGCGGCAGCACCGGCACGTTCGCCTGGCCGGTCGTGCCGTCGAGCAACAGCGGCTACACCGAGGGCAACCCGTCGCAGTACACGTGGATGGTGCCCTACAACTACCAGGGCCTGATCAACCTGATGGGCGGGGCGAAGACCGCCGTCCAGCGGCTGGACCACCACTTCACGCAGCTCAACGGCGGCCTCACCCAGCCGTACTTCTACATCGGCAACGAGCCCGAGCACGGCGTGCCGTGGGCGTACAACTACGCCGCCCACCCGCAGGGCGCCAGCTCGGCGGTGCGGCGCGTCATGAACGAGTCGTTCACCACCGGCGCGGGCGGCGAGCCCGGCAACGACGACCTCGGCGCGACGTCGGCGTGGTACGTCTTCGCCGCGCTGGGCATGTACCCGGCGACCCCGGGTGCGGACGTCCTGGCCCTGCACGGCCCGCTGTTCCCGGCGGTCTCGATCATCCGCCCGAGCGGCACGATCCAGATCAACGGCTCCGGCGCGGGCCAGGGTGCGCAGTACGTGCAGAGCCTCAGCGTCAATGGGACCGCGACGACCAAGTCGTGGATCCGCTACGGCGACATCGCGGGCGCGTCGACGCTGAACTACACGATGGGCTCGTCGCCGAGTGCCTGGGGCACGGGCACGGCGGACGTCCCGCCGTCGTACAACGACGGGTTCACGCCGCCGGCCACCGCGCCGGACCTCGGCACGAACCTGGCGCAGGGCAAGGCGGCGACGGGCTCGGCGGCGTGCAACTCGGCCGAGGGCGCGGCCAACGCGGTCGACGGCAGCCTGGCGAACAACAGCAAGTTCTGCTCGACCGCGGCCACGAAGTTCCTCCAGGTGGACCTCGGGTCGGCGCAGAACGTGTCCTCGTTCGTGGTCAAGCACGCCGGCCTGGGCGGTGAGACGACGGGCTGGAACACCGGCGCCTTCACGATCCAGACGTCGACCGACGGCTCGACGTGGACGACCGTCGCGTCGGTGACCGGCTCGCGGGCCGGCCGCACCTACCATCCGATCACGACCCGGTCGGCCCGGTACGTGAAGCTGAACCTCACCACGCCGGCCAACGACGGCAACGGCGCGGCGCGGATCTACGAGTTCGAGGTCTACCGCTGACCTGACTGTCGTGAGCGGGAAACAGGGTTCTAACCCTGTTTCCCACTCACGACCGCGCCAGCCATTCCTCGCGGGTGATCGCGTACTCGACTTCGCCGTGTTCGCTGCCCGGTGCCCGCTCGTGCTCCGGGTACTCCTCGAAGTACGTGCGGACGAACGTCATCCCCAGTTTCTCCATCACGCGGCGCGACGCTGTGTTCACCACCATCGTGAACGCCGTGACGCGGCGGACCCCCAGGTCCGTGAAGCCCTTGGCGAGCAGCGCCGCCGAGCCTTCGGTTCCGTAGCCCTTGCCCCAGGCCCGCTGGTGCAGCCGGTACCCCAGTTCCGGCTCGTCGGTGCGATCGTGCGGGCGCGGGCGGAAATGGAACCACCCCAGAAAATCGCCGGTGCTCTTCTCGATCGCCGCCCAGAACCCGTAACCGGGGAAACGCTCGTAGTAACCGAGGAACGCGGGAAGATCCAGCGTGACGATCTCGGTGCGGTCCGCGGGTTGTCCCCCATTGAGGTACTTCATCACGGCCGGGTCGTCGTAGAGCGTGAAGAGCGCGTCGGCGTCGTTCTCGGTGAACCGGCGGAAGATCAGCCGCTCGGTTTCGAGGAATACGTGCATCGGGTAATGCTGTCAGTGACCCCAGTGCGTGGCAATGCGATTACGCGGCGACGGCGAAAACCTCGCCCAGCGCCAGCGAGCCGGCTTCGGTCAGCACGGCGGGCACGCGCGTGCCGCACTTGCCGGGGATGGCCGGGGCGATCAGGCCGAGCCGCGCGAGCCGGTGCACGGTCGACTGGTCGCAGCAGCTCAGGCCGTCGATGAACAGGTCGGGCTCGCAGCTGCAGCTGATCTCGGCGCGGCCCCCGGCCACGGCTCTCAATGTGGCCCGCTCACGGTGGTTCAGTTCCGTTGTCATGGCGGTGCCTCCTTCCCGTCGGGACTCATTAGACCGCCCGTCACCGACATTTTCCGCCTTTGAGCGTGCGAACCGGGGGATTTAGGGGAAACACCTAGGGGTGGCGTGTCGCACCCGGTCCGGTGCTCCCCGGATACCCTCCGCCGAGTGGCTCAATCGTCGTCTTGCGCAGGTGCCGGAAAACGATCGACGTCCGGAAACCGACGATCTCCCGGCGCAACGCGAGCCGGTCGGCGAGGAACGCGTGCAGTGCGTCGATGTCGGGTGTGGTGACTTCGATCAGGAAATCGTCACTCCCCGCGGTCACGTACACCGAGAGCACCTCGGGCAGGTCCGCGATGGACCGCTGGAACTCGTCGATGACCGCCCGGCTCAGCGGCCGCACCTGCGCCGCGACCAGCGCCCGGACGCCGCGGTTGAGGCTCGCCAGGTCGATGTCGGCGTGGTAGCCGCGGATGACGCCCCGCTCCCGCAGCAGCCGGATGCGTTCGAGGCACGTCGAGGGCGCGATGCCGACCTTCCGGGCGATGTCCCGGTTGGTCTGCCGGGCGTCCTCCTGCAGGTGGCGCACGATCGCCGAATCAAGTTCGTCCAGCACGGGGGCCTCCGGGCCGTCACCGAATTTAGTTCGGCGACAAGTCGACAGCGTCGATGTTCACCCTAACTTCGGTCGGCATGACCGCACATGAACAGCTCGTCGCGCGGCGTGGCCGTCGATCCGGCGTCACGACGATGGTCGCGATCCACTCGAGCGCTCTCGGCCCGGCCGTCGGCGGCTGCCGCCTCAAGCCCTACGCCACGCTCAACCAGGCGATCGACGACGTCCTTCGCCTGTCGGCCGCGATGACGGCGAAGTGCGCCGTCGCGGGGCTCGCGTTCGGCGGCGGCAAGAGCGTCATCGCGCTGGAGCCCGGACGCGTCCTCTCGCCGGCCGGACGCCGGGACGTCCTGCTCGACCACGCCGACCTGGTCGCCGAGTTCGGCGGCGGCTACCTGGCCGGCCCGGACGTCGGCACCGGCCCGGCCGACATGCTGGTGCTGCGCGAGGTCTCGGCGTTCGCGTTCTGCACGCCCGAGTCCGCGGGCGGCACCGGCTCCTCCAGCGGCCCGGCGGCCGTCGGCGTGCTGGCCGCGCTCCGGGGCGCGCTCGGCTCGCCGGACATGACCGGCCGCCGGGTGGTGATCAGCGGCTACGGCTCGGTCGGCGCGCACCTGGCCGCGAGCCTCCAGCAGGCCGGCGCCGACGTCGTCGTCTCCGACATCGACCCGGCGAAGCGCGCCGGCGCCGAACAAGGGGGCTTGAGCTGGGTCGAGCCCGAGAAGGCGCTCACCCTGACGGCCGACGTCGTCATCCCGGCGGCGGTCGGCGGGGTGCTGAGCCCCGAGACCGTGGCCCGGCTCGACACCCCGCTGGTCGTCGGCCCGGCCAACAACCAGCTCACCGAAGACGCCGTCGCGGAAGACCTCGCCGCCCGCGGTGTCCTGTGGGTGCCGGACTACGTCGCGAGCGCCGGCGGGATCCTCTACACGCTCTCGCGCGAAGCCGAAGGCCTGGACCACGAGGCCGCGCTGGCCCGCGTCGAGACGATCGAGAAGACCGTCACGGACCTCCTGCGAGCCGCGAAGGCCAACGCGACCACCCCGCTGCGGGAGGCGGCCGCGCTGGCCGGACGACGGCTCACTTCTGGTGCGGCGCCACGTACTCCTTAGCCTCGGGCGCCTCGAACAGCGGCTTGACGTACCGGACGCCGCCCTCGGCGGTGGCGTCCGGGGTCGCCGCGTACACCTGGCGCGTCGCCGGCGTCCCCGGCTTGGAGAAGTCGAGCGCCGCGACCAGGTCGTCGGTGTTCGCCGACGTCGTCTGCTTCAGCGCCGCGGCGATGCCGTCGCGGGTGAGGTCCTTGTTGTCGCAGGCCTTCTTCAGGACCGCGCCCCAGACCTCGCCGACCGCGTAGCCGTAGGGGACCCCGCCGTTGGGCGTCTCCTTGTACGCGGCCTTGTACTTCGCCGCGACGTCCTTGGCCTTGGGCAGGTCGGCCGAGAACGGGACGCTGCTCGCGACGATCGTGAGCTTGTCGAGCGCGCTCGCCGCCGGGCTCTTCAGCAGGGCGGGGTCGAACGTCGGGTTGTTGCCCAGCACCGGCACGTTCAGCCCGAGCGCCTTGTTCGCCGCGACGGCGGACCCGGTCTGGGCGGGCGTGGTGGTCAGCGCGATCAGCTTCACCCCGGCGCCCTTGAGCCCGGTGACGACGTTCGTCAGGTCGCTGTCGGTCGAGGTGATCTTCACTTCCTTGACCGTCAGGTTGTGCTTCTTCGCGTAGAACTGCGAGCCGCGCAGGCCGTTCTTGCCGTACTCGCCGTCGATGTAGACGTGCGCGATCGTGTCGCCGTCCTTGAGCTGCCCCTGCTCCTGCAGGTAGGCCAGGCCGTCGATGATCTCCAGGTCGTAGGTGGTGCCGACGATCATCACGTACGGGTTGTCCAGCAGCTCCGACGA
The DNA here is from genome assembly GCF_030182635.1 of Amycolatopsis ponsaeliensis. Classification (NCBI taxonomy): domain Bacteria; kingdom Bacillati; phylum Actinomycetota; class Actinomycetes; order Pseudonocardiales; family Pseudonocardiaceae; genus Amycolatopsis; species Amycolatopsis ponsaeliensis. The sequence continues at coordinate 35,095 of NZ_JAPZLD010000056.1, forward strand.
CCACGACGCGGGCGCGGCGACGGCCTTGTCGGTCGCCAGGTTCTGCTTCAGCGCGGCCACCACCGGCGAGCCGAGCAGCTGCACGAACCCGAGCACCTTCGGCTCGATCTGCGGGTACAGCGTCTTGGCCGTGTCGGCCTTGTAGCCGTGGTCGACCTCTTCGAGCTTCACCTGCCGGCCGCAGACGCCGCCGGCGGCGTTGAAGTCCTTGGCCCACAGCTCGTTGCCCTGCGTGACACCGAGGCCGAGGTTCTTGAAGACGCCGGACTTGTCGGTCATCACGCCGAGCGTCACGTCGGTGGCGGTCACCCCCTTGCCGGTCTTGACGCCGGAGCTGTCGGAGCCCGACGAGCCCGAGTCGCCCGCTTTCGTGCTGCACGCCGAGAGGACGAGGACGGCCGCCAGCGCCGCCGCCAGGTGTGTGCGTTTCATGATTCCTCCGCGGGTTGACTGGATTGACGGCGGATGCGTTTCCGGGTGATCCGGCGGCCGATCGCGGCGAGCCCGCCCGGCTCGAACAGCACGACGAGGATGATCGCGGCGCCGTAGACGAACGAGCTGACCAGGACCGGGGTCAGCGCGCCGTCGCCGGTGCCGGAGAACCAGCCCAGGTCGGCTGAGTAGAGGGCGAGCACCTGCGGCAGGCCGTTGACGATCAGCGCGCCGACCAGGGCGCCGGGGACCGAGCCGAGCCCGCCGATGATGACCATCGCGAGGTAGGCGATGGACACGTTGATGCCGTAGGTGCCGAACTCGCTCTCGTCCGGCTTGAGGATGTCGAACCACAGCACGGTCATCGCGCCGGCGAGCCCGCCGTAGGCCGACGAGACGGCGAACGCGCCCGCCTTGGCACGCAGCACGCTGACGCCCATCACCGCGGCCGCGGCTTCGTTGTCGCGCACCGCCCGCCACGACCGGCCGGGCCGGCCGGCGACGGCGCCGCGCGCGATCACGAACGCCAGCGCGGTGAGCAGCAGGAACAGGTACCACGTGCGCTCGGCCTGCCGGATCGGCACGCCGAGCAGGGTGATCTCGGGGCCGTCGTTGGTGAAGGGGAAGCCGAACAGCGAGAACGGCGTGGGCGCGCGTCCGGTCGACGTCCCGCCGGTGAGCTCCTCGGCCGACTGTCCGAAGTAGAGCCCCAGGAACACCAAAGCCAGGGACGCGACGCCGAGGTAGATCCCGCGCAGCCGCCCGGCCACCGGCGCGAAGGCGAGGCCCAGCAGTGCCGAAACGGCCACTGCGCCGAGCAGCGAAAGGCCGGGGTCCAGGCCGAACCCGATGACGCGGTCGTCGCCGGTCGGCCCCGAGAGCACGGTGTAGGCCGTGCCGCCGGCGAGCAGGAAGAACGCGTGGGCCAGGGAAAGCTGCCCGGCCTGCCCGACCACCAGCGTCAGCCCGATCGCGCCGACCCCGCCGATCATCATGTACTGCCCGGCTTTGAGCCAGGCCGCGTCGAGGTAGAGCGGCAGGGCGAGCAGGACGACCAGCAGCGCGAGCCACGCGACCGCGCGCACGAGCTTCGCCAGGTCGCGGCGCGGCTTCACCGGCGGCTCCCCGGCCGCGGGCGGGCTGTCCACTTCGGACACGGCACTGTCAGACACGTGTTCGCTCCCTCGTGCCGAACAGCCCCGAGGGCCGCACCACCAGGACCACCAGCATCACGAGGAACACCGCGCTCTTCGAGAAGTCGAACGAGACGTACTGCGCGGAGAGCGCTTCCACGAGGCCCACGACCAGGCCGCCGACCACCGCGCCCGCCGTCGAGTCGAGGCCGCCGAGGATCGCCGCGGGGAAGGCGGCCAGCGCGATCGAGTGCGTCCCGCGCGACAGCCCGGCGCCGGAGAAGTCCTGCGTCGCGATGAACAGCACGGCCACCCCGGCCAGCAGCCCGGCGACCAGCCAGGCCGTCGCGGTGACGCGGGAGCTGCGGATGCCCATCAGCGCGGCGGCTTCGCGGTTCTCCGCCTGCGCCCGCATCGCCACGCCCCAGTTCGAGTACTTGAAGGCGAGCCAGAACGCCGTGATGAGCACCGCGGCCACGGCGAGGGCGACCAGGTGCGTGCGGAACAGCGTGATCCCGCCGAGCTGGAACGGCTGCGCGTCCCAGGCCCCGCCGAGGAAGGGCAGCGTGACACCGAGGCGGCGGACGATCTCCTCGGTGACGATCACGTCGACGCCGATGGTGAGCAGGGCCAGGCTGTTCGCGTCGGCGTGCCGGGAACGCGACAGCAGCAGCCGTTCCACGACCAGGCCGAGCAGCCCGGCGGAGACGATGCCGACCAGGGACGCGCCCACCCAGCCCAGCGCGTCCCGCGTCACCACGACGAGGTAACCGCCGAAGAGCACGAGCGAGCCGTGCGCGAAGTTGACCACCTCGGTGGCCTTGAAGATGATCACGAACCCCAGCGCGAGCAGCGCGAAAACCGCGCCCTTGCCGAGGCCGTTCACCGTGAGCTGCAGGAATGTGTTCACGCCGCCTCCGTGCCCAGGTAGGCCTTGATGACTTCGGGGTCGGCCTGGACCTGCGCCGGGGTGCCGTCGGCGATGCGGCGGCCGAAGTCGAGCACCGTGACCCGGTCGGCGATGTCCATCACCAGGCCCATGTCGTGCTCGACGAGCAGGATCGAGATGCCCAGCTCGGCGCGGATCCCGCTGATCGTGCCGGCCAGCTCCGCCGTCTCCGCCGCGTTCATCCCGGCCGCGGGCTCGTCGAGCAGCAGGAGCACCGGCTCGACGGCGAGCGCCCGGGCCAGGTCGACGCGCTTGACGACGCCGTAGGGCAGCGCGCCGACCGGCGTGTCGACGACCGCGCCGAGGCCGAGGAACGCGCAGATCTCGCGGGCGCGTTCGGCGTGCCGGCGTTCGGCGCGGACGGTCCAGGGCAGGCGCAGCCCGGCTTCGAGGAACCCGCCGCGGGTCAGCGCGTGGCGGCCGAGCAGGACGTTGTCCAGCACCGTGGAGCCGGCCGAGAGTGCGGCGTTCTGGAACGACCGGCCGACGCCGAGCCCGGCGAGCTTGTGCGGCGCGAGCCCGGTGAGGTCGGTGCCGCCGAGCCGCACGTGGCCGTCGTCGGCCCGGTACAGGCCGCTAATCACGTTGAAACAGCTGGACTTCCCGGCGCCGTTCGGCCCGATCAGCGCGTGCAGCGAACCGGGGACGACGGTGAACGAGACGCAGTCCAGCGCGCGGATCCCGCCGAACCGCAGGGAAACGCCCTCGACGCGCAGCTCCGGCGGTGTCATCCGGCCCACCTCGACAGCGTCCGGCCGGCCAGGCGCTCGCGCGCGGTCTCCGCTTCGGCGTCGGCGGTCTCCTGCGACTCGGCGTGCCCGCCGAGGTACAGCCGCTGGACGTCCTGGCTGGCGGACAGCTCGGCGGCCGTCCCGGCGAGCGCGACCCGGCCGACCTCCAGCACGACCGCGTGGTCGGCGACGCCGAGCGCCATCACGGCGTTCTGCTCGACCAGCACCACCGCGGTGCCCTGCTCGTGGATCTCGCGGATGATCCGGGCGATCTGCTCGACGATCTTCGGCGCCAGTCCCAGCGACGGCTCGTCGAGCAGCAGCAGCCGCGGCGCGGACATCAGCGCCCGGCCGATGGCCAGCATCTGCTGCTCCCCGCCGGACAGCAGGCCGGCGCGCTGCTTGGCGCGTTCGGTGAGCACGGGGAACAGCTCGTCGACGCGCTTGCGGGCGGCGTCCCGTTCGGCCGCGGTGCGCGCCCCGATGCCGCCGGCGCGCAGGTTCTCCTCGACGGTCATCCGGGCGAATACCTGCCGTCCCTCGGGCACGCCGACGACGCCGAGCCGGACGATCCGGGCCGGGTCGAGCTTGCCGAGCGCGTGGCCGTCGTAGCGGATTTCGCCGGCTTCGATCGCGCCGCGGTGCATGCGGAGGGTGCCGGAGACGGCCCGCAGCAGGGTGGACTTCCCGGCGCCGTTGCTGCCGAGCACGGCGAGGACGCCGTCGGCGGAGACGTCGAGGTCGACCCCGTGCAGGGCGGCCGTCGACCGGCCGTACCGCACGCGCAGACCACGTACGGTCAGCACGGACTCACTCCAGGACGCAAGACGCCTCCTCCACTCGTGTGACGTGAGTCACCGTCGGTGGCGGTCATCCTGCGGTGGGGCCGAGTCCTCGGACACCCCCACGTGGAGAGGTAAGCGGCTACGAAACGGACACGGCGGCCGCTCGCAGGGCCGCCAGCACGTCGGGGGAGGTCGTGCACTCGCCGAGGCGGACGGGCTTGCGGTCGCCGTGGAAGTCGCTGGACCCCGTCGCGAGCAACCCCAGGTCCGCGGCCACTTCACGCAGCCGCGCCCGGACCTCCGGCGGCTGCTCCGGGTGATCGGCTTCGATCCCGGTCAGCCCGGCTTGAGACAGCGCGGCCAGCTGGGCGTCGCTCACCTCCGCGCGGCGCTTCACCGACCGCGGGTGGGCCAGCACCGCCGCACCCCCGGCCGCCCGGACCAGCCCGATCGCGTCCACTGTGGACAACACGTGCTTGGGCACGTCCGCCCGTCCGCCGTCGGCGATCCAGTTCGCCGTGAAGGCATCGGTGACGCCCACCGCGGCCAGCGCCGCGGCGATGTGCGGACGCCCGAGCGGCGCGCCCGCGGCGATCGTCTCGACCTGCTCCAAGGTGATCGGCGCGCCGAGTTCCCGGCACCGCTCGACCATCCGCACCGCGCGGCGGGTGCGGTCGGTGCGGATCAGCTCCAGCTCGGCTTCCAGGGGCTCGTGCCCGGGATCGACGAACAGCCCGAGCAGGTGCACCTCCGCGTCGTCGAGCCGGCAGGAGATCTCGACGCCGGGGACGATTTCGAGGTCCGAGACAGCGGTCGCCGCCGCCAAGCCCGCGAAGGTGTCGTGGTCGGTCAGCGCGAGCACCGTCAACCCGGCCTCGGCGGCCAGTCGAGGGAGGTCCGTGGGCGGCGTCGTCCCGTCGGAGGCCGTGGTGTGCGCGTGCAGGTCGATCGTCACCCGGGTGACGATCTCACAGCAGGCCGGCCTCGCTGGCCTTGCCGATGGCCTCGACGCGGTTGCGTGCGCCGAGCTTGTGCAGCGCCGACTGCAGGTACGTCTTGACCGTGTTGCGCGCGAGCCCCGTCGACTCGGCGATCTCCGGGTTCGTCTGCCCCTGCGCGGCCAGCCGCAGGACCTCGTACTCGCGGCGGGTCAGGCCGCTGCGGGCCAGCGCGTCCGACCGCTGCCCGGCGTCGGGCAGGATCCGCGGGTCGACGACGCGCTCGCCGCGCAGCACCCGCCGCAGCTCGGTCACCAGCTGCGCGCCCGCCGCGTCCTTGAGCAGGCAGCCGTGCGCCCCCGACTCCAGCGCGGCCAGCACGCCCTGGTGGTCGCCGTGGGCGGTGAACACCACGATCTTGCCGTCCGGGTGCACGCGCCGCAGCTCGGTGACGACCTCCGGCGCGAGCATGTCCGGCAGGCGCAGGTCGAGCAGGATCAGGTCCGGGGCCAGCGCCGCCACCCGTTCGATCGCCAGCCGCCCGGACTCCGCGGACCCGACCACGCTCAGGCAGGGGTCCGAGCGCAGCAGCAGCGTCACGCCGTCGCGGACCACGGGGTGGTCGTCGACGACGAACACCGTCGCCGTCGTCACGGCCGCACCAGTGGCACCCACGCGCGCAGGGTGCAGCCGTCGTCGTCGTCGCGAACCAGGCTGACCCGCCCGCCGAGCCGCAGGGCGCGCCCGGCCAGCGTCCGCAGGCCCACGCCCGTGCCGGGGACGGCCGCCGCGCCGGTGCCGTCGTCCGCGACGACCACCTGGACCCCGTCTTCGCTGGGCAGGAGGCTGACGATCACCGACGACGCCCGGGCGTGCTTCTCGACGTTGAGCAGCCCTTCGCGGACCGCGGCGACCAGCAGCGCGGTCCGTTCGGCGTCCAGCGGCGGCACCGCGGCGAGCTGCACGAACCGGGCCGGGACGCCGCAGCGTGCCTGGAACGAGCGGCAGTGCTCGGCCAGCTCGACCGGCAGCGCCCGCTCCGGGCTGGACTCCGACAGCGCCAGCAGCGACTCCCGCAGCGCCCCGGCCGCCGCCGAGACGTCGCCCTCCAGCCGCCGCAGCCGCGCGTCCAGGCCGGGGTGTTCGCGGACGTCCTCGTGCAGGTCGCGCACCTGGACGCCGATGGAGAACAGCAACGCGCCGACGGAGTCGTGCAGCGCGCTCTGCATCCGCAGGCGTTCGCCGGCCACCGCCGCCGTGCGGTCGGTCTCGGCGACCTTCGCCAGGTGCAACGCCGTCCCGGCCTGGCAGGCGACCTCTTCCATCCGCCGGACGGCGTCGTCGCCGAAGTCGGCGGGCTCGCGCATGGCGGCGTAGGCGATCGCGACGGTCTCGCCGCGCGCGATGATCGGGACGGCCAGCATCGCGGCCAGGCCCTCGCCGCGCACCTGGGCGTCGAAGTGGTGGGTGATCGTGGGCGAGCTGACGTAGTCGGCGACCCGCACCGGCCGGCCCAGTGCCAGCACCCGCCCGCCGATGCCCTGGCCGACGGGCACTTCGAGGTCCTGCAGCGCGTCGGTGCGGTTGCCGGACATCCAGCGGATCACGGCCCGCCCCGGCTCGGTGAGCTCACCGACGAACCCGGCCTTCGCGCCGACCGTCTCCCGGATCAGGCGCGCGGTTCCGTGCAGCGCGGCGACCCGGTCGAGGGTGCCGAGCAGCTTTTCGCGCTCGCGCAGCAGCTCGCCCAGCACCGCGCTGTACTCGGCGACGTGCTCCTTTGCCGTCACGCGATCACGATGGCACACGGAGTGTGGTTTCGGACATACCCGGCTGGAGAGGTACGGAGGCCCGTCGTCGACTTGAATGGGGGCGTGGAGATCCTCACCGACGCCGCCACGCTCGCGCTGTACACCACCGACGCCTCCAACTACCGCCACGTGCCGCGCGGTGTCGTGCTGCCGGAGTCCGTCGACGACGTGATCGCCGCAGTCGCCGAGGCACGCGCCCGCGACCTGCCGGTGATCGCGCGCGGCGGCGGCACGAGCGTCGCCGGGAACGCGTGCGGGCCGGGCCTGGTCATCGACACCTCGCGCCACGTCGGCGGGGTGCTCTCGCTGGACCCGGAAACGCGGCTCGCGCGGGTGCTGCCCGGGACCGTGCTCGACGACCTGCAGGCGGTCGCCGCGCCGCACGGGCTGCGGTTCGGCCCGGACCCGTCGACGCACAGCCGCTGCACGCTCGGCGGGATGATCGGCAACAACGCGTGCGGGTCGCACTCGGTGGCGTGGGGGCGCACGGTCGACGTCGTCCGCTCGCTCGACGTCCTGCTCTACGACGGCACGCGGCTGAAGGTCGGCCGCGACGAACCCACCGAAGGCCGGATCTTCGACGAGCTGCGTGCGCTCGTGCGGGACAACCTGGCGTTGCTGCGCAAGGAACTTTCGACGTGGCCGCGGCGCGTGTCCGGCTACGGGCTCGAACACCTGCTGCCGGAGAACGGGTTCGACGTCGCGAAGGCGCTCGTCGGCTCGGAAGGCACCTGCGTCACGATCCTCGAAGCGACGGTCGAGCTGGCCGAGCTGCCCGCTCGTCGCGTGCTGGCGGTGCTGGGCTTCCCGTCCGACATCGCCGCGGCCGACGCCGTGCCGTCGATCCTGCCGTGGTCGCCGCTGACCGTCGAGGGCGTCGACGCCGAACTCGTCGCGATGCTGCCCGGACGCGCGGGCGACCTGCCGCCGGGCGGGGCGTGGCTGTTCGTCGAGCTGGCCGGCGACGACCCGGCTTCGCGGGCTCGCGCGCTGGCGGCGTCGCTGGAGCTGACCGGGTTCGCGATCGTGGACGACCCGGCCGCGCAACGCGGGCTGTGGCGCATCCGCGAGGAGGGCGCAGGGCTCGCGACCCGGCTCGCGGACGGCTCGGAGGCCTGGCCGGGCTGGGAGGACGCGGCCGTCCCGCCCGAGCGTCTCGGCGCGTACCTGCGCGAGTTCAAGGAACTGATGCGCTCGCACGGCCGGCGCAGCGTCGTCTACGGCCACTACGGCGAAGGCTGTCTCCACCTGCGGCTGGACTTCGACCTGCTGTCGGCTTCCGGCGTGGTGGATTTTCGGCGGTTCCTGGAGGAAGCCGCGGACCTCGTCGCGGCGCACGGTGGTTCGCTGTCCGGTGAGCACGGCGACGGCCAGGCGCGGTCGGAGCTGCTGTCCCGGATGTACAGCCCGGAGATGATGGACCTCTTCGGGCGGTTCAAGGCGATCTTCGACCCCGCCGGGCGGATGAACCCCGGCATCCTGGTGGCGCCGCGGCCGGTCGACGCCGATTTGCGGGTTCGCTCGGCGCCGCTGTCCATAGAGGACGTCACTGTGCTCGGGTACCCCGAGGACCGGGGGAGTTTCGGGCAGGCGATGCGGCGCTGCGTCGGCGTGGGCAAGTGCCGCAACACCAGCGGCGGCGGCGTGATGTGCCCGAGCTACCGCGCCACCCGCGAGGAGCAGCACTCGACGCGCGGGCGCGCGCACCTGCTGGCCGAGATGATCAACGGCGAGGTGATCACGGACGGCTGGCGCTCGTCCGAAGTGCATGATGCCCTGGATTTGTGCCTGTCCTGCAAGGGATGCCTGTCGGACTGCCCGGTGGACGTCGACATGGCGACGTACAAGGCGGAGTTCCTGCACCAGCACTACCGCCGGCGGCTGCGGCCGGCGTCGCACTACTCGATGGGCTGGCTGCCGCTGTGGCTGCGGCTCAGTGCGCGGGCGCCTCGGCTCGCCAACTTCGTCGGTCGTTCTCGGATGGCAGGCCTGGTGAAGCGGTTGGGCGGGATCGCGCCGGAGCGCGCGCTGCCATCGTTCGCTCCTTCGCCGTTCACGTCGTCGCGGGCGGACCTCCGGCGGCGGGCATCGGGGGAGCGTCGGGTGGTGCTGTGGCCGGACTCGTTCAACAACTACCTGACGCCGTCCGTTTTGGACGCCGCGCACGAAGTCCTGACCGCGGCGGGCTACGACGTCGTCCTGCCGGACCGTGGAGTCTGCTGTGGACTGACGTGGGTGTCGACGGGCCAGCTCGGCGTCGCGCGCCGCGTCCTGACTCGTACTTTGGACGTCCTCGCACCGTATCTCGAGGAGGGTTACGAGGTGGCCGGGCTGGAACCGAGCTGCACGGCCCTGTTCCGCGGCGACCTGCCGGCGTTGCTGCCGGGCGATTCGCGTGCCGAGTTGCTGGCGTCCCGGACGTTCACGTTCGCGGAACTGCTCGAGCGGGCGCCGATCCCGTTCGCGGCCCTGGACGTCGACGCGATCACGCAGGTCCACTGCCACCAGCACGCGGTGCTGGGCTTCGGCGCCGACGAATCGGCGCTGGCGGCAGCCGGGGTACGCAACACGACGCTCGACTCGGGATGTTGCGGCCTGGCAGGCAACTTCGGCTTCGAGCGCGGCCACTACGAAGTGTCGAAGGCGGTCGCGGAGGACCGGATGCTCCCGGCGATCCGGGCGGCCTCCCCGGAGACGGTGGTGGTGTCGGACGGGTTCAGCTGCCGGACGCAGATCGCCCAGGAGTCGGGCCGCACACCCGTGCACCTGGCCGAGCTGCTCCGGCGCGCGTTGCCGGGTCGTGAGTGAGAAACAGGGTTAGAACACTGTTTCTCACTCACGACGGCTACTCGGTGCGCTCCAGCAGGGTGCGGACGGCGGTGAGCACCAGGTTGCTGACGTGCTCGGGGTCGGCGCTGGCCAGCGGCTCGGTGCCGGCGATCTCCCGGACCAGGCCGATCCCCAGCAGCCAGGCCAGCGCCAGGTCCGCGCGCAGCTCGGCATCCGGGGCGTCGGTCAGCGTGGCCAGCACCCGCGCGTACTCTTCGCCGACCTCGCGGCGGATCGCGGCGGCCGCGGTGTCGCTGCCGGTCGAGCGCAGGTACGTCTCCAGTGCCGGGTTGCGCAGTCCCGAATCCGCGGGTTCGAGCATGCTCCGCAGCGACGTGCCGAAGAGGTGCTCCGGGGTGGTGGCCGCCAGGTGCTCGCGGCCGCCCCGGGCCATGACCTCCTCGAACAGCGCGTCCTTGCTGCCGAAGTAGCGGAACAGCAGCGCCTGGTTGACCCCGGCGTGCCCGGCGATGTCCCGCACGGTCGTGCGGTCGAACCCCCGCTCGGCGAACAGCGCCGCCGCGGCGTCGAGCAGCGCGGCCTTGGTCGCGGCCGCGTCCCGTCTGCGGCCCGGCTGTACGGTCATCGGTGCAGGTTAACCGGCAAACCGGACGCGCCGCCCGCTACCCCGAAAGCCGGATCGCGGCGGCCGGGCAGGTCAGCTCCGCCTGCCGGACCGCGTCCTCCTCGCCGGCCGCCGGTTCGTCGGAAAGCAGGACTACGGTGCCGGCTTCCTCGTCCTGGTCGAACGTCCCCGGCGCGAGCAGTACGCACTGTCCGGACGCGACACAGCTCTCGGTGTCCGCGGTGATCTTCATCGGCTCCTCCTCACCAGGTCACGGGAACGGCGTCGACCCCGCCGGCGACGCGGTTGACGCGGACCGGGATCTCGTCGATCCCGGCCGCCAGCCGCAGGCCGGGGAACCGCGAGAACAGCTTCGGGAACACCGTCCGCAGCTCGGTGCGCGCGAGGTTGGCGCCGATGCAGACGTGCGCGCCGGTGCCGAAGGCGAGGTGGACGTTCGGCGTGCGGGCCGGGTCGAACTCGTCGGGATCGGCGAACACCGAGGCGTCGCGGTTGGCCGCGTCGCTGGAGATGAGCACGGCGTCGCCGCGCATGATCCGCGTCCCGGCGACCTCGACGTCCTCGTGGGCGTAGCGCAGCAGGCCGGTGCCGCTGGTCGCCGTCAGCCGCAGGATCTCCTCGATCGTCTGGTTGACCTCGCCCTCCGGATCGGCGGCGAAGCGGTCGCGGCGGGCGGTGTCGCTGAGCAGGAACAGCGTGCCCATCGCGATCCGGGTCGACGTCGTCTCGTGGCCGGCGAACAGCAGGCCGGCGCCCATCCGGGCGAGGTCGTCGTCGGTGAACGTCGGGTCGTCGGCCTGGACCGCGACCATGTCGGAGATGACGTCGGGCTGCGGGTCCGCGCGCTTCGCGTCGGCCAGCTTCGTCATGTAGGCCTTGAACTCGGTCATGGCCGCCTGGGCGTCTTCGCCGCCGTCCATCCTCGCGATCCGCTCGGACAGGCCGCGGAACTTCTCGCGGTCGGCGTACGGCACGCCGAGCAGCTCGCAGATCACCAGCACGGGCAGGGGAAACGCGAGGAAGTCGGTCAGGTCGACCGGCTCGCCGGGGTGGGCGTCGCGCGCGGCCTGCAGGTCGTCGAGGCAGCGGTCGGTCAGCTCGGCGATCCGGTCGCCGAGGGCGCGCATGCGGGGCGCGGAGAACGCGGGCGCGAGCATCCGGCGCATCCGCTTGTGCTCGGCTTCTTCGGTCTCGAAGTCGCCGCTCGGGCCGTCCTGGATCGCGGCGCCGGAGATCCGCGACGCCTGCTCCGGCGCGGGGTGCGAACGGCCGAACCGCTTGTCGCGGAAGATTTCCTTGGCCTCTTCGTACGACGTCACCAGCCACGCCGGGTCGCCGGCCGGGGTGAGCACCCGGCTGACCGGGGCCTGCCGGCGGAGCGCTTCGTAGTCCGGCGCGATGGCGAGCGCGTTCGCCCGGGCGAAGGGGAGGCGAGGCGTCTCTTCGGTGGTGGTCATGCGTCTCTCCTCAGTTCGGTTTCGAGGTCGGCGAGCCAGCGCAGCTCGGCGTCGAACTTCCCGATCACGTGGAGCAGCGCCGCACGGCCCCACGGGTCGGCTTGCCCGGCGGCGAGCCCGGTGACCCGGGCCCGTTCGGTGAGCAGCGCCTGTTTCCGGACGTCGAGCACGCGGGCGCGTTCGTCCCGGCTCAGCCGGCCGAAGTTCCCGACCCTGGCCAGGAATTCGGGTTCGTTGAGCGCCAGCTCGCCGGGGAAGTCCGCGAGCATGTCCCGCAGCAGCTCCCGCCCGACGTCGGTGACCGTGTAGACGTGCCGCGGCGGTTTGGCCTCCTGCTCCTCGGCACTGCGGCTCACGGCGCCCGCGTCGACGAAGCGCCGCAGCGTCGGGTAGAGCGAGTTGTTCGACAAGGTGTGGCCCGTCGACGCCTCCACGGCCTTGCGCAGTTCGTAGCCGTGCATCGGCTCGCGGTCCAGCTTCGACAGCAACAGGATCTCGATCCACACCTAGGTCACCGTAACCTAGGGCTCCGTGACTAAGCAATGGCGGACCGTGACAGGTGGAGAGAAACTGTGTAGCGTTGTAAGCAGCTGCTTACAATCGGAGCGAGGGGTTCCCGCATGACAGTCACCCACACCGAGCCGCTCTCGTACCCCTTCAACGAGGAGGCGGGGCTCGACCTCAACGAGGCCTACGCGGCCGCGCGCGAAGCCGAGGGCATGGTCCGGGTCAAGATGACCTACGGGGAGCCGGCGTGGCTGGCCACCCGCTACGCCGACGCCCGGCTGGTGCTCGGCGACCGCCGGTTCTCGCGGGCGATGGAGAAGGAGAAGGACGCGCCGCGGCGCTCGCCCGTCCAGCGTGAGGGCGGCATCCTGCAGATGGACCCGCCCGACCACACGCGGCTGCGGACCCTGGTGGCGAAGGCGTTCACCATGCGGCGCGTCGAGCTGCTGCGCCCGCGTGTGGCCTCGCTGGCGGCGGGGCTGATCGCCGACATGAAGGCCGCCGGCCCGCCCGCCGATCTCGTCGACCTCTACGCGCTGCCGATCCCGGTCGCGGTGATCTGCGAGCTGCTCGGCGTCCCGGTCGCCGACCGGCCGAAGTTCCGGGTCTGGAGCGACGCCGCGCTGTCCACCAGCGGCCTGACGCCCGAGGAGTTCGAGCGCAACCGCGAAGAACTGCGCGACTACATGCGCGGGCTGATCGCGGAGCACCGCTCGCAGCCGCAAGACGACCTGATGACGGCGCTGATCGAGGCGCGCGACACCCGTGACCGGCTGACCGAGCTGGAGCTGGTCGACCTGTGCGTCGGCATCCTCGTCGCCGGGCACGAGACCACCGCGAGCCAGATCCCCAACTTCGTCTACGCGCTGCTCGACCAGCCCGGGCAGTGGGAGCGGCTCGTCGCCGACCCGGACCTGATCCCGGCCGCCGTCGAGGAGCTGCTGCGGTTCGTGCCGCTGGGCGCCGGCGCCGGGTTCGCGCGCTACGCCACCGAAGACGTCGAGGTCGGCGGCGTGCTCGTGCGGGCGGGGGAGCCGGTGCTGGTGGCGGTCGGCGCGGCCAACCGCGACCGCCTGCAGTTCGACGACGCGGACCAGCTGCGCTTCGACCGCGGGGACCAGCACCACCTCGGCTTCGGCCACGGCGTCCACCACTGCCTGGGCGCGCCGCTGGCCCGGCTCGAGCTGCAGGAGGCACTGCGCGCTTTGGTCACCGAGCTGCCGGGGCTGCACCTGGCCGGCGATATCGTGTGGAAGACGCAGATGCTCGTCCGCGGACCGCGGTCGATGCCCATCGGCTGGTGACTCGGAAGGTGACCATGAGCTGGCACGTGGAAGTCGACGAACACACTTGCATCGGTTCGGGGATGTGCGCCGCGCTGATGCCCGAGGTGTTCGTCCTCGACGGCGCGGTGGCGCAGACGGTCGTCTCGGAAGTGGACGGCGACGAGACGGTGCTCGACGCGGCGGACTCGTGCCCGGCGATGGCGATCACGGTCACCGACGGCGGCCGGGAGATCGGCCCGCGTCCCTAGGGTGCGAAGCGGCCGTGCTCGGTGACCACGGCCGTGATGAGCTCGTGGGGGGTCACGTCGAACGCGGGGTTGAAGACCTGCGTGCCTGGCGGCGTGACCCGGACCCCGGCGTACTCGGTGAGCTCGCGGGCGTCGCGTTCTTCGATGGCGACGCCCGCACCGGTCGCGAGGGTCCTGTCCACAGTGGACGACGGCGCGACGACGACGAACGGCACGCCGTGGTGCTTCGCGGCGATCGCCAGGCCGTAGGTGCCGATCTTGTTGGCGACATCGCCGTTCGCGGCGATCCGGTCGGCGCCGACGAGCACGCAGTCGACCATCCCGCGCGCCATCGCGGCGGCGGCCGCGCCATCGGGCTGGACGCGGTAGGGGACGTTCGCCTGCGCGAGTTCCCAGGCCGTCAGCCGGGCGCCTTGGAGGAGTGGGCGCGTCTCGTCGACGAGGACTTCTTCGACGAGCCCGCGTTCGCGCAGGTGCCAGACGACGCCGAGGGCGCTGCCCCACCCGACGGTGGCGAGCCGCCCGGCGTTGCAGTGGCTGAGCAGCCGCAACGGCCGGCGCGGGCATTCGGCGAGCACGATCGCGGCGGCGTTCTTCGACGCGACCTTGTTGAGCTCTTCGTCTTCGGCGAGGAGGACCAGGGCTTCTTCGAGGACGGCGTCTTCGCCCTGGTCGAGTTTCTTCATCGCGCGCTCTACGCCCCAGGCGAGGTTGACGGCGGTGGGGCGCGCGGTGGCGATGAGTTCGGCGTCGGCGTGGACGTTCTCGCTGGTCCGGGCGGCGAGGACGACCCCGAGGGCCCCGGCGGCCCCGAGGGCGGGCGCCCCGCGGACGGCTAGGCGCTTGATGGCGTCGACGAGCTCGCCGACGGTCCGCAGGTGCAGCAGCCGGTACTCACCGGGCAGCGCGGTCTGGTCGATGATGACGACGGCGCCGTCGGCCCAGTCGATGGTCCTGCGCACGTGCCCCTCCATTTCGGCTTGCGTGCCCGGCGATGATGCGGTGGTGACCATTGAACGACAGAACCCGCCCGGGCTGCACACACCACCGGGCTACCACCACGTGACGGTGGCTGTTTCGCACCGGACGGTGTACCTGGCCGGCCAGTGCCCGCTGACGGCGGACGGTGCGGTGGCCGAGGGGCTGCTGCCGCAGGTCGACCAGGTGGTGGCGAACACGGCGGCGGCTTTGGCTTTCGCGGGAGCTTCGCCGGCTGACGTGGTCCGGACGGTGATTTACGTGGTGACGGAGGACCGTTCGGAGCTGTCGGAGGTGTGGGACCGGTTGACGGGGTCGGAGATCGGGGCGGCGTTCAGCTCGGCGAGCACGCTGCTGGGGGTGGCGCAGCTGGGGTTCCCGGGCCAGCTGGTGGAACTGGACGTGACGGCCGCGCTGGACTGACGGGTTCGGCGGGGAGGCCGGCGGATGCTTGACCGGCCCCCGGCCGCTCCTACAACCCGCCCATCAAGTCCGTCTCCGTGATTCCCGGCCCCTGCCCCGTCCGGATGAACCACTCCGTCCCGAAAGCGAACGCGAACGCGTCATCCGGCATCGCCAGCATGAACATGTCCTCGCTGATCTGACTGGGATGAGCCCGCATCGCCGCCCTCTTCACCCCCACGTACTTCGCCACGTCGACCGCCGCCGTGATCTCGGCCTCCGGTTTGCCGAACTCGACGTTCTCCGGCGGCTTCGGCGCCGCCTCCGGGGGCATCAGCCCCTGCTCCACCGCCGTTTCGAAGCCGCGCTGCATGAACTCGCGGTTGAACGTCGCCTGGAACACGCGGGCCGTGCCCGCCAGCTCGGCCGCGCGGACTCCGACGCGGTGCACCTGGATGTGGTCCGGGTGGCCGTAGTCGCCGTTGTCGTCGTAGACCGTCAGCACGTCCGCCGACTCCTCGCGCAGGATCGCCGCCAGCTGCTCGGCCGCCTTTTCGACGTCCGCCTGCCAGAAGCACTCCGGCTCGTCGTTCGTCGGCTCGCCCATCATCCCGGAGTCGCGGTAGCCGAGGAACTCGACGCGTTCGACCCCGAGGATCTCCGCGGCCGCGTGCGACTCCCGCACGCGCCGCTCCCACAGTTGTTCGCCCTCGGCGAGAAAGCCCTCCGGGACCTCGCCGACCTCGCCCCGGGTGGCGACGACGAGCACGACGCGGTGCCCGTCGGCGACGGCCTTGGCCATCACACCGGCGGTGCGCAGGCATTCGTCGTCCGGGTGGGCGTGGAAGGTGACCAGTGTTGCCATGTCTCCGACGCTACCGGGTGCCACCGACAAAAACCGCCCGCCAGGGTGCGCACCGCCCGCTAGGGTCCGCGGTCGTGGCCGACGACGAGAAGAACACGCTGCTGTGGTTCCTGCGAGCCCAGCGCGGCAGCGTCCTGGCGATCCTCGAGGGACTCGGCGAGGACGTCCTGACGACCCCGGTCCTGCCGACCGGCTGGACCCCGCTCGGCATGGTCGAGCACCTCGGGTACGCCGAGCGGCACTGGTTCCAGGAGATCGTCACCGGGACCGCGGACCCGGTCGCGTGGCCGGACGACCACGAGCCGTTGACGACGCCCCGGTCCGCGGACGTCGTCTTCGCGTTCTACCGCGACCAGTGCCGCCGGTCCGACGAGATCTTCGCCGCGACGCCGCTGTCCGCGGTGCCGGAGGGGCGCCACCCCTCGCCGCTCGGGGACGAGATCGCCGACCTGCGCGGGGTGGTCCTCCACATGATCGAAGAGACCGCCCGGCACGCCGGCCACCTGGACGTCGTCCGCGAGCTGATCGACGGCCGCACCGGGCTCGGGCCGCGCTAGACCTGTTCCTTCGCGCACCACCAGGTCGACCGGCCGCCGACCGTGCCGTGCGCCATCTCCGCTCCGCAGCGCGGGCAGTGGTCGCCGGCGCGGCGGTGGCCGATGATCTCGCCCGTGTGGACGCCGCCGTGCTCGATCGCCGCGCGCAACGCCTTCCGCAGTGCCTTGTGGAGGGTCGTGAGGTCGTCTTCGCCCAGCTCGTTCACCGGGCGGGCCGGGCTGACCGCCGCCTGCCAGAGGGTTTCGTCGGCCAGCAGGTTGCCGATCCCGGCCACCACCGACTGGTCCAGCAGCCGCGCCTTCACCGGCGCCCGTCCCCGGCCGACGCGCGTGCGGAAGTCCGCGCGCGACACCTCGCCGGCGTCCGGGCCGAGCGCGTCGAGGCCGGGGTCGAGCCGCACCCGGCTGAGCCGGCGCGTGTCGAACAGCCGCAGCTGTTCGCCGTCGGCGAAGGTGATCCCGAACCGGAACCATTCGGGCTTCTCTTCGCGCCCACGGAAGCGTTTCGGCCCGGGCGGCCCGCTCCGGCCGCCGAACCGCAGCTGCCCGGCCATCCCGAGGTGCAGGCCCAGGTTCGGGCCGGGGTGCCCGTCGCCGTTTTCCGTTGCACACCAGAGCGTTTTGCCCCGCCGGTGAGCTTCGGTGAGCCGTCCGCCCCGCAACGCGCGAGCGAGGTCCCCGGGCGCGTGCGGCCGGCAGACCCAGTCGTCGTGGTCGTCGACGTCCCGGATCTGCCGGCCGAGCGCGTCGGCGAGGACCTGGCGGGCGAGTTCCACTTCGGGCAGTTCCGGCACCCGGACAGTCTGGCGGCTCCGGCGCCCGGCCGCAGGTCACTCCGGCCGCATCCACTCGTAGAGCCGGTGCCCGGGATCGGTGAGGTCCGGCGTGGCCACCATCCGGTCGATGATGAACGCCCGCGCGACGAACCCGAAGTGCAGGTTGGTCCCGACCTTCTCACGCAGGTACGCCTGGTTCACCGGCCCGAGCACCGGATCGGTCAGGCACCGGGCGGCGGCGAGGGTGCCGCGGGCGTACATGCCCGCGCAGATCGTGATGGTGCGCCGCCGGTCGGCCGGGTTGACGCCGCGGAAGAACAGGATCACGTCCTCGTGGAGGATGTGATCGCCGTAGTCGTCGCCGAGGACGGGGCTGAACCGCTGCGCGCCTTCTCCGTTGCCGACCTCCAGGCCGAGCCAGTCCACTTCCGGGATCCGCGGCGACATCTTCACGGGCAGGTGCAGCGCGGAGAACATGTCCCGGGTCAGCACGTTGAAATCCGACCCGCCGATCACCACCAGGTGACTGGCGTAGTCGGCGGGCTGCAGTTCGCCGGTCGTCGCGAACTTCACCTCGTGGTCCGGGTTCAGGGCGCGGATGTGGCCGAACAGGTGGACCAGCGCGTCCGGATCGGCGTAGGTCAGCAGATCGACGTAGTCGGGATCCCGCGGGTCGCTCGCCGGGAGGTTGTTGACCATCGACTCCGGGAGCCGCCCGCAGGTGATCACCACCGGCTCGTCCGCGGGGAACCGCCAGATGTCGGGCGGCTCCCCCTCCGCCGGGACGGGCACGAGGTCCGCTTCCGCCGGACGGCCGGCGACTGCCCTTTCCCAGGCGCTCGTCCACGCCGCCCAATCCCCGTCGGGAATCCCGAACGCGGCCAGCAGGGCCAGCAGCAGATCCCGTCGTGGCGCGCGCCGGCCGCCGAGGACCCCGGCCACCGTGGAGCGGGGCAGGGTGTGTCCGCGTTTCTCGCCGAGCCGCTCGATATCGCGCAGTGACGGATTCCCGGCACGCAGCCGGCATTGCCGGAGTAAATCGGCCAACTGGGTGAGCGTCACGACCCCGGACGGGTCAAGATCACCGAATGGCCCGGGTCGGGAAAGAGGCATCTTGACATCGTGTCCCACGTCGGCCGGCTTTGTCTCACATCGTCTCACTTCCCGGTGCCAGGGTGGGCGGTCGAAAACAAACGGAATTCGGGGACCTCGGCTTTCCCCGGTGTCCCGGCGCGAGTTCGTCTTCGTGTGTCCGCGGACGTGGTGCGGAAACCACTCGCGACTGTTCAATCGTCCCAGGGACATCGGCTCTGCCGAGGGGATGGACATGCTTCACGAAGATCAGCTCGTCTACGGACTCGTCGTCGCGGTGGACGTCGAAGGATTCTCGAGAATGGGGATCCTCGACCAGGTCGCGGTTCTCTTCCGGCTGAAGGAGGTGCTCGACCGGGCCGCCGAACGGGCCGGGCTCGACCGCGCCGAATGGCTCCGGCAACCGCGGGGGGACGGTGAACTCGCGGTGCTGCCCGCCGATTCCGACGTTTCCCGCGTCGTCGCGGACTTCGTCCACGAGGTGGTGGAAGAACTCGGGCGGGGCAGCCGTCCGCGGTTGCGGCTGCGTATTTCCATGCACCACGGCGCGTTGACCGCGGGGGTCTTCGGCCCCGTCGGGGACGCCCTCATCGTCGCGTGCCGGTTGCTCGACGCGGAATCCGTGCGCGAAACGCTGGCCCGGCACATCGGCGACGACGTCGTGATGGTCGTTTCGGAGCGGTTGTACGAAGACGTCGTCGCGACGGGGTTCCGCGGGCTGCGGCCCGATCGGTTCCAGCCGGTGGCGGACCGGGTCAAGGGCCGGACGTTCCGCGGGTACGTCTGCGTGGGCAGCCCCAAGCCCGCGGCGCCGGCCGCTGGTCAGGCGTCGAGCGACTGGGTCGTGGCGACCTCCCAGGCGAACCCGTCCGGGTCGGTGAACGGCGCGGCGGAGTTGACGGCGATCCGGTGCGCGCCGGTGCCTTCGGGCGCGACGCCGGCCTGCTTGGCGAGGGCCTTGCGCCGGTAGAGCGCGAGCTTGACGGGGCCGGTGCCGCCGTCGAACTCGACGTACATGCGGCCGAAGCTCTTCCCGACGGTGAGCCCGTGATCGACGTAGAACTTCTTGCTGGCGAGGATGTCCTGGACGCCCAGGAGCAGCACGATTGAGCCGATCTCCCGGGTGGCCGGGCCGGTGTTCTTCTTGCTGGAGGTGGCGAGGGTCCACAGGGCGCCGTCGGGTGCCTGGACGGCGCCACCGTAGCCCCACAGGGACTTCGCGGCGGGCTTGAGCGTGGTGGCCCCGGCTTCGAGGGCGGTGGCCATGAGCGAGTCGACGTCGGCGGGCTGGGCGACGATGAGGGAGAGGGTGTAGCCGCGGAACCCGGTGGAAGGCTGCTGCTTCTCGCGGAAGCGGAGCTGGGTGGTGAGCCCGAAGGCTTCGGCGTAGAAGCGTTCGGCGGCGGTGGTGTCGGCCACTTCGAGGGTGATGGAGTCGATGTTCGTCATGCCGGTAACGCTAGGTCCGGGGCGATGACCGGCGCTTCTCGATTCCTGATCGGTTGGCGCCGGGGAAAATCGGGCCCGGGGATCGGCGCCGGGCCGATACGGCGCGTTGTCCCGACGGACGGGTCGTGGAGTTCCGGATCGCCGACGGCGTCACGCTGAACTTCCACCAGGGCGTCGTCGACTACGGCGACCGGCACCTCTCGCGGTTCGGCCGGCTGCCGGTATCCAGGTGGCCGGCGCCCCGCACCTGTACCCGTGGAGCAGACCGCGCGCCTGGAAGCACCGGTCGTCGGCGGGCCGGGTGGGCTGCCCCGCCGGCTCGAAACCGAAATTCCGCGCCTGCGGCTGGTCGACCTGCTCGCCCGGCGCTGGGACCGTCCGCTGACCCTCCTCGTCGCCGGCGCCGGGTTCGGGAAAACCACCGTGCTCGCCCAAGCCGTCCGGGCGCACCTGCTCGCTCCGCGCGGCATCGACGCCTGGGTGAGCTGCACCGCGCTGCACGGGGATCCCACCGCGCTCACCGCCGCCGTGCTCGGCGCGCTGCCGGGCCGGCCGGACGCGCGGACCCCGCGGGACGTGCTGATCCGGCTCGCTCCCCTCGAGGTGTGCCTGATCTTCGACGACGTGCACGAGATCCCCGCCGGCTCGCCGGGGGCCGCTTTGCTGCAGGAGCTCGTCAGGACGCTGCCCGCGACCGCGCACCTCGTCCTTTCCGGACGGGAACTGCCGGATCTGCCGCTGGCGCGCCGCGAGGCCGCGGGCGAATTACTCCGGATCGGTGCCGCGGAACTGTCCTTCACCGACATCGAAGTCGGTGCGCTCGCCCGGAAACTCGGGCGGGAGCCGGCGCTGGCCCGGCCGCTGCGGGGCTGGCCCGCCCTGGTGCGGCTGGCCTTCGCGGCCGGCCCGGGAGCGCCGTGGCGCTACGCCCGGGAGGAGATCCTCGGCCGGGTTCCCGGCGGGTGGCGACGCGCGCTGGGCGCGTTGGCCGCGCTGGGCACCGCCACCGGGGACGAGGTCGCCGCCGTCACCGGCGAACCCGTCGACCTGGACGCGCTCGTGACCCGGATCCCGCTGGTCGACGCCCTCGACGACGGCCGGTACCGCGCCCACGACCTGTGGACCGAAGCGCTTTCCCGGACGTTGACCGCGCCGGAGACGCGCGAGCTGCACCGGAGCGCCGCGGCCGTCCTGACCGCCCGAGGCGATCTGGCGCGGGCCGGCACCCTGGCCTGCCGCACGCGGGACTGGTGCCTGCTGGCCGACCTGGCCGTCGAGCTGGTCATCACGACGCTGTCGGCGCTCCCTGCGGCCGTCGCGCGGTGCTGGCTCGCCGCGGTCCCCGCGCACGAGGCTGCCGGTCCGGCGTTCCTGCTGCTGCAAGCCGCGGCCCTGCACGCGGCCGACTTCGCCGATCCCCGGATCGATCCGCTGCTCGACCGCGCCTGGGCCGCCATGCGTGCCTCCGGTGGCGGCGACGCCGGGCTGGTCGCCGTGCTCGCGCAGGCCGGGATCGCCGCGCACTCGCGAGCGGACCTGGCTCGGCTGGCCGAACTCGCCGACCGGGCCGGCCTCCTCGTCGACCCGGCCGGCCCGATCGTCCGGCTCCTGCGGCACACCGTCGCCGCGACGCTCGCCGAGCTCGGTGGTGACCCGGAGGCCGGGCTCGCCGAGATCGTCCTGGCCCCGGTGCTCGAAGTGCCGCGCGTGCTGGCGTTGTCCACGCTGCGGTTCCACTACCACTGCCTGGACATGTGCGGCTTCGGCGGCGAGGCGGCCGAGCTCGCCGACCGGACCGTGTGCGTCACCAGCGACGAGAACGTCCGGTTCGCCGCGGCCATCGCGCGCTGGTTCGACGGCGACCCGGCGGACCTGGCCCGGCTGCGCGCGGTGTCGGCCCGGCTCGGCCCGGAAGCCGGGACGGCGCGGGACACGTTCGTCACCACCGCGTGCCTGGCCGTGATCGCGTCCTGCGCCGGGGACGAGCCGCCCGCGCTGTCCTCCGGTGCGCCGGAGGACCACGACAATCCCCGGGACGCCGTCCTCGTCTCGGCGGCGAGCGCCGCGGTCGCGGTGGCCCGCGGCGACGATCCCGCCGCGCGCCGGGCCTACGCCCGCCACCTCGACCGGTGGCCGGTCGAAGCGCCGTTCAACGAGCGGCACCTGCGGCGCTTCCTGGCCCTGGGCTACGTGCTGAGCGAACGGCTGCGGGAGCTGTGGGAGCACGCCGAACTGGGCCCGTCGCACCGGCGGGCCCGCGTCGCCGCGCGCGCCCTGGTCCGCGCCCGGGCGGGCGACCTGACCCCGGCGGCGCTGCTCGAACCGGCGTACGCGCTCTGCTATCTGCCCCTGCCGTGGTCGGTGGAGCTGGCCACCCGGCTGGCGGCCGCCGGCGAACCGGCCGGGACCGAGCTGGTCCGCCGGCTGGCCGACACGGTCGGCGCGGCCGTGCACCGGTGGCTGCGGCAGTACGAGCGGGCGACCGAGCCGTCGCTGGCCGCCGGCGCCGCACGCCTGCTCGGCGCGCTGCCCACCCCGCCCGCGCACCGCACCCGCGTCGAGGTCCTCGGGGCGATGCGGGTGACCCGCGACGGCGTCCCCGTCGCGGCCCCGCAACTGCGGCGGGTCAGGGTCCGGCAGTTGCTCGGCGTGCTGGTGCTGCGTCCCGTGCTGGCGCGCGAACAGGCCGTCGAACTGCTCTGGCCGGACCTGGCCCCGGCCGACGCCGCGCGCAACCTGCGGGTCACGTTGACCCACCTGCGCCGCCTGCTCGAGCCCGACCGGTCGGCCGGCGAGGCGAGCTTCCACCTGCGCACCGACCGGGATTCGATCCGGCTGGTGCGCTCGCCCTGGCTCCAGGCCGACCTGTGGACCTTCGACGCGCTCGCCGACCAGGTGGTACTGGCCAGGGCCGACGGCGACGTCGACCAGGCCGCTGACCTGCTCGAAACCGCCGTGTCGCTGTGGTCCGGTGAACCGGTGCCCGACCTGCGCGACCTGGCCGACTCCCAGGTGGCCATCGAGCTCGACCGGATCCGGGTGCGGCACGTCCGGAACCTGCTCGAACTCGGCGAACTGCGCATGGTCGCCGGCGAACCGGCGGAGTCGGCCCGGCTGGCCGTGCGGGCGCTCGCCATCGAACCGTACGACGCCCGCGGTCACCGGCTGGCCCTCGCCGCCGCCATCAAGGGCCGCGACCCGGCGCGCATCGAGGCGGCGCGCAGCACCGTCCTGACCGCTCTGAACCAGCTCGGCGCCGCACCCGACCCGGCGACGAAGCTCCTGCTCGGCCGGCTGGCCACGATCGGTTAGCGCTCGATTAACACCGCTTCGGCATCGTCACTCCCGTCAACCGAAACGAGGAGACAACAGCGATGGCGACTTTGGAACTGATCAACCTGCACTGCCACAAGCGGCAGGACCTCACCGGACACGACGAGGCCCGGCTGACGGCCGGCGGCGTCGCGCGGACCTACGTCATGGACAAGGGCGGGGACAAGTCCCTGAAGGGCTGGAACTCCGTGTTCACCGGCACCACGACGGTGATCCTGGACGAGATGAACGGCGACAACCACACCCGGATCGGCAGCGCGCCCATCACGGAGAACGGCAACCCGAAGACGGTGGACTTCAAGACGTCCGGCGCGTGGTACACGCTGTCCTTCAAGGTGTCGTGACCCCTGGCTTCGCCGCATCGGGCCGGCCGTCGAGCAGGCGGCCGGCCCGAGAGGCGGGTCAGTACTCGTTCTTGATGACGAAGTAGGAGCCGCGGATCGTGCCGGCCAGCTTCGACTTCTGCCGGGCGAACTTGAACGAGCCGAGCTCCCCGGGGATTTCCATCCCGTCGGAGAGCTTGAACCCGACCGCCCGTTTCCCGCCGTCTTCGAGGGTGTACATCACGTTGACCGACAGGCCGCTTTCGTAGAACACGTAGGCCATCCGGATGTTCTCGACCTGGAATCCGGTCGCTTCGAGCGCGGGCGAGGAAATGACGATGCCGCGTTCGTCCTCGAGGATCCGGTGCACCCACTCGACGGTCGCCGCGGCGTCGCCCGCGGGCTCGACGGTGAAGACGTGGTCGTACTTGTTCTTGAAGTACCGGGCCTCGTTCGCCCGCAGGCCGGCAAGGGCGGCCGCGACCGGCGACGACTCCAGGCCGGCGGTCGACACGGTCCCGAAATCCACGGCGTGGGGCATGGCGGGTTCCTCCAAGGTCGGCGGATGCGCTGGTGACGAAGGTAAACGACGCGGGCCTACAGTTCCATCAAGGCGAGGCTCGCCGCCGTGTTGCGGTCGCCGATGACCTCGTCCGGCGGGATCGCCTCGTCCAGCTCCCGCAGCTGCCGGGCCGACAGCACGATGTCGACCGCCGCGGCGTTCTCCTCGACGTGGTGGAAGCTGGTCGTGCTGGGGATCGGGACGATCGCGTCGTCCTGTGCGAGCAGCCAGGCCAGTGCGAGCTGTGCCGTGGTGCAGCCGACCTCGTCCGCGACGGCGTGCACCCGCTCGACGAGCGCGAGGTTGCGGCGGAGGTTGCCGTCCTGGAAGCGGGGTTGCAGCCGGCGCAGGTCGTGCGGTTGCAGACCGTCCAACGTGGTCAGTTCGCCGGTGAGCAGGCCCCGCCCGACCGGCGCGTACGCGACGACGCTGACCCCGAGCTCCTGCGCCGTGGGCAGGATCTTCTCCTCGAGATGGCGGCTGAGCAACGAATACTCGCTCTGCAACGCGGTGATCGGATGGATCTCGTGGGCCCGGCGCAACGTCTCGGCGTTGACCTCGGAGAGGCCGAGGTGGCGCACCTTGCCGGCCCGGACCAGGTCCTTCATCGTCATGATCACCTCCTCGATCGGCACGTCCGGGTTGCGCCGGTGGAGGTAGTACAGGTCGATGTGGTCCGTTCCGAGCCGGCCCAGTGATTCGTCGACCGAGCGCCGGATGTACCCGGGCGAATTGTCGACGACCCGGTCGTTCCCGTCGCGGACGAAGCCGAACTTCGTGGCCAGCACGACGGAGTCCCGCCGGCCGTGCAGGGCCCGCCCGACGAGCCGCTCGTTGGCGGACTCACCGTGAGGCGGCGCGCCGAAGGAGGGCGCCGTGTCGATGAGGGTGATCCCGTGGTCGATCGCCCGCCGGATGGTGTGGACGCCCGCCGCCTCGTCGGCCCGGCCGTAGAACTCCGACATGCCCATGCAGCCGAGTCCGATGGCGGAGACCTTGAGTCCCGACTCCCCGAGTTCGCGTACCTGCATCGATCGTCTCCTCAGCGGCTTGCCGCGCGCTCGAGGAAAGCGCGCGAATCGTCCTCGTTCAACGCCATCGAGCTGAGCAGTTCGAACTCCTGCACGTACTGGTGCACTTCGTTCTCCGTGTCGATGAAGAAGAATCTGGTCTTGTTCTCCAGGTAGACGACGTCCGGCCGGTGGGTGGCCATCGATTCCAAGATCGAGAACGAGCCCGACGTCACCGGCGGGATCCCGGATTTGAAGAGCAGGACCCGGATGGAGATGTCCGGCCACGCCGCGAGGTCGGCCAGGTGCCGGAACTGCGCGCGGGTGACGCCGTTGTCGATGCGCCCGTCCGGCGTCCGGATGTGCCGCCGGAACGCGGCTTCGTCGATCACGGCGGACAGCCGCATCGGCGGGTTTTCCCGCCGCAGCACCGCTTGCCGCCGGCGCGCGATGTCGACGCGGCGGTCGATCTCGGTCGGCGCGGGCACCTGCAGCGTCGACTGGATGACGTGCCGCGAGTATTCCGGGGTCTGCAGCAGTGCGTGGGGGACCAGGGCGCAGTAGCACCGGAGCTCGACGGAGCCCGATTCCAGTTTGATCAGGCTGGAGTACCCGGACGACAGGTTGTTCGCGTAGGCGTCCCACCACCCCTGCGCCCGGGCCGAGGCCGCCAGCCCGCGCAGGTATTCGGCCTTGTCTTCGAGGACCTCGTACAGGCCGAACAGCGACTCGAGGTCGTCCTGGCCGATCCCGATCCGTCCCGTCTCGATCCGGGAGACCTTCGACGTCGACCAGCCGAGCCGCTCCGCGACGTCCTTGCCCGTCAGGCCGACGGTCGAGCGGAGCTGCCGGAGCTCGCGAGCCAGCTGACGCTCGCGCGCGGACGGTGCGTCCTGCGTCATGAAGCGAATGCCCCCTCGGAGTAGTGCATGCCGGATTTCGCGGTAGTCCTCGGGGGATCATACGGCACATCTTGCGTGATGGTTCCCGTGCAATATTGCAATCACTCTACCCCTGCTTCCGTGCGCTGACTCATCCTGGAAGCGGCTCGGGAGGAGGACCGCTCATGTTCGAGGGTTACCCGGAGGTCGTCGGAACGTCTGCCCGCCCGGCCGGGTTCGCTGTCGAAGCCGGTCTCGTGCCCGATCAGCGGCGGGAGGTGAAGTTCGGTGCTCCCGCGCCGGTCCCGGCCCTCCGGGCGGTGGACCGGCGGCAGGCGGTGCACCGGACGATCCTCGTCGTGGACGTCGAGGGGTTCGGGAACCCGCAGCGGACGAACCGTGACCAGGTCGCGGTGCGCGGCGGGCTGTACCGGGCGCTGCAGGTGGCCTTCGAAGCGGCCGGAATCTCCTGGGACGACTGCGATGTCGAGGACCGCGGGGACGGCGTGTTCGTCCTGGCCGGGGCCGACGTGCCCAAGGCCGCGTTCGTCGAGTCGCTGCCGAGGGCGCTGGCCACCGCGCTGCGCCGGCACAACCGCACGCACCTGGCCCCCGAACGGGTCCGGTTGCGGATGGCGCTGCACGCCGGCGAGATCACCTACGACGACTTCGGGGTCACGGCGAAGTCGATCAACCTGGCCTTCCGGCTCCTCGACGCGCCGCCGTTGAAAGCGGCCCTGGCGGACTCGCCGGGCGTGCTGGCGCTCATCGTCTCGTCCTGGTTCTTCACCGAGGTGGTCCGGCACAGCCCGATCGAGGACGCGTCCACCTACCGGCACGCCGACGTCACGGTCAAGGAGTCGGCCGTGCGGGCCTGGATCTGCCTGCCCGACCACCCCTACGCGCCGGAGGACGCGCCCGTCCCGCCGCGGGCCGCGTCCGTGCCCCGGTTGCCGGCCCGTCCCCGGTCGTTCACCGGGCGGACCCGGGAGCTGGCCGAGCTCACGAAGGTGTCGCCCGGCGCCGGCCCGGTCATCGCGATCGTCGGCATGGGCGGGATCGGGAAGACCTGGCTCGCCCTGCAGTGGGCCCACGAGAACGCCGGCCGGTTCCCGGACGGGCAGCTGTACGTGAACCTGCACGGGTTCGACCCGTCGGGCGCGCCGGTGGAGCCGGTGGAGGCGATCCGCGGGTTCCTCGACGCGTTGCGGCTGCCGCCGGGATCGATCCCGCTCGACGCCGAGGGGCAGGCGGCGCTGTACCGGGACACGGTGGCGGACCGGCGGATGCTGATCGTGCTGGACAACGCCAGGGACAGCGTCCAGGTGGCGGCGCTGCTGCCCGACAGCCCGGGCTGCACCGTGGTGATCACCAGCCGGAACCAGCTGACCGGGCTGCTCACCACGCACGACGCGCGGTCCTTGACGTTGGACGTGCTGGACGCCCCGGAAGCCCGGGAACTGCTCGCGAAGCGCCTCGGCCCCGAGCGGGCCGAAACCGAGCGGGCCGCGGTGGACGAGCTGGTGACCCACTGCGCCGGCCTGCCGCTCGCGCTGGGGATCGTGGCGGCGTACGCGGCGACCTACGCGGACCTTCCCCTGGCGTCGCTGGCCGCCGAGCTCGGCGAGGCGTCGGCCCGGCTGGACGCGCTCGACGGCGGCGAGCTCACCTCGAACCTGCGTGCCGCGCTGTCCTGGTCCTACGACGCGCTCGAACCCGAAGCCGCCCACGTGTTCCGGCTGCTCGGCGTGGCGCCGGGCCCGGCCGTCGGGCTGCCCGCGATCGCGGTCCTGACCGGGCTGCCCGCCGGCCGGGTCACGGCGCTGGTCCGGCAGCTCGAGAACGCGCACCTGGTGCAGCGCCAGGGTTCTCCGCGCTACCGCATGCACGACCTCGTCCGGCTCTACGCGGGCGAACGGGCCGCCGAGACGCCGTCCGGTGGAACGCCGGCCCTGCGGCGGCTGGTCGGTTTCTACATCCACGCCAGCTTCGCGGGCGAGCGGCTCCTGTACCCGCACCGCAAGCCGATCGACGTCGGAGACCGGCCGGGCCGGTTCGCCACCCCGGACTTCGCCGACGACGCCGCGATCCTCGCCTGGTTCGACACCGAGCACGCCGGGCTGCTCGCCGCGCAGCAGGCCGCGGTCCGGCACGACTGGCCGGAGCTGGTCTGGCAGCTCGCCTGGACGATGCACGGCTACCTGTTGCGGCGCGGGCACCTGCACGAACAGCTCACGACCTGGGGCGTCGCGCTCGCCGCCGCGGAGCAGCTGGACGACCCCGAGCTCGAAGGGCACGCGCACCGCCTGCTCGGCCAGGCCTACGCACGGGCCGGCCTGCGGGCCGAGGCGGCCAGCCACCTGCACCGCGCGCTCGGCCTGGCCAGGGAAACCGGTGACGCGCACGGGGAAGCCCGTGCGTACCACGACCTCACCTGGGTCTGGCGGAAGCTGGACGACCGCCTGGCCCTGGACTACGCGGACCTGGCGCTGCGGCTGTTCCGGACGCTGGACAACCCGGTCTGGGAAGGCGAAGCGCTCAGCATGATCGGTTGGTTCCAAGCGCTTTTGGGCGACTTCCGGCAGTCCAGGGCCTCCTGCGAGGAGGCACTGGCCCTGTTCGTCCGGTACGGCAACCGGCAGGGCCAGGCCGTCACGCTGGACTGCCTCGGCTACATCGAGCACCACTGCGGGCGCCACGACCGGGCGCTGGTCCGGTTCCGGGAGTCGCTCGCGCTGTGCCGGAACCTCGGTGCCACCTACTACGAGGCGGACACCCTGGACCACCTCGCCCGGACCCACGCCGCACTGGGGCAGCACGCCCAGGCACGCCGGGCCTGGCTGCGCGCCCTGGCCCTGAGCCGCGCCCAGCACCGCAGCGCCGACGCGAACCGCATCGCGCGTCAGCTGGCCGATCTCGACGACCCGCTCGACAGCCGCAGGCACGCCGCCGACCACGGTGACTGCGGTGCCCGTTCGACGGCTTGAGCGACGACGGCCGGGCGTCCCTCACGGGCACGTCTCGCCGTGCTTCACCACCGTGAAGTCGATCTTCGAGGTCAGCGTGATGGTGGCGCCGGGCGCGACGTTCTGGGCGCAGACCTGCCAGTCGTGGTCCAGGACCTGGTGCCTGCCCGCGCCCGTGCCGTCGTGCGACGTGGTGCGGAACACGGGATTGCCGGTGACGACCTGGATCCGGTCCTGGGCGTCTTGCAGGTCGCTGCCGACGAGATCCGGCATCGTCCAGCCGGTAGCCGGCGTGGTGGCGGGAGTGCTGGTCGCCGAAGGTGGCGTGGTCGCCGGGGCGCTGGTGGCCGGGAGCGTGGCGGGCGCCGTCGAAGGGGCGGGCGACGAGACCGCGGTGGCACGAGGCGGCGACGCCGGAGCGATGACCAGCAGTGCGACGGCCGCCGCGACGGTCACCGCGCCGACCGTCGCGGCTCGCCGGGTGATCGCCGACGGCGAGGCGGGCGGGCGAGCCGGTGCCGTCCCGGCGCGGTGGCCGTGCGCCGGCGCTGCCCGCGTCAGGTCGCGCAGGATGTCCTCGGGGGACGGGACCAGCACGAGGGCGTCGCCGACGACCTTCCGGATCCACACCGGGAAGCCGGCGAGGTCGTCCGGGGTCGGCGGTTCCCCCCAAGCGCCGAGGAAAGGGCGGCCGTTCCACACCGCGTGGACCACCTCGGCCCAGCCGAAGACGTCGTCACGGACGCTCGGCACCGTGATCGTGCCGGCCGCCGCGAGGCGACTGCGGTCGAACGCGCACAGCAGCACGCCGCGGGCACCGACCAGCACGTTGTCCGGGTGCACCGCACCGTGGACGGTGTCGTGCCCGCGCAGGTCCCGCAGCGCCGACATGACCGACACGGCGACCTCGTAGGTGAACTCGTCGTCGCCGCCCGCGCCGAGGTGTTCGGTCAGCGGCCGGCCGTCGCCGTGGTCGACGAGCAGGTACGGGCGGGTCCGGGCGACACCCGAAAGCAGGGGGGTCGCGACGTGGCGCGAACGAACGGCGAGCAGTGATGGGTTGGCGGTCGGGGACCAGGTGTCCCCGTCGGTCGCCGCGACCGTCAGGTGCGCGGCCCGGTGCCCGCGCCGGACCTCGTACTCGTCGAACCGCGCGCCGCCCGGCCGGTGCGTCACGACGGTCCACCCGTGGAACCGGTCGCCGGGCAGGTACGGCGTCCGGGTCGGCACCCGGAGCGCGCCGGCCCGGATCCACAGCGTCGCCGCCACGACGGCGGGTGCGGTGAACAACGCGGCACCGAGCACCGTCGTGAGCAGCGGGCCGGTGCCGCGGGCCGCGGCGACGGCCAGCCCGAGCAGGCCGCCCAGCGTCGCGCCCGCGACCACCACCGCGGTCGCGACGAGCGGGCCGGACCGCTCCGGCGGACCGGCCGGAAGGAAGTTGTCCATGACGTCGATTGTGCACACTTCCCGGGGCGCCGGGTGGGGAGATCCGGGCCCGGTTCCCCGGCGCCCGCGGAAAGCCTCGCACCGGCCCCGCCGAATCGTGCGACGGTGTCCGATCCGGCCGCCCGGGGTTATCTTGGGAAAATGACCGACTCGGTGGGTTCCGATTATCGAGCCGGGTGGCCGCCGTCCAGTTTTCTCGCATTGCTGCCCGCCGAATCCCGGACGGCGTTGCTGGCCGCCGGGCAATTGGTCGGCTTCGCTGCGGACGAAGTCCTGGTCGACGAGGGTGCCGGCGGTGACGAAGTCTTTCTCCTGCTGAGTTCGTACGTGAAGGTGACGGGCCGGATGGGCAAGCACGATGCCCTGCTCGCGGTTCGCGGCGCGGGAGACCTGATCGGCGAGTTCTCCGCCATCGACGGGAATCCGCGGTCGGCCACGGTGCGGGCGTGCGGTCGCCGGCCGGTGGTCGCCGCCCGGCTGTCCGCCGAGACGTTCTGGGCCATCGTCGCCCGCGACCGGACCACGGCGATGCTGGTGGCTTCGATCGTCGCCCACAAGGCGCGGGCGTCGAACCGCCGCCGCGTCGACTACGCCGGGGTCGCGCCGCCCGTCCGGGTGGCCCGGCTGGTCCGGGAACTGGTCGAGCTGTACGGCACCGATGTCGGTGGCGGCGTGGTCATCGGGCTCGACCTGACCCAGCTGGAGCTGGGGTCGTTCGTGGGCGTGACCCGGGCGACCGCGGAGCGGGCGCTGCGGCAGCTGCGCGAGGCCGGCCTGCTCGAGACCGGCGGCCGTCGCCTGGTCGTCCGCGACCAGGCGGGACTGGACGAGGTGGCGGCCGGGCTCCGGTCCCTCGGATGAGGGAAAGGGCGGTCGCCGGCCGGCGGCGGCGCCACACTTGCGGTCAACGGGGTCTCGCAGTGGAGGACGGGCAGGTGCGCGATGAGGGCGGTACGCGAAGATGATGGGGCCGGACCGGAGCCGGCCGAAGTGCTGCCGTTCGAGCGGCCCGGCCGGCGGCCCGCCGCCGTGCGGTTCGACTACGACATCGCCGTCTCGTTTTCGGGCAGGCAACGGTCCTATGTGCACGAGACGGTGCTCGCGGCGCGGCAGCTGGGCCTGCGCGTGTTCTACGACGAGGACATCAGCGGTGACTGGTGGGGCCGCAACGTCCTCGTCGAAATGCGCCGGGTCTACCGGACCGGAACCCGGTTCGTGGTCCCCTTCATCTCGGAGGAGTACCTGGCGTCGTCGTTCGGAATGGACGAACTCTGCTTCGCGATGACCACCGCCTTGGGTCGCCCGGAGCCCTACATCCTGCCGGTGGTGTTCGGCGACGTCGACCTGCCGGCCGACGTGCTGCACGCCTACACGGTCTACCTCGACGCGTACAAGCACACCCCGCAGCAGCTCGCCGCGCACATGCGGCGGCAGGTCGGCGGGGAGTGAGCGGGGCACGTCTTCACTCGCCGGCGACGTGCATCCAGGCCGTGGCGGCGAAACCCTTGGCGGGGTTCTCGATCGCGATCTCGGTGAAGGTGGTGCCGGGCGGGTCGTGGTCCGGGTCACTGAAGATGTCCTGGTACAGCGGGTCGGACACCACCAGCACGAACGGAGCCTTCGGGTTGTCTTCGAGCGCCGTGCGGGCCTGCGCGCAGTCACAGAGCCGGGTGGCCGCGGTCGGTGCCCGTTTGTCCCAGCCGAGGGGAGTGCGTTCGGAGAGCCCCCGATCGATGCCGATCCGGTGCCGCAGCGCCGTTTCCGGTCGCAGATCGCGGTTGTGCTCGCGCAGTGCCGACAACAGTTCGAGGTAGAACGCGCGCAGCACGGTTCGTTCGTCGATGGCCGGGTGGAACACGAGGAACAGGCCGTCGCCCTGCACCTGCCGGTCGTCGAGCTCGATCCCCGTGGCTCCGGTCGCGCGGTCGAACACTTCCGCCGTACCCCGCTGCGCCCTTCCGCTGCCCAAGGGGCCGCGCCGGCTGAAGCCGGCGAGATCGGTCGCTACGAACAACCGGACCGCGGAACCGGTGCGGTGTCCGGGAACTCCGGTGGTGAACGACGTCTTCTGCGCCGCCACCGCCGGAACCCGGCGCCATCGGGCCCCGAAGTCGCGGCGCAGGTCCACCTCGCAGGTCATGCTGCCGGTCAGGCCCGTCCGGCCGGCGGGAACCTCGACGATCAGCCGGGTCCGGACGGTCTTCCCGGCCTCGGGCAGGTCGAAGTGCTGACGGAACCGGCTACCGCCGAGGTCGTGCTCCGACCCGGGGAGGTCCGGCGCGGCCACGACCCGGCAGTCCTCGGGGATGGTCATGATCACGTCGGCCGTGCGGTAAGCCGTCCCGTGCGGCAGGACGTCGAGTTCGACGCCGTACCGCAGTTCCACCACCCTGGTTCCGGGCGCCGGCCCGGCCGGGTCGCGCCAGGCGGTCACGTGCGCGCTCGGCGGGTGGAAAATAATCGCGGAAAGGACGACCCGGGTTTCGCCGGGCCCGCGGAGAGCGGGGTCCGTGGAAACCAGTTCGATCCGTTCCGCCGGTTCGAGCGGCCATTCATCCGGTTCCCCGTCAGCAATCACGACAAGTCCTCTTCTCCGTCGGCCGCGGACACCGCGCGTGCAGTGTCGCACGCGTCGGAGCCGACGAGTACGGTGGATTCCACGGCGTGCGGATCGCCGAAAGGATCGGCGTGATCGAAATGGGAAGCGTCCGATTGTTGTCACGTTTTTGTCATTTCCGGCTCAGCAAGATCGAGAGGCGAACATGACCGCGGACGAAGCCGAGCGCCGGATCACCGAGTTGTCCGGCCGGCTTGGTGAACTCGACGACGGCAGCGACGAGCAGCGCGCGACGCGGGCCGAACTGGCCGCGGCGCTGGCGGTCCGCTATGTCCAGCACGGCGGCTCGGATGCCGACCGGGTCCGGGCCACCGAACTGGCCGATCTGGTGCAGGCCGACCCGGCGTGCACCGCCGAGCAGCGTGACCGGATGTCCCAGCTGGCGCTGATGTTGACCATGGTGGGCCGGACGCCGGCCGAAGCCCTGCGCGACCATCCCGTCCCGGACCTCGGCGCCGTCCTGCGAGCCACGGAGTGGATCGGGCGGACCGGCGAGGCGGGGTTGCTGGCCGGAGTCGCCGAGATGCGAGCCCGGGTGTCGGCCGCCACCGGCCTCGATTCGCTGCCACCCGGGATCCGCGCGCTGTTCGACCTCATGTCCCCGCTGGCCGACCTGATGGAGTCGGGCGCCGCGCACCCGTCCGAGTCGACCGTGGCCGCGCTCAACGAGGTGCTGGACGACGCCCCGCAGACCGGCAACCCGGGAATCGAGCTGCTGCGCTTGATGATGCCCATGATCACGCCGGCGGCGAAACCGGCCGTGCAGGCGGACCGGCTGCGGCAGCAGCTGGCCGGGCTGCCGGAAGACCACATGCTCACGCCGATGCTCCGGGCCGATCTCGCCACCCTCCTGGTCGGCGGGGCCGGGGAGGGTGGCCCGGACGACCTGCGGGAAGCGGAAGAGCTGCTGAAGCGGGCGTCGTCCGTGCCCGAGGCGCATCCGCTTTCCGACATCATCCGCCGCCGGCTGGCCGGTGCCCTGCTGGCTTCCGCCGCGGTGGAAGCCACCCCGGACCGGATCGCCCAGGCACAGGATGTCGTCGACCAGGTGCTGGCCCGGACCGGCGAGGCGGGGCCCGCCCGGCAAGGCGCGGATCTCCTGCTGCGGTCCATGCTGGCGATCCTGCGCGGCACCCAGGGGAACCCTGGACAGACCGCCGCGGGGGTCACCGATCTGCTGGAGGTCGTCCGGACCCTGCCCGCCGACGACGACCTGCACGCCGTCGCGGTCGGTCTGGTCGGCGGCGTCCTGGCCGACCGGCACCTCGTCAAAGGGCTGCTCGAGGACGCCGACTCCGCCGCGCTGCTGCTGGACAAAGCCGCGGCGGCGGCCGGGGACGACCCCGCCGGCGGTTCGGCGGTGATCGCCACGCTCGCCGCGTCGATCGACGTCAGCCGGGCCTTGCGCACCGCGGACGACGTCGGCCTCGCCGTCGCGGCCGAGCGGCTGGACGAGGCGGTGGCCCGGCTCCCCGCGGCGCACGTGGTGCGGCCGAGCGCCGAGCTCATGGCGGGGCTCGCCGGGCTGAGGCTGGCCCTGACCGGTGCGACGAACGTCCGGGAGTCCGTCGGCGACCTGCACGCGCGGCTCACCGGTGGACCCGTACCGGGGCACTCCGCCGACATGCTCGCGGTCATGGCCGACACCGCCAGTGCGCTCGCCGGTGTCCTCGACGGAGAGTCCGAGGAGGTCCTCGCCGGAATCGAGCGGCTCGAAGCCCGGCTGGACCGGGTCACGCTCCCGCAGCACCGGACGACGGTGCGGGCACTGCTGGGCCTCGCCTACCTGACGGCTCACGAACGAGGCATCGGGCCGGCCGATGCGGCGAGCCGTGCGGTGGCGCATCTCGAGCAGGCCAGGCAGTCGGCCGACGGCGTGGAGGTGATCGAGGTCCTCCGTGCCCTCGCGCGCGCCTACTGGGCCGCGGGGCAGCGCGAACTCGCCTGCCGCCACGGCTTCGCGGCACTCGAGGAACAGGCCGGTCTCGTCCTGCTGCAGACGGGGATCGGCCACGCCGTGCTCACCGCGCGGGGCGCGGCGGCGGACGCGGCCGCCCTCGCCGGGTGGTGCCTGGCCGCCGAGGACGCCGATGCGGCCCTTCGCGCGATCGAACTCGGTCGCGGGCTGGCCCTGCACGCGGCGACTTCGACCCTGGAAGTACCGAAGACGCTGCGCGACCTCGGCCACCCGGACCTGGCCGACGCGTGGGCGGACCACACCCGGCAAGGCGCTGTTCCGGAGCCGGTCACCAGCGGCGAGCTGCGCCATCGCGTGCTGGAGGTGTTGCGCGACAGCCCGGCCGGGACCCGGCTGTTCGTCGCGCCCTCGATGACCGAGGTCGCCGGCGAGCTGGCCGGCAACGACATCGACGCCCTGGTGTACGTCGTGCCCGGCACCGAGGGGACGCCCGGGCGGCTGATCGGCGTCGACCGGGACGGCCGGCCGATCAGCCGCGAACTGCCGGACCTGATCGTGCGATCGGACGGGCCGCTCGCCGAGTTCATCGCCGCCGACCAGAACGACGTCGCCGCGTGGAAGACGGCGTTGGCCGCGCTGTGCGACTGGGCCGGTACGGCGGTGCTGGGCACGGTGCTGGAATCGGTCGGCCGCGGCCGCCGGGTCGTGCTGGTCCCCTTGGGAGAGCTGGGGGTCGTGTCGTGGCCGGCGGCCCGGCTCGGCGGGTCCCGGTTCGGCTGCACCGAGCTGGTCCTGTCCACCGCGGCGTCGGCGCGCCAGTTCCTGGACAGCGTGCGCCGGCCCGCGCAGCCGATCGGCCGCGCACCGGTCTTGGTGACCGACCCCCGGGGAAGCCTCGGGTTCGCCGCGGAAGAAGCACTGGTGCTGCACGACGTCTTCTACCCGGGAGCAGTGCTGCTGGGTGACTTGCGCGGGTTCGAGTCCGACGACGATGGCGCACCGCTGCCGGAGGCTTTGCCCGCGACACCGGCCGCGTTCCTCGCGCACGTCCCCGGAGCCGACACGGCAGGCGCGTCACTGCTGCACTTGAGCTGTCACGCCGAAGTCGGCACCGCGGCCGAGGCGTCCCGGCTGGTGCTCACCGAGGCCCTGCCCATCGACACCGTGCTCCGCCACGCCGCCCGCCGCGAGCCGGGCAGCCCCGGCGGGACCGTCATCCTGACGTCCTGCAGCAGCGACCTGACCGCGGTCGACTACGACGAAGCGCTCACCCTCGCCACGGCCTTCCTGGCCGCCGGCGCGGTCACCGTGATCGGATCCCGCTGGGAGACCGGCGATCGCGGCACCGCGGTCCTGATGTTCGCGACGCACCACTTCCTCGTCCGGAAACGCCTCCCGCCCGCCGAAGCGCTACGCGCCGCCCAGCTCTGGATGCTCGACCCCGCGCGCGAACCGCTTGCCGACCTGCCCGAAGCCATGATCGGCGACCTCGCGCTGCCGGAAACGACCGACGTGACGATCTGGGGAGCCTTCACGCACCACGGCCGCTGACCCCGGCCGGCAGGGTCCGCCGCAGGAAGTCCGTCGTCAGCGCCCAGGCGCGGGCCGCCGCCTCGGGGTGGTGGAACATCGGGGCCACGTTGTTGTGGAACGCGTGTCCCGCCTCCTCCTGCACGTGGATCTCCGCGCCAGGGTGCGCCGTCACCGCCTCCTCGACCACGCGGACATCCGCGCGCGGGATGAACGGGTCCTGGCCGCCGAAGTGGAACTGGATCGGGCACGTGATCTCCGCCAGGTCCGCGATCTGAGCGGCCACCGTCGAGCCGTAGAACGACACCGCCACGTCCGGGTCGCCCGCCGCCGCGGCCGCGAACGCCAGCGATCCGCCCAAGCAGAATCCCAGCACACCAACGCCACCGGAAACCGCGGGCAGGCCACGCAAGTGGGCCACCGTCGCCAGGACGTCCGAAAGCCCGAGCGCCGGGTCGAACGTGGACGCCACCTTCATCGACGCCGCCACGCCCGCTTCGTCGTGGGTGGACGACCAGCCGGGGGCCGTCCGCCGGAACAGCTCGGGAACCGCCACGACGTAACCGGAAGCGGCCAGGTCCGCCGCCACCGAACGCAAGTAGTCGTCCAGGCCGAAGATCTCCTGGACCAGCACCAAACCCGGGCCGCGGCCCGAGGGCGGGTGCCACAGCGGGAGGCCGGTCAGCACGTCGGTCATCGCAGGGACCTTTCCAGGATGTCGGCGACCAGCTCGGCCTGGTGGCCGTCCGGGTCGAGGTCGGGGTCGAACACCGTCAGCTCGAAGCCCGCCGCGCCCGGCCTGGCCAGCAGCTCGCGCAAGACCGAGACCAACGTGGACGGATCGAGGCCGCCGGGATCGGGACTGTCCACTGCGGACACGTACGCCGGGTCGAGGACGTCGATGTCCACGTGGACCCAGAAGCCGTCCAGGTCCGGGGACGACGGGAACGACAGCACCGGCGCCGAGGCCATCAGCGCTTCCGAGGTGACGAACGGGATTCCCGCGGCTCGCAGGTCGGCCGACTCGGCCGTCCGCACCCCGAGGACCATGACGTCGCTGTCGCGGACGTACGGCCGCAGCCCGTCGATGTCGGCGAGGTCGCCGGCGCCGCGGCCGGTCATGATCGCCAGGTCCTCGCCCGCCGCCGCGCCGACGTGGTCCGCGATGCCCAGGTGGCGGAAGTCGTCGTGGCCGTCGAGGTAGGCGATGCCGTACCGGCCGGACCGGCGCAGCGCCAGCATCGCGCCCAGCGAGATCGAACAGTCGCCGCCCAGTACCACCGGGAACCCGCCCGCCGAGCGGACCGCCGCGACCCGTGCGGCCAGCGCACGCGTGTACGACGCGATGGCCGCCGAGTTGCGGACGCCGTCGCCCGGCGACCACGTACCGACGTAGCGCCCCGGCGTCACGACGCCGCCGTCGGCCGCGCCCAGGCGATCGAGGATGCCGAGGTCGCGCAGCACGCCGGGGGTCTTGTAGCAGCCGGGCACCGCGCCCTCGGCCGGTGGCCGCAGGCCCAGGTTGGACGGCGCGTCGATCAGGACGAGGTTCCCCACCGGGTCACCGTACTGGCTCCGGGGCCGGTGGCGTCCTAAGTTGAAGTGCCGACCAAGGAGGTTCGATGGCTGAGAAGACCAAGTACATCCTGGACGAAGACGA
This sequence comes from Amycolatopsis ponsaeliensis, assembly GCF_030182635.1. Taxonomy (NCBI): domain Bacteria; kingdom Bacillati; phylum Actinomycetota; class Actinomycetes; order Pseudonocardiales; family Pseudonocardiaceae; genus Amycolatopsis; species Amycolatopsis ponsaeliensis. Next base: position 73,155 of record NZ_JAPZLD010000056.1, read on the forward strand.
GCTGCCGACCCAGTGGTACAACGTCATCCCCGACCTGCCGGAGCCGCCGCCCCCGCCGCTGCACCCCGGCACCCGGGAGCCCGTCGGACCGGACGACCTGGCCCCGCTCTTCCCGCAGGCGCTCATCGCCCAGGAAGTGACGACTGATCGCTATGTCGACATCCCGGAGGAGGTTCGGGAGGTCTACCGGCTCTGGCGGCCGTCGCCGCTGTACCGGGCGCGCCGGCTGGAGAAGGCGCTCGGCACCCCGGCGCGGATCTACTACAAGTACGAAGGTGTCAGCCCGGTCGGCTCGCACAAACCGAACACCGCCGTGCCGCAGGCGTTCTACAACGCGGCCGAAGGCGTCACCCGCCTGACCACCGAGACCGGCGCCGGCCAGTGGGGGAGCGCGCTCGCGTTCGCCTGCGCCCAGTACGGGCTGGAGTGCGAGGTCTGGCAGGTCCGCGCGTCCTACGACCAGAAGCCCTACCGCAAGCTGATGATGGAGACGTTCGGGGCGACCGTCCACCCGAGCCCGTCCGAGCTGACCGAGTCCGGCCGGGCGATCCTCAAGGAGCACCCGGATTCGACGGGCAGCCTCGGCATCGCGATCAGCGAGGCCGTCGAGCAGGCGGCGCAGGACCCGGACGCGCGGTACGCGCTGGGTAGCGTCCTCAACCACGTGCTGCTGCACCAGACGATCATCGGCGAAGAGGCGCTGAAGCAATTCGAACTGGCCGGCGACACCCCGGACGTGCTGGTCGGCTGCACCGGCGGCGGGTCGAACTTCGGCGGGCTCGCGTTCCCGTTCCTGCGGGAGAAGCTGGCCGGCCGGATGGACCCGGTGATCCGCGCGGTCGAGCCGGCCGCGTGCCCGTCGCTGACGCGCGGGAAGTACGCCTACGACTTCGGCGACACCGCCGGGCTCACGCCGCTGCTGAAGATGCACACGCTCGGCCACGACTTCATCCCCGACCCGATCCACGCGGGCGGCCTGCGCTACCACGGGATGTCGCCGCTCATCTCGCACATCTACGAGCTCGGGCTGATCGAGGCGATCGCGATCGGGCAGCAGGAGTGCTTCTCGGCGGGCGTGCGGTTCGCCCGGGCCGAGGGCATCATCCCGGCGCCGGAGCCGACGCACGCGCTGGCCGCGTGCATCCAGGAAGCGTTGCGGTGCAAGGAAACCGGCGAGGAGAAGGTGATCCTCACGGCGCTGTGCGGGCACGCGCACCTGGACCTGCCGGCGTATGGCGCCTACCTGGCCGGGGACATGGTGGACAACGAGCTGTCGGCGGCCACGCTCGACGCGTCGCTGGCCACCCTCCCGTAGCCGGAAGTGCCGTTAAGGCCACCTTACGGGCGTCTGACGCCCGTAAGGTGGCCT
>NZ_JAPZLD010000057.1:0-73930 GCF_030182635.1 Amycolatopsis ponsaeliensis
CGACCACCAGAGCAGCAAGCTCGTCATACGACGGACGCCCATCCCCGGTCACACGATGATCATCGCACCACGACAACCACCACACGACCGGGGACCTGACTAGTTACAAACCGTGTTCTAACCCTGTGCCGCAGCTCAGGACATCGCCGACAGTTGATGTCTCAGGACATCGCGGACACTGATCGGCCTGTCGGCGAGGTGACCAGGGCTTTCGTGGTGATCATGCGGCGATGGGCAGAACAGGGTTTTCGATGGATCCTGAGTTCGTCGCCGCGGTCGCCCGGGCCGCTCACGGCGAGAAGATCAACGTGGCGCGGTTCTGCCACGAGCACGGCGTGTCCCGGGACACCTTCTACAAGTACGTAACCCGGTTCCGCGCGGAAGGAGCCAGCGGGTTCACCCGCCGCAGCACCGCCCCAGCACCACCGCCCCAGCACCCTCGGCGCGGCGGTGGCCGAGGCGGTGCTGCGGGCCCGCAAGGAACTGGCCGACGAGGGCCTCGACAACGGCCCGATCTCCATCCGCTGGCGGCTCGAGGACACCGGGGTCACCCCGGTCCCGTCGCGGGCCTCGATCCACCGGATCCTGCGCGCCCACGGCCAGATCGTCCCGCAGCCGCGCAAGAAACCCCGGACCCGCCGCCGGTTCACCTACGCCGACCCCAACGGCTGCTGGCAGATCGACGGTATGGAGCACCGCCTCGCCGACGGCACCACGGTCTGCATCCTCCAGATCCACGGGTGGCCACTCCCGCCTCGACGTCGGCTCCTACGCCGCGGCCGGCGAAACCACCGCCGACACCTGGGCCGCGCTGCAACAGGCCTTCGCCGGCTACGGCGTCCCGGTGAAACTGCTCTCGGACAACGGGCTGGCCTTCACCGGCCGCCACCGCGGCTGGATGGTCCAGCTGGAACGCCACCTCGCCGAACTCGGGGTCACCAGCATCGCCTCCACCCCGCACCACCCACAGACCTGCGGCAAAAACGAACGCCTCCACCAGACCCTGCAGAAATGGCTCGCCGCCCGACCACCCGCCGAGAACCTTGCTGCCCTGCAACAGCTTCTCGACGAATACCGACAGGACTACAACAACCGCCGCCACCAAAGCCTCGACGGCCAGACACCCCAGCAACGCTACGACGCCCGCCCGAAAGCCACCCCCGCGACCGGGCCCCGCCGACCCAGCGGCGTCACCACCCGCCCCGTCTCGGCCACCGGGGTGATCGCCTTCTCCGGCTGCTCCATCGTCCTGGGACGCGCCTGGGCCCACCGCACCGCCACCATCTACTGGCAAGGCGACCGCGTCACCGCCATGATCGACGACACGGTCGCCCGCCAGCTCACGCTAGACCGCTCGGTACGCTACCAACGCCTCACCAACCAGAAACTGTCCGGGAAGTCCTGAGACATATCTGTCCGATATGTCCTGAGACAGCGCACAGGGTTCTAACCCTGTTTCCCACTCACGACCTCGCCGAGGATGAACTTCGCGGCCTGCTCCCCCACCAGCACCGCCGGGGCGTTCGTGTTGCCCGTCGTCACGCGCGGGAGGACCGAGGCGTCCGCGACGACCAGCCCGTCGAAACCGTGCACCGCCAGCTCCGGGTCCACCACCGACGAGGCGTCCGTGCCCATCCGGCACGTGCCGACCTGATGGTGGTAGGTGATCGCCGTCCGGCGCACGTACTCCCGGACGTCGTCCTCGGGCGCCGGGTACAGCTGACGCGCGCCCCACTCCGCGGCCAGCGCCGGGGCCAGGCCGACCGCGTGGCACTGCTCCACCGACGCCACCAGGCTCTCGAAGTCCGCCGGCGAAGACAACGCGCCCAAGTCGATCAACGGAGAGCCGTCCGGGGCCAGCCGGAGGCTTCCCCGGCTCTCCGGCGTCACCATGCCCGCCATCAGCGAGAACCCCGTCGGCGGGCCGGACATCCACGGCTCGTACATCGGGACGCTGAAACAGATCGGCTGCGTGTCCGGCACCGCCAGCCCCGGCCGGCTGCGCCAGAACCAGTGGACCTGCGTCACCGACCGGCCCGGCCAGGGCGTCACCTCCCGATCCGTCGCGAAGATCACCGGCGACAGGAGGTGGTCGTGGAGGTTGCGCCCCACCCCGGGCAGGTCCGCGACGACGTCGATGCCCGACGCGGCCAGTTCGTCCGCCGGGCCGACACCGCTGCGCAGCAGGATCGCCGGCGATCCCAGCGCACCCGCCGCGAGCACCACCAGGTCCGCCGACAGTTCCCGCACCGAGCCCTCGATGGACGCCACGACGCCGGTCACGCGCGAACCGGAGAACCGCAACCGGTGCACCGAAGCTCCCGTGTGGACAGTCATCCGCGAAGCCACCGGAGACCCGTAAGCGTGCCAGGTATTGAAACGCCGGCCGTTCCGCAAGGTGATCTGCTGGACCGACACCCCGTCCAGCGCACCACTGTTGTAGTCCGGGTTCACCGGCAAGCCCACGGAAACGCAAGCATCCATGATGGACTGCTGAACCGGGTGCAGCGGCGCGTTCGGGACGACCTCGAGGAGGTCCTTCTCGATCCGCTCGAACACCGGCACGACGTCGGCCCACGTCCAGCCGGGCAGGCCCCAGCCGTCGTAGTCGGCGGGAGCGCCGCGGACCCAGATCATCGCGTTGAGCGCGTGCGACCCGCCGAGCACCTTGCCCCGCGGCAGGTGCAGCCGCCGGCCCGCCGCGTGCGGCTGCGGGACCGTGTGGAAGTCCCAGTCCTCCGGCCCGTGCCAGAGCTCCCCCGCCCGGGCCGGGTCGTGGATGGCGGGGTTCCCGTCCGGGCCGCCCGCTTCCAGGAGCGTCACCGCCGCGCCCGCGTCCACCAGCCGTCGCGCCACCACCGAGCCGGCCGAGCCGGCGCCCACCACGATCACGTCCATGCGCTTCAGCCTGACGTGCGTCCCGGCCGGCGGAGCGCGTTCCTTCGCCGTCGGTCAACGGGCATGCGTGAGCGGACAAGACCCGCGGCGCCCCGGCGCCCGATACTCGGCTCACCCAAGGCCGAGGAGGAACCCGGGATGGCGACACGCCTGTGCATCGACGGACAGTGGACCGAGGCCGGTGGCGGGACGATCCCGACGCTCGACCCGGCCACCGGCCGCGTGCTCGAAGAGGTCGGCACGGCGTCGAAGGCCGATGTCGACGCCGCCGTCGCGGCCGCCCGGCAGGCCCTGAGCACGCCTGAGTGGGCCGGGCTCCTGCCCGTCCGCCGCGCCGCGCTGCTGTTCCGCCTGGCCGACCTCGTCGAGCAGCACCACGAAGAGCTGGCCCGGCTGGAAACGCTCGACCAGGGGCAGCCGATCGGCGTGTCCCGGCAGGTGAGCGTCACCGGCGCGGCCGAGCACTTCCGCTACTTCGCGGGCTGGGTGACGAAGCTGCAGGGCACGACGAACCCGGTGTCGTTCCCGGACACCCTGCACTACACCCGCCGCGAGCCGGTCGGGGTGAACGCGCTGATCACGCCGTGGAACTTCCCGCTGATGATCCTCGCCTGGAAGCTCGCGCCGGCACTCGCCACCGGCAACACCGTGGTGATCAAGCCCAGCGAGGTCACGCCGCTGACCAGCATCCGGCTGGTCGAGCTGGTCCACGAAGCCGGGATCCCGGCGGGCGTGGTCAACCTCGTCACCGGCGACGGCGCGGTCGGCGCCCTGCTGACCGGGCACGCGGACGTCGACCACGTCTCCTACACCGGCTCGACGGCCGTCGGGAAGCTGATCACCGCGGCGAGTGCGGCGTCCAACCTCAAGCGGCTCACCCTCGAACTCGGCGGGAAGGCCCCGAGCATCATCGCCGCCGACGCCGACCTCGACGCCGCCGTGGCCGGCAACCTCGCCGGAGCGACGCTCAACACCGGCCAGGTCTGCGCCGCCTACACGCGGTTCTACGTCGATCGCAAGCGCGAGCAGGAGTTCGTCGAGAAGCTGGCCCGCGGTCTCGATGGCCTGCGGATCGGTCCCGGCACCGACGAGACCACGCAGCTCGGCCCGCTGGTGTCCGAGAAGCACCGCGAACACGTCGACTTCCTCGTCGGCACCGGCCGCGAGCAGGGCGCCGAACTGGTCACCGGCGGGAACCCGGTCGAGCGCGACGGCTACTTCTACGCCCCGACGCTCTTCGCGGGCGTCCGCGACGACATGGCGATCATGCGCGAAGAGATCTTCGGCCCGGTCCTGGCCGTGACCGCCTACGACGACGGCGACGAGCTCCTCGCCCGCGCCAACGACACCGAGTACGGCCTCGCCGCGACGGTGTGGACGCGCGACCTGCGCACCGCCCAGCGCTACGCCGACGGCATCCGGGCCGGCGCGGTGTTCGTCAACATGCCGCCGGTCCCGGACATGGCCGCGCCGTGGGGCGGCTACAAGGCGTCCGGCTGGGGCCGCGAGATGGGCCCGTGGGCCCTCGACGCCTACACCGAGACGAAGTCCGTGTGGCTGCACTACGGCGGGTGAAAGGGGGTTTCCCCGGGCCATCGATCGTATATTATTTGAAATATCTTCCCGCACCGGCAGGCAGGAACCACGGATGACCAGCATCGCGCGGCCCGGCAAGATCATCGCGCTGCACCTCAACTACCGCTCCCGCGCCGCCCAGCGCGGCCGCGTCCCGGAGCAGCCGTCGTACTTCCTCAAGCCGCCGACGTCCGTGGCGGCGAGCGGCACGGCGCTCGAACGCCCGGCCGGCACCGAGCTGCTGGGCTTCGAAGGCGAGATCGCGCTGGTCATCGGCCGCACCGCCCGCCGCGTCACCCCCGAAGACGGCTGGTCGTACGTCGGCGGCGTCACCGCGGCCAACGACTTCGGCGTGTACGACCTGCGCTACGCCGACAAGGGCAGCAACCTGCGGTCGAAGGGCGGCGACGGCTTCACCCCGCTCGGCCCGGCGGTCCTGCCCGCCGAAGACGTCGATCCGGCCGCACTGCGGCTGCGCACCTGGCTCAACGGCGAGCTGGTCCAGGAGGACACCACCGGCGACCTGCTGTTCGGCTTCGGCCGCCTGGTCGCCGACCTCTCCCAGCTGATCACCCTCGACCCCGGCGACGTCGTCCTGACCAGCACCCCCGCGGGCGCCTCGGTCGCCATCCCCGGCGACGTCGTCGAGGTCGAGGTCGACACGGCCGGGCACACCACCGGCCGGCTGGTCACGCCGATCACCGAGGGCACCATCCCGTTCGCGCCGTACGGCGCCATCCCCCGCGCCGACGACCGGCAACGAGCGGACGCTTACGGCACCGCCGAGCCCGGCTTCGAGCTGACGCCGGAACTGCGCGATAAGCTCGAGTCCGTAGGCACCGCAACCCTTTCCGCGCAACTGCGCAAGCGCGGCTACGACGCGGTGTCGATCGACGGGCTCACCTCCACGCGGCCGGGCACCCGGCTGACCGGCCGCGCCCGCACCCTGCGCTACCTGCCCTACCGCGAAGACCTGTTCAAGAAGCACGGCGGCGGCTACAACGCGCAGAAACGCGCGATCGACGGCCTCGGCCCCGGCGACGTCCTCGTCATGGAGGCCCGCGGGGAACGCGGCACCGGGACCGTCGGCGACATCCTCGCGCTGCGGGCCCAGGTGCGCGGCGCCGCCGGGATCGTCACCGACGGCGGGGTCCGCGACCTCGCCGCGGTGTCCGCTTTGGACATTCCCACCTACCACGCCGGGCCGCACCCGGCGGTGCTCGGCCGCCGGCACGTGCCGTGGGACGTCGACGTCGCGATCGCGTGCGGCGGCGCGGCCGTCTGTCCCGGCGACGTGATCGCGGGCGACGCCGACGGGGTCCTCGTCATCCCGCCGGACCTCGTCGAGGAGATCGTCGACGCGGCGATCGAACAGGAGCTGCAGGAGACGTTCATCGCCGAGCAGGTCGCCGCGGGCGAGCGCGTCGAAGGCCTCTACCCGATGGACGAGTACTGGCGCGGGAGGTATGCCGCATGGCTCGCGAAGCGGTGAACGGCGCCGCGCTGAGCAAGTCGCGGATCGCCTACGAGTGGATCAAGGCCCGGATCGCCGACGGCACCTTCTCCCCCGGCTACCGCCTCGTCCTCGGCCAGCTCGCCCAGGAACAGGGGGTCAGCGTGGTCCCCATCCGCGAGGCGATCCGGCTCCTGGAGGCCGAGGGGCTGGTGACGTTCGAACGCCACGTCGGCGCGCAGGTCGCGATGGTCGACGAAAGCGAGTACCAGCACACGATGCAGACCCTCGCGCTGGTCGAGGGCTACGCCGCGGCACTCGCCGCGCCCCATCTGCCGCCGGGTTCGCTCGAGCAGGCGCGGGCTCTCAACGCCGACCTGGCGGACTGCCTCGGGCACTTCGAGCCGGCCCGGTTCACCGCGCTGAACCGGGACTTCCACGCCGTGCTGTTCGGCGCCTGCCCCAACCCGCAGGTCCTGGACCTGGTCCGACGCGGGTGGGACCGGCTCAGCGGGCTGCGCACCTCGACGTTCAGCTTCGTGCCCGGCCGGGCACGGCAGTCCGTGGCCGAGCACGAGCAGATCCTCGGCCTGCTCGGCGACGGCGCTCCCGCGGCCGATGTCGAACAGGCCGTCCGCGCCCACCGGCTGGCGACGCTCGACGCATTCCTCGCCCACCGCCATCCCTGACGCAGAAAGGCACCCCATGCGATTCCGCTCCGACCCCCAGGCCATCCGCGGGTCGATCGCGCCGCTGATGACGCCGTTCACGGCCGACGGCGCGGTGGACCACGACGGCCTGCGCAACCTCGTGCGCTGGCAGCTCGCTTGGGGCACGCACGGCATCTCGATCGGCGGCTCGACCGGCGAGCCGGGCTCGCAGACCGTCGCCGAACGCGCCGAGGCGATCCGCACGGTCGCCGCCGAAGTCGGTGACCAGGTGCCGTTCGTCCCGGGGACCGGCTCGGCGAAGCTCGACGAGACCCTCGAGCTGACCGCCGCCGCGCGCGACGCCGGGATCGACGCGGCACTCGTCATCACGCCGTACTACGCCCGGCCCACCCAGGACGCGCTGTTCGTCTGGTACCGCACGGTCTGCCGGGAGTTCCCCGACCTGCCGATCGTCGCCTACAACGTGCCGAGCCGGACCGCCGTCGACCTCGCGCCGGAGACGGTCGCGAAGCTCTACCGCTCCTGCGGCAACTTCGTCGGGATCAAGGAGACGACGAAGGACTTCGAGCACTTCTCCCGCGTGCTGCACCTGTGCGGACGCGAGCTGCTCGTGTGGTCCGGGATCGAGCTGCTTTGCCTGCCGCTGCTGGCCCTCGGCGGCGCGGGATTCGTGAGCGCGACGGCCAACATCGCCCCCGCCGCCTGCGCCGAGATGTACACCGCGTGGCAGTCCGGCGACCACGAACGGGCGCGCGAGATCCACTACGGCCTGCACCCGCTGGTGGACCTGCTGTTCGTCGAGACCAACCCGGCGCCCGGGAAGTGGGTCCTCGAACAGCGCGGGCTGATCGCGTCCGGGCACGTGCGGCTGCCGCTGATCACGCCGACCGAACGCGGCGTCGCCCGGATCAAGGAGCTCATGGCGGAAGGCTCCCGATACCTCAGCTCGGCCGAAGGCTTCACCGTGGAGGGAAAGGCATGACCCACTATGTCCCGGAAGGACTGCCGGGCGAGCTGAAGCACTACATCGGTGGTGAGCTCGTCAACAGCGTGTCCGGCAAGACGTTCGACGTGCTCGACCCGGTGTCGAACACCCCGTACGTGACCGCCGCCGCCGGCCAGGCCGAGGACGTCGACCGGGCCGTCGCCGCGGCGCGCCGGGCCTTCACCGACGGGCCGTGGCCGCGGATGCTGCCGCGGGCCCGCGCGCGGGTGCTGAACAAGATCGCCGACGCCGTCGAAGCGCAGGACGCCCGGCTGGCCGAGCTGGAGACGTTCGACACCGGCCTGCCGATCACCCAGGCGCTCGGGCAGGCCCAGCGGGCCGCCGAGAACTTCCGGTTCTTCGCCGACCTCGTCGTCGCGCAGGCCGACGACACCTACCAGGTGCCCGGGCGGCAGGTGAACTACGTGCACCGCAAGCCGGTCGGCGTCGCCGGGCTGATCACGCCGTGGAACACGCCGTTCATGCTGGAGAGCTGGAAGCTCGCGCCCGCGCTGGCCTCGGGGTGCACGGTCGTGCTGAAGCCGGCCGAGTTCACGCCGCTGTCGGCGAGCCTGTGGGCGGGGATCTTCGCCGGCGCCGGGCTGCCCGACGGCGTGTTCAACCTGGTCAACGGCTTCGGCGAGGAAGCGGGTGACGCGCTGGTCAAGCACCCGGACGTCCCGCTGATCTCGTTCACCGGCGAGTCCACGACCGGCCAGACGATCTTCCGCAACTGCGCGACCGGCCTCAAGGGCATGTCGATGGAGCTGGGCGGCAAGTCCCCGGCGATCGTGTTCGCCGACGCCGACCTCGACGCCGCGCTCGACTCGACGCTGTTCGGCGTGTTCTCCCTCAACGGCGAACGCTGCACGGCCGGCAGCCGGATCCTCGTCGAGCGCCCGATCTACGACGAGTTCTGCGCGCGGTACGCGGCGCGCGCTCGCGACATCGTGGTCGGTGACCCGCACGACCCGGCCACCGAGGTCGGCGCGCTGGTGCACCCGGAGCACTACGAGAAGGTGATGAGCTACGTCGAGCTCGGCAAGTCCGAAGGCCGGCTGCTCGCGGGCGGTGGCCGTCCGTCCGGTTCGGACAGTGGCAACTACGTGGCGCCGACGGTGTTCGCCGACGTGCCTTCGTCCGCAAGGATCTTCCAGGAGGAGATCTTCGGGCCGGTCGTCGCGCTGACGCCGTTCGACACCGAGGCCGAAGCTTTGGCACTGGCCAACGACGTCAAGTACGGGCTCGCCGCCTACCTCTGGACGTCGAACCTCGAGCGCGCACACACCTTCGCGCAGTCGGTCGAGGCCGGGATGGTCTGGCTGAACTCGCACAACGTCCGTGACCTGCGGACGCCGTTCGGTGGGGTCAAGGCGTCCGGCCTCGGCCACGAAGGCGGCTACCGCTCGCTCGACTTCTACACCCACCAGCAAGCGATCCACGTCTCGCTCGGGCCGGTGCACACCACCCGGTTCGGCAGCGTCCGGAAGGGACAGTCATGACCGCCACCCCGCCGGACGTCCTCCGCTGCGCGTACGCCGAGCTCGTCGTCACCGACCTGGCGGCGTCACGGGCGTTCTACGTCGACGTGCTCGGGCTCGTCGTGACCCACGAGGATTCCGAAGCGCTGTACCTGCGGGCGTTCGAGGAATACCTGCACCATTCGCTGGTTCTGCGGAAGGGAGCCACGCCGGCGCTCGGCGTGCTGGCGTACCGCGTTCGAAGCGCTGCCGACCTCGACCTGGCCGAGGCGTACTACCGCGAGCTCGGCTGCCGGGTCGAGCGGCGGGCGGCCGGCGCGACCCGCGGCATCGGCGAGGCGGTGCGGGTCGTCGACCCGCTCGGGTTCCCGGTGGAGTTCTTCCACGCGGCCGAGCACGTCGAGCGGTTCACGCAGCGCTACGACGTCCACGGCGCCGGCGCACTGTCGCGATTGGACCACTTCAACCTGGACACCCCGGACGTCCCGGCGGCCCGGAAGTACTACGAGGGCCTGGGTTTCCGCGTGTCCGAAGACATCCAGGACGAGGACGGCACGGTGTACGCGGCGTGGATGTTCCGCAAGCCGACGGTGCACGACGTCGCCCTGACCGGCGGCGACGGCCCGCGGCTGCACCACATCGCGTTCGCGTCGCACGAACGGCACCAGATCCTGCACATCTGCGACCACCTGGGCGCGCTGCGCAAACCGGGGATGATCGAACGCGGGCCGGGCCGGCACGGCGTGTCGAACGCGTTCTACCTCTACGTCCGCGACCCCGACGGGCACCGCATCGAGATCTACACGCACGACTACTACACCGGCGACCCGGACAACCCGGTGATCACCTGGGACGTGCACGACAACCAGCGCCGTGACTGGTGGGGCAACCCGGTGGTGCCGAGCTGGTACACCGACGCGTCGGTGGTGCTGGACCTGTCCGGTGAGGTTCAGCCGGTCGTCGCCCGGGCCGAGCCGCGCGAAGCCGACGTCACCATCGGCGCGGACGGGTTCTCCTTCAGCACCGGGGAGGCGGAGTTCAAGCTAGGCGAGCAGGTGTGAGAACCACGCGCGCGAGCGGTTCAGGACGTCGACCTGGTGGCCGCGTTCGCGGATCGAATGGTTCTCGCGGGGATAGACGACGAACTCGTGGTGCTTCTCGCCGAGGGCGCAGTGGAGGAGTTCGGCCTGAGAGAGCGGCACGTTGGTGTCGTCCTCGCCGTGCAGGATGAGGACGGGCGTGCGGATCTTCCCGGCGTGGGTGATCGGGCTGTTCTCCGCACCGCCGAGCGCCGCTTCGAACCGGCTGTGCTCGCCGGTGGCGGCCAGCAGCGGCCAGTCGATGACCCCCGCGCCCACGACGGCCGCGGCGAAGCGGTCGGTCTGGGTGACGGCCCAGGCGGCGAAGAACCCGCCGTGGCTCCAGCCGCCGATCCCGAGCCGGGTTTCGTCGGCGACGCCGTCGTGCACGAGGAGGTCGATGCCGGCGAGGACGTCGGTGTACTCCGCGCCGCCGACGTCCCCGGCGACGCTGACGGCGAAGGCGTGGCCGTGGCCGAGGCCGCCGCGCGCGTTCGGGAGGAAGACCGCGAAACCGGCGGCGGCGAGCCACTGGCCCGAGGGGTACCAGCCGAGGTTGAAGCGGTCGGCGTACCGGTCGTGGGGCCCGCCGTGGACCAGGGTGACCAGCGGGAAGGGGCCGTCGGCTTTCGTCTTTCCCGGCGGGAGGATCAGGAGGCCGTCGAGGTCGAGGCCGTCCGGGGCCCGGTAGTGCAGCCGGTGCTGGGTACCCCAGGTTCCGTCCGGGACGGTTCGGCTGAGGCGAGTGAGGTCGTGCGGCGGGCCGGCGTGGATCTCGTCGGGTTCGGCTCCGGTGCTCGCGACCAGGGCGATCACCCGGCCGTCGCGGCTCGCGGTCAGGGAGGCGCCGTGAACCTGGGCGACCTTCGTGAAGCCGGCGTCGACGCGGCGGACGGTCGTGTCCAGTCCTTCGGCGAACAGGGCGAGCGGCGGGCCTTCGCCGACCTGGACGAGTTCGGTCGGGCAGATCTCGAGGCCTTCGGTGAGGTTCTCGGTGACGTTGAAGATCGCGGTGCCGCCGATCAGGCCGGGCGGGGTCAGGCCGAGGTAGGCGAGGTGCCATTCGGTGCCGTCGTGCCACCAGGCCGGGTCGGTTGCTTCGAGGGCCGGGGTGCCGAGGTCACGGGTCTCGCCGGTGGCGGGGTCGACGAGGTGGAGCCCGGGTTCGAAGACGCCGGGAGCGTGGTCGGCGCAGGACCACGTGAAGACGGCGAGCGCCGTCCCGTCCGGGCGGGCGGCGACCTCGCGGACGTGCCGGTCACCGAGAGTGCCGAGGGGACGGATCGTGGCGGTGGCGAGGTCGAGCAGCCAGAGCCGGTCGGGGCGGTCCAGGGTGTCCCAGGCGCCGGACGGGCTGGAGTGGTCCCGCCGAGTGCCGGTCGGCCCGGGCGGCTGGTCCTCGCTTGGCCGGTCGGAGCGGTCCCGGCTGCCCCAGACCCGAGACGCGCTGGGGTCGTCCCGGTGGGTTCCGGCCTGCCCGGCCGGCTGGTCCTCGCTTGGCCGGACGCTCCGGACCCGTGGGTCACCCGCGCGGTCCGCCGCATCCGGCCCGATCACCACGACCGACTTTGAGCCCGGCAGCGGCACATGACCGCTCACTCCCGCGGCCTGCTCCGTCAGCCGCTCGGGATCACCGCCGTCCAGGCCGATCCGGTAAAGCTGCGCCGTGCCCCGCTCGACCCGATCCGACAGGAAGAACACCGTGCCGGAGTCCGCGGCCCACCGCGGCGAATGATTCTCGGCGACGCCGGCCGCAAGTTCCCGGGCGGGCGCGCTCCCGTCGGCCGGGGCGAGCCACAACCCGCTCACCGGGAACCGGTCCACCCGGCCCACCGGCGCCGTCACGTACACGACCCACCGGCCGTCCGGGGAGATTCGCGGGTCGCGCGGCACAATCCGGTCGACGACCTGCTCCGCCGTCAGTTCCCCCACGTCCATGGGGCCAGTCTGCCCGAAACTAACGGACCAGCGCCGCCAGGAGATCCTCGTGGTTCCCCGGCGAACGCAGCGCCGGCGCTTCGAGCGTTCCGGCCTCCGGGTCACCGGCGCGGATCGCCGCCAGGAACCGGACCACCGCCCGGGGCTCGGGCAGCACCGAACCGCCGAGATACGACAAAACCGTCGCGCCGTCGCGGTCCTCGACCGCCGCCGCCCAGCCGTGTGTCTCGTCCCAGACCAGCGCCAGGTCGCGTCCGGGGAACCGGGTCAAGCGCCAGTCGAGCGCGATGTACGCCGCCGCGGGAGTTCCCGAGTCCAGGGTGCAGGACTCCAGCCCGACCCCCACCGCGCGGGCCACCGCGGCGACGTACCCGCGCAGCCCCCGCTCGAACGAGAACTCCGTGTCGCGCCCGAAATCGATCAGAATGCTCAACGCCGCCTCGCTTTCCCCAGGTCGCCGCGGGATCCCCGCGGTCCGTGCCCGGATACCCGCCTTCGCCGTGATCAACCACGAAGATCCGATGTTCATGCCCGGCAGCACAGTGCGCCCGCCCTCGCCGTGAGGCAGGATCGGGACGTGACCATCGATCAGGCCGGGGTGCCGGAAGCCCGTCCGGGCCCGGCGTTCCCCGAGCACGAAGCCCGCGTCGACGACCTGCGCGGGCAGCTCACCGCGATCAGCGGCGAAGCCACCGTCCGGCTCGCGAAGCGGACATCCAACCTCTTCCGCTCCCGGGCCGCCGCGAAACACCCCGGACTGGACGTATCCGGCTTCACGCACGTACTGCGCGTCGACCCCGAAAGCCGCACCGCCGACGTCGAAGGGATGGTCACCTACGAACAGCTTGTCGACGCCACGCTGCCGCACGGCCTGATGCCCCTGGTCGTCCCGCAGCTCAAGACCATCACCCTCGGCGGCGCCGTCACCGGGCTCGGCATCGAGTCCTCGTCCTTCCGCAACGGCATGCCGCACGAGTCGGTGCTCGAGCTGGAGATCCTCACCGGGGACGGCCGGATCGTCGTCGCCACCCCCGGCAACGAGCACGCCGCCCTCTTCCGCGGCTTCCCCAACTCCTACGGCACCCTCGGCTACGCGCTACGCCTGAAGATCGTGCTCGAGCCCGTGAAGCCGTTCGTCGAGCTTCACCACGTCCGCTACGACGACCGGGACAGCTACTTCCGCGCCCTCACCGAGGCCTGCGACAGCGGCGAGCACGACTTCGTCGACGGCACGGTGTTCGGCCCCGACGAGCTGTACCTCACCCTGGCCAGGTTCACCGACACCGCGCCCGCGACCAGCGACTACACCTGGCTCGACATCTACTACCGCTCGATCCGGGCCCGCGAGACCGACCACCTCACCGTCCGCGACTACCTCTGGCGCTGGGACACCGACTGGTTCTGGTGCTCCCGCGCGTTCGGCGTCCAGCACCGGCTGCCCCGGCTGCTGCTCGGCCGCCGGTTCCTGCGGTCCTCCGTCTACTGGAAGGCCGTGGCGCTCGAGCGCCGGTTCAAGATCGCGCAGCGGCTGCTCAAGCTCCGCCGCCTGCCGCCGGAAGAGACGATCGTCCAAGATATCGAGGTGCCGGTCGGCCGCGCCGCCGAGTTCCTCGAGTTCTTCGAGCGGGAGATCCCGATCAGCCCGGTCTGGGTCTGCCCCCTGCGGCAGCGTCCCGGCGGCGTGCGCTGGCCCCTCTACGAGCTGGACCCCGAAGCGCTCTACGTCAACTTCGGGTTCTGGTCGGCCGTGCCGCTCGACCCCGGTGAGCGCGACGGCGTGCACAACCGGATGATCGAGAGCGAAGTCACCCGGCTGGGCGGCCACAAGTCGCTCTATTCGGACAGCTTCTACGCCGAAGACGAGTTCTGGCGGCTCTACAACGGCGACACCTACCGGGAACTCAAGCGGACCTACGACCCGGACGAGCGGCTGCTCGGCCTCTACGAGAAATGTGTCCGCCGCCGGTGAAAGGAACGAACGTGACCCAGGCAAGCACCCCGGTCGGCGAGGTCTTCGAGCGCCTCCTCGGCCCCCGCGCGACCGTGTCGATCACCGCCTACGACGGCAGCAGCAGCGGCCCGGCCGACGCGCCGGTCTCGATCCACGTGCGCTCGCCGCTGGCGCTGGACTACCTGATGTCCTCCCCCGGCGACCTCGGCCTCGCCCGCGCGTACGTCGCGGGCGCGCTCGACGTCATCGGCGACCTCTACACCGCGCTGCACGCGCTGGCGGCCCAGGTCGACCAGCTCACCCCGGCCGACCGGCTGTGGCTGCTGCGCAAGCTCGGCGCCCGCCACCTGCGGGTCGTCAAGCCGCCCGCCGAGGAGCACCCGAGCCGGATCCGGCGCGGGATGACCGCGCTGCGGCACTCGAAGGGCCGCGACAGCGAGGCCATCGCCAGCCACTACGACGTGTCCAACCGGTTCTACGAGTTCGTCCTCGGCCCGTCGATGGCCTACACGTGCGCGGTGTACCCGGAGGCCGGGGCCTCGCTGGAGGAGGCGCAGGAGCACAAGTTCGACCTGGTCTGCCGCAAGCTCGGCCTCGAACCGGGGATGAAGCTGCTCGACGTCGGCTGTGGCTGGGGCGGCATGGTCGCGCACGCCGTCCGGCACTACGGCGTCGAGGCGCTCGGCGTCACGCTCTCGCGCGAGCAGGCCCAGTGGGCGCAGAAGAACATCGTCTCCCTCGGCCTGGCCGACCGCGCCGAGATCCGTCATCTCGACTACCGGGACGTCACCGAGACCGGCTTCGACGCGATCTCGTCGATCGGCCTGACCGAGCACATCGGGGCCCGCAACGTGCCCGGCTACTTCCGGTTCCTCGCGGCCAAGCTCAAGCCGCACGGGCGCCTGCTCAACCACTGCATCACGAACCCGGACACCAGCGTCGCCCACCGCTCGCGCGGGTTCATCGACCGCTACGTCTTCCCGGACGGCGAGCTCGAGGCGCCCGGCGAGCTCGTCACGGCCATGCACGACGCCGGCCTGGAGGTCAGGCACTCGGAGAACCTCCGCGAGCACTACGCGCTGACGCTGGCCGGCTGGTGCGCCAACCTCGACGAACACTGGGACGAGGCGGTCGCCGAAGCGGGCGCCGGCCGCAGCCGGGTGTGGGCGCTCTACCTGGCCGCCTGCCGGCTGGCCTTCGAACGCCGCGAGATCGAACTGCACCAGATCCTCGGCGTCCGGACCGACAGCGAGGGCGGCATGGGGATGCCGCTGCGCCCCGATTGGGGAGTTTGACCACCGGGGCTGGCCAGTCTCGGCCGGTGATGCGAGGATAGTGCCGAGACCGGGCGTCCGAACGGGACGTCCAGGCTCACCAAAAAAGAGTAGGTATGGGTATGGCTCAGGGCAGTGTCAAGTGGTTCAACGGTGAAAAGGGCTTCGGCTTCATCGCGCAGGACGGCGGGGGTCCGGACGTGTTCGTCCACTACTCCGAGATCCAGGGCAGCGGCTTCAAGTCGCTCGACGAGGGTCAGCGCGTGGAGTTCGAGATCGGCCAGGGTCAGAAGGGCCCCCAGGCCCAGCGCGTGAGCGTCATCTGAGCCACGAGGCACCGAAGGCCCTCGCCCCCACGGGGCGGGGGCCTTTCTCGTTGGCGGCCACACGGCAGGTTCACAACATTCCTGTAACGTGGGTGGTGTCGAGAGCCCCTCGGATACCGGCGTCCAGCCGGTCCCGCTCCCGGCTGGTGGCCCGTCCGGGCGATCGCCCACAGGAGTGGCGACGCGTCCGGCCCACCGCAGACCGCTGACCGCCGGGTGTTCCCGCTCCCCGGCCGCCGCACGTGAGCCCGGACCTCCGCTCCGCGCGCGATGACCCCCGAAACGAGTAGTGCATGACAGCCTCCCTGAAGGCTCCCCGTCCCGTCGCCAAACCCGTGCTCTCGGGCCGCCAGACCGTGGCCGAGCTGATCACCATCCGCACGTTCCTGCTGGTCCCGTTCCTCGCGCTCGCCGCGGCCGTCCCGGTGTTCTGGGGCTGGGGTGTCAGCTGGCTCGACCTCACCATCGGCGGCGGGTTCTTCCTGGTGTCGACGCTCGGCATCACCGTCGGCTACCACCGCTACTTCACCCACGGCGCGTTCCGCGCGAAGCGGGCCCTGCGGATCGCCCTGGCCATCGCCGGCGGGCTCGCCGCGCAGGGTCCGGTGATCGGCTGGGTCGCCGACCACCGCCGCCACCACGCGTTCTCCGACCGCGAGGGCGACCCGCACTCCCCCTGGCTGTTCGGCACGTCCCCGGTGGCCCTGGCCCGCGGCTTCTGGCACGCCCACATGGGCTGGCTCTTCGGGCGCGACAAGACCAACGTCGACCGGTTCGCCCCGGACCTCGAGGCCGACCGCGACATCCGCGTCGTCGACCGGCTCTTCCCGCTGTGGGTGGTGGTGAGCCTGCTGCTCCCGACGCTGCTCGGCGGCCTCCTCACGCTGTCGTGGTGGGGCGCGCTGACCGCGTTCCTCTGGGCCGGCCTGGCACGGATCTCGTTCCAGCACCACGTGACGTGGTCGGTGAACTCGATCTGCCACATGATCGGCGAGCGCCCGTTCGCCAGCCGCGACCGGTCGGCGAACTTCTGGCCGCTGGCGATCCTGTCGATGGGCGAGTCCTGGCACAACACCCACCACGCGGACCCGACGTCGGCCCGCCACGGCGCGCAGCGCGGGCAGATCGACATCTCCGCCCGGGTGATCTGGGTGTTCGAGAAGCTCGGCTGGGCGTGGAACGTCCGCTGGCCGACCGCCAAGCGGCTGGCCGCGCTGGCCCGATGACCACCGTCGCCCTGACCTTCGACGACGGCCCGTACCCCGAGACGACGCCGGCGCTGCTGGCCGCGCTCGGCGGGGTGCGGGCGACGTTCTTCCTGTGGGGCGAGCACGCCGCGGCGCACCCCGCGCTGGTCCGGGCGATCGCGGCGGCCGGGCACACGATCGGCAACCACACGTGGACGCACCCGCGGCTCACCGGTCTCGACGCCGGTACCCGAGACGAGGAGGTCCGGCGCACGCAGGACCTCCTCGCCGAGCTCACCGGGACCCGCCCGGCGTTGTTCCGGCCGCCCTACGGCGACACCGGCCCCACGGTGGCGGAGACCATCGCCGGGCACGGGCTCACCGAGGTCCTGTGGACCGTCGACACCCGCGACTGGGACGGCGCCTCGGCGGACGAGGTCGAGGCCGCGGCATCGCTCGTCGAACCGGGCGGGGTCGTCCTCATGCACGAAGGCCGCCCGGCGACGGTCGAAGCCGTACCCCGGATCCTCACGGCCCTCGCCGCCCGCGGCCTGCGGCCGGTCCCGCTCAAGGGTTGATGCGCAGGTAGGCGGGCTTCGGCTGCAGGTTCTCGTCGAACAGGCAGGCCGCACCCTCGCCCGGGAAGACGTCCGGGACCCACGAATGCCGGTCCGTGAAGCCCCACGTCGTGAACTCCACGCACCGGCGGACCGCCTGGCAGCCGTCCCACAGCCGGTCGAAGTAGCTCGCCTGCGTGTCGAGCTTCGCCGCGTCCGGCGGGGTCGGGATCCGGACGTCGGCCTCGGTGATCGCCACGTCCACGCCGAGCTTCGTCAGGCGGGCCAGGTTCTCGCGGTACTCCCCCGGGAAGCCGTACTGGATCGACAGGTGCGCCTGGACGCCGACGCCGCCGATCGGGACGCCCTGCCGCCGGAGCGTCTTCACGAGGTCGTACACCGCGTCGCTCTTCGGGTTGCGGCCCTCGATGTTGTAGTCGTTGATGTACAGCGTCGCCGACGGGTCGGCCGCGTGCGCCCAGCGGAACACGTCCGCCACGAAGCCGTCGCCGAGCTTCTGCCGGAACACCGTGTCGCGGCGCGTTCCGTCCTCGTTGAACAGCTCGTTGACGACGTCCCAGGCGCGGATCTTTCCCTTGTACCGCTTGACTTCCGTGGTGATGTGGTCCCGCAGGACGCGGCGCAGCTCGCCGGCGGGCAGCGCGGCCACCCAGTCCGGCAGCTGCGAGTGCCAGACCAGCGTGTGGCCGCGGACGGTCTTGTGGTGCGTTTGCGCGTACCGGACGATCGCGTCGGCACCCGACCAGTCGTACTGGCCACGAACGGCCTCGACCGTCCCCCATTTCATCTCGTTCTCGGGCGTCACGTTGTCGAATTCACGGGTCAGCACGGCGCGGTAATCGGCTTCGTTCGCCAGGTACGACGCCGCCACCGCGCTCCCGACGTAGCGGTGGGTGATGTCTTTCAGCGGAACGGCCGCCGAAGCCGCGGGCGCCTGCCACACGGCAATGCCCGCGACGACCGCGACCGTCAGCAGGGCACGTTTAATAGGAATACTTCTCAGCATCTCTTTCCTCCGATTTCCGAAACTTTCGAGGTGTGTCAAACCGGGTTTCGATGACCTAGAATCTCCTTCATGACAACGAAGTCTGACGATTCCGAGCCGATCGCCTCCCGGGTCACCATCGCCCGGATCGCCGCCGAGACGGGGGTTTCCGTCCCGACTGTTTCGAAAGTGCTGAACGGCCGCCCCGACGTCGCCGAAAGCACCCGCGCGCGGGTCGAAGCGGTCATCGGGAAATACGGTTACCGCCGCCGTGCCGACGAACGGTCCCGCCGTTCGCGATTGCTGGAACTGATGTTCCACGAACTCGAAAGCACGTGGGCACTCGAAATCATCCGCGGCGTCGAATGCGTAGCCCGCGAAAACGGGATGGCGGTCGTGCTCGCGGAATCGTCGGGCCGGCACACGCCCGGGCAGAGCTGGCTGGAGAGCGTGCTGGCGCGGCGGCCGGTCGGCATCGTTTCGGTGTGCTCCGACTTCACCGGCGGGCAGCTGGCGAAGCTGCGGGCCCGTGACATCCCGCTCGTCGTGGTCGACCCGGCCGGCGCGCCGGGGCCGGAGACGCCCTCGATCGGGGCCACGAACTGGCAGGGCGGGCTGACCGCCACCCGGCACCTGGTGGAGCTGGGGCACCGCCGGATCGCGATGATCGGCGGGCCGGACGGGGTGCTGTGCAGCCGGGCCCGGATCGACGGGTACCGCACGGCGCTGGAGACGGCCGGACTGGCGTTCGACCCGGCGCTGGTGCGCCGCGGCGACTTCCACGTCCGGTCCGGCTACCGCGAGCTGGCGTCATTGCTGACCCTCCCCGACCGCCCGACGGCGGTGTTCGCGGGCAGCGACCTGCAGGCCCTGGGCGTGTACGAGGCCGCGCGCGACGCGGGGCTCCGGATCCCGGACGACCTGAGCGTGATCGGCTTCGACGACCTGCCGGTGGCCCGCTGGCTGACCCCGGAGCTGACGACGATCCGCCAGCCGTTGCAGGAGATGGCGGCCGCGGGGGCGAGACTGGCGATCTCGCTGGCCCGTGGGACGCATCCGGAAAGCCACCGGCTGGAGCTGGCGACGAGTCTGGTGGTCCGCCACAGCACGGCCGCCCCGGCACACGAGGTGGTCGCGGCCGGCCGGGGATAACCGGCCGCCGACGGACTTCCGGGCACCGGAACTGTCGGTGCCCGCCGGTAGAGTGGAAGACGGGGGGCGCCCCTGCGGGCGGGCGTCCAGCGGGATTCCGGGCCTGCCCCGCCCTCTCGCCGCGCGGGATTCCAAACCTGCCCCGCCCCCTCGCCGCGAGGCCTCCGGCACCCCTTTGGCAGCCCGCTCATCCCGGCCACCGCTTGCTCTCCGGCGGCCCCAGGTAGCTCGGCCGCAGCCCACCCGTGTCGACCACCAGCTTCTGGACCACCACCGCCGGGTCGACCATCCACACCTTCAGCACGTGCGGCCCCGGCGCCGCGACCTCGTGCCGCGTCGAAGTCAGGTTCACGTTGTCCGATGTCGTCCGCTCCCACTGGCGGTTCATCGTCATGTCATCCGCGCCAGTCGCCCGGGTGATGTTCACGACCTGCGGTGCCGCGTCGTCGAACGACACCGCGTACCGCAGTCCGTCCCCCGGCAGCACGTTGCTGCGCGGCGAAAGGTACGCCCACACCGTCACCGGCCCGGCCGTGAACAACGTCATCCGGTACTCCAGCCGCGGCCCGGCCCCCGCCGCCCGGCTCGCCGCCGTCACCGGGAACGGCGTCATCCCCACGCCGGTCCGTCCCAGATCCGGGATCGCACGCCAGGACGCTCCCGAAGTTCCGACGTTCGCCGAAAAGTGCGCAGCCTCCATCGAGACGTACCCGCCGGCTTCGACGAACCCGCGCCGCCACGACGACGGCAGAGCCGGGTGCGCCACGACCGCGTCCACCACCACCGACTCCCCCGCGCCCGACACCGTGATCGGCACCGTCGTCGTGCCCGCGGGCGCGCGGCTCCAGTCGATCCGGACCGTCATCCGCAGTTCCTCCCCCACCCGGCCGCCCCGCGGCTCGACCAGCACCCACGGCGCACCGGTGGAAACGGTGCACCGGAACGGCGTCCGGCCCCGGTTGAACACGTCGACGTACTGCGCCGGCGCGCTCTGGAACGGGCTGAACTCCGGCAGCACCGGACGTCCCGCCGCACCCGGCCACGCCTGCGGCGACCCGTCGACGGCGACCCCCAGCGCGGCGGCCGAGGGCAGCGAAAGCCGCCGCACCGCCGGGAAGATGACGTCCGGCAGCGCGACGTTGTTCAGCTCCGGCTGCTGCCAGGGCGCGTTCGGGCCGTAGCGGGCGACGTCGCCGTAGTCGATGTGCGGCTGCGTCTGGAACCCTTTCCACTTGCCGCCCGCGATACCGGTGTTGTACTTCTCCGCCAGCGCGAGGTCGTCGGCGAACCGGGCCTCGGTGACGGCGGCGAGCCCGTTGGCCGAAGCCCGGCCCTGGGCCGCGTACAGCAGGTTCGTGAACTCGGCGCGCCGCAGCGCGTAGAGGTTCGCCGACGCCGTGACCTCGTACCCGACCAGTTCGTAGTAGGCGTCCCGGTAGTCCGCGGGCAGCCGCGCCGAGATCCGGGACGCCCGCGCCGCCAGGTCCTGCCACTCGTCGGTGACCCGGTCCAGCTCGCGGTAGTTCACCAGGCTGAACGGCGTCGCCTGGTCGTCGTAGGTGATCACTCCGGCGGCGTCCACCGTGATCAGCCGGTTCAGCAGCTCCGGCTTCCGGCGGGACTGCAGCCGCCCGTAGTCGTGCAGCACGCCGGCGATGTCCGACGCCAGAGCCGGACCGAAGTTCGCCGCGGCGAACCCGCGCTCCCAAATGGACAGTCGCTCGACCGGGAGGGCCGAAGGGTCCCACGCGTAGTCGAGGAAGAACTGCAGCGGCAGCTCGTTGCCCTTCATGTCGCCGACGTTGGCCACCCACAGCCGGTCGTTGCCGTAGGAAACCGCCTGGTTCAGCTGCTCCCACGTGTTCGCGAGCAGCGCAGTGTCGACCCACTTGTAGTTGCGCCCGCCGCCGACGTAGTCGAAGTGGTAGTACAGCCCGTACCCGCCCGGATGCGGTGGCAGCGAGAGGTCCGGGTGCTTGCGGATGTTGCCCCAGTTGTCGTCGGTGAAGACCACGATGACGTCGTCGGGCGGCCGCAGTCCCTGCGCCCAGTACCGCAGGACCTCCTTGTAGAGCGTCCACACCTGCGGGACGTCCGTGCTCAGCTCGCGGGCGAGGATCTCCCGTTCGGCGGCCAGGATTTCGCGCATCAGCTCGATGCCGTCGCCGTCGGGCAGGCTGACGTCGCCGTTGCCGCGCATGCCGAGCGTGACGACGCCCTCGAAGTCCTCGCGGACCATCCGGCGGATGCCGTCGGTCCAGTAGGCCTTGATCGCCTCGCCGTTGCGGCGGAAGCTCCACTCCCCCGTGCCGCCGTACGGGTCGTGGCCCGGTGTCGTGATCGTCCCCGCCGGGTCGCGGACCGCGGGCACGGCGTGCCGGTTCCACTCCTCGATCCCGCGCATCATCGGCGCCTCGTGCGAGGTGCCCATCACGACGCCGTACTCCTTGGCCGTGGCGTGGTTGAGCGGGTCGTCCTCGGCGAACGCGCGGCCCCACACCGCCGGCCACAGGTAGTTGGCCCGCAGCCGCAGCATCGTCTCGAAGACCTTGGCGAAGAAGAGGTGGTTGAAGCCGCCCGGGAATCCCTGCGCGAGACCGGGCCCGAAGTACGCCGGAGCCCAGGTGCCGAGCGCCGGGTTCTCGTCGTTGATGAAGAACCCGCGGTACTTCACGTGCGGCGTCCCGAGACTGAACCGCTCCCCCGGGAGATGCAGTTCCGACATCCGGGCCGGCGGCACGTCGGCCCACCAGTACCACGGCGAGACGCCGATGCGCCGCGAGATCTCGTAGACGCCGTAGATCACGCCCCGTTGGTCGCTCCCGGTCAGAACCAGCCGCCCGTCGACCACCTGGCTGAGCGACGTCTCCCACTTCCCGGCGACCCCGCGCACATCCAGGCGGCCGCCGGCGACGAGCGAGTCGACCAGCGGGCTGTGGCCGAGCGTGCCGACCAGCACGACCGGCCCGTGGTCGGGCACGGCGTCGAAGGACACCGCCGGCCGGACGCCGGTGACGCGTTCGACGTCGGCGGCCAGGTCGCCCACGACCCGCCGGACCCCCGGCAGATCGCCGGAGCTCACGACGATCGTCGCGGCCTTTCCCCGCGACACCAACGGAAACCCGGTCCCGGCTTCGGCGAGGCCCGGCAGGGCCACCGACCCCGCTCCGGCCAGGGCCAGCAACTGCAAGAAGGCACGACGGTGGACCTCCGACTGCACGGCAGACCTCCTGAGTCAGCCCTTCACGGATCCGGTCAACCCGCCGACGATGCGCCGTTCGGCGAGCACGAAGAACGCGAGCGCCGGGATCATCGACAGCGCGGTGAACGCGAGCACCCGGGCGGTGTCCTGGGAGTACTGGGACTGGAAGCTCGCGACACCGAGCGGGAGCGTGAAGTGCGCGGAGTCGTTGAACACCAGCAGCGGCAGCAGGTAGGCGTTCCAGCTGGTGACGAAGGCGAGCACGCCGACCGTGGTGAGCGCGGGCGCCGACAGCGGCAGCAGGATGCGCCAGAAGAACCCGAGCCTGCTCGCGCCGTCGAGCACGGCGGCGTCCTCGAGCTCAGCCGGGATCGCGTGCATGAACGGGCGCAGGATCACGATCGTCACCGGCAGGGAAAACGCCGCCTCCGGGATCGCCACACCCCAGAAGCTCTCGAGCATGCCCAGCTGGCGCAGCCACAGGTACAGCGGCAGCGTCGCCACGGTGAGCGGGAACAGCAAGCCGAGCGTGAACAGCGTGTACAGCGCTTCACGGCCCTTGAACTGGTACCGCGAAAGCGCGAACCCGGCCATCGACCCCAGGCCGACGGCGACGGCGGTCGCGATCACCGCGATCAGCGCGCTGTTGCCGAGGAACCCCCAGAACGCGCTCGAGCCGAGGACCGAAGCGTAGTTGTCCATGACCCACGGGCCGGGCAGCCCGGCCGGGTCGTCGTTGATCTGCGCGTTGGTGCGGAACCCGCCGAGCACGACGAACAGCAGCGGCACGACGGTCACGCCGAGCACGACGATCGCCGCGAGGTACCCGGCCGACAGGCCGAACCTGCGTGAGCGCATCAGCCCACCATCCTCGTCAGGGCGCCCTGGGTGTCGCGGCGGAGCGCGAACCGCTGGTACAGCAGGGCGAACAGGAAGCAGATGACGAAGAGGATCACCGCGACGGCGGAGCCGAACCCGAACTCGTAGCGCTTGAAGCCGTGGTCGACCAGGTAGGTCGCCATCGTCGTCGACGCGTTCGCCGGCCCGCCCAGCGTCATGATCCACACGACGTCGAACAGCTGCAGCGAGCCGATCACAGACAGGAAGATCCAGATCCGGATGGTCGGCCCGAGCAGCGGCAGCACGACGTGCCGGGTGGTCTGCCACGCCGACGCGCCGTCGAGCGCGGCGGCCTCACGCAGCTCGGCGGGCACGCCCTGGAGACCGGCGAGCAGCAGGATGATGCCGAAGCCGATGTACTTCCAGGTGATCACCGCGAACATCGTGTAGAGCACGATGCCCGGGTCGGCCAGCCACTGGTGGATCAGGCCGCCGAGCCCGGCGCCCTTCAGCACCTGGTCGGCGAACCCGTTCGGCTGGAGCATGAGCACCCAGATCACCGCGGTGATCGCCTCGGACAGGACGTACGGCGCGAACACCAGGGCGCGCAGCACGGCGCGTCCCCGCAGCTTGCGGTTGAGGAGCATCGCCAGCCCGATCGACAGCGGCAGCTGCACCACGATCGACAGGCCGGCGATGATCAGGTTGTGCACGATCGCGCCCTGGAACACCGTGCCGCTGAACGCGTCCACGTAGTTGTCGAGACCGATGAAGTCGTCGAGCGGGCCGAAGCCGTTCCACTGGAACAGGCTGTAGAACCCGGCGATCCCGATCGGCACCAGGACGAAGCCGACGAACACGAGCAAAGCCGGCCCGAGCAGGAGCGTCAGCTCGAGCCGCTTGCCCAGGCCGGAACGCTTCGTCCGGCGGCTCGCCGCCGGTGCGGACGGCGGGGCAGCCGTCCGCACCGGCGTCGTCGCCGTGGTCACTTGTTGCCCGCCGCGGCCTGGTTGACGGCGGCCACGATGCCTTCGGGGGTGCCCTGACCGGCGAACATGTTCGCCACCGCGTCGTTGAGCGCGGCGCCGACCGCGGTCGGGAACGCCTTGTCGAAGTACATCTGCAGGTAGGGCGCCTTCACGCCGTAGTCGTAAACCTGCTTGAGCGTGTCGGTCTTCAGCGACTTCGCCGCCGCGCTGTTGACGGGCAGGCCGGCCCCCTGCGCGGCGAGCTGCGTCTGGATCGGCTCGGTGTTCAGGTACTGCAGGAAGTCCGCGCACGCCTTCGACGCGCGGGAGGTGCACGCGAAGCCGTCACCGCCGCCGAGCACGGCCGCCGGGTCGCCCTGGCCACCCGCCACCGACGGGAACGGGAACCAGCCGACCTTGGAGTCCAGCTGCTTGTCGTCGGTCAGCGACGACATGGTGCCGGGCTCCCAGTCGCCCTGCAGTTCCATCGCGGCCTTGCCGTTGGCGACCAGGCCCGCCGAGCTGCCCGCGCCCTGCTGGGCCGGTGTGCCGGCGAACCCGGTCTGGAACGGCTGCGTCGCCAGGAAGTTCTTCAGGTCCTGTCCGGCCTTCGTCCAGCACGGGTCTTCCAGCTTGACCGCCTTCACCGACTGCTTGAGCACGTCGGCGGAGCACTCGCGGACGGCGAAGTAGTTGAAGTAGAAGGCATCCGGCCAGCGGTCCTTGCCGCCGACGGCGATCGGCGCGATGCTCTTGGCCTTCAGCTGGGTGACGGCGGTGTTGAGCTCGTCGATGGTCTTCGGCGGCGAGGTGATCCCGGCCTGCTGGAAGAGGTCCTTGCGGTACCAGAAGCCGACGAAGTGCTGCTCGAACGGCACGCCGTACTGCTTGCCGTCGACCTGCCAGCTTTCCGCGAATTTGCCCGTGCCGGAGATCCACGACTTGGTCGCGTCGGTGATGTCGGCGAGCTTGCCCGAAGTGACCTGCGAGGCGAGTTCGCCGGCGCCCCAGGACTGGTAGACGTCCGGCGGCGTGGCCCCCTGCAGGGCGAGCGGGACCTTGGTGGGGAAGTCCTCGTTCTGCAGCGGCTGGGCCTTGATCGTCACGTCGGGGTGCGCCTGGTGGTAGTCGGTGACGACCTTCTCCCAGATCGACTTGATCGGGTCGGTGGTGCCGTTGTGCCACCAGGTGAGGGTGACCGGCCCGCTCGGCTGTGCGGGCGCCTCGCTCCCCCCGCTGCACGCCGAGAGGGCGAGCGGAACGATCGCCACCAGCGCGGCGAGAACGGGGATTCTGCGTTTCACAAACATCGTGGGTCCACTCCTGACGACTTCGGCCGAGTTGGACGGGGCGCGACTGCACCCGGGTTGGCGAAGAGTTTGCTCCGGGGCAAATCGGATGTCAATCGTTGTCGATAACGTTTTACATGGCTAGTCTGAGCCGATGCAGCCCAGTTCGAGGGTGACCATCCGTGACGTCGCGGCTCACGCCGGCGTCTCGGTGGCCACGGTTTCCAAAGTGATCAACGATCGCTACGGCGTCTCCGCCGCGACGCTCGCGAAGGTCCGGGCGGTGATCGAAGAACTCGGCTACGAAGCGAGCCTCGTCGCGCAGAGCCTGCGCAACCACCGGACCAACGTGATCGGGATCCTGGTCGCCGACCTCGAACCGTTCTCCACCGAGCTGCTCAAGGGGGCCGCGGACGCCATCCGCGGCAGTGGCTTCGAACTCGTCGTCTACTCCGCGGGCGGGCGCACCGGCGACCCGAAGGGCTGGGAGAAGCGCTACCTCTCCCGGCTGAGCGGCACCCTCGTCGACGGCGCCGTGCTCGTCACGCCCGCCGTCTCGCTCGAAGCCGTGCCCGGCACGCCGGTCGTCGCGGTCGACCCGCACACCGGGCCGTCGCACCTGCCCACCATCGACTCCGACAACCTGCGTGGCGCGCAGCTGGCCACCGAGCACCTGCTCGACCTGGGGCACCGGCGGATCGCGTTCCTCGCCGGCCGCCCCGACCTCGAATCGGCGTCGCTGCGCAAGGCCGGGTACCTGCGGGCGCTGGAAGCCGCGGGCGTGCCGGCCGACGAAAACCTGATCCGGATCGGCGCCTACGACCCGGAGGTCTCCGCGGCCTCGGCGCACGACCTGCTGACCGGCCCGGACCGGCCGACCGCGGTGTTCGCCGCGAACGACATCTCGGCCATCGCGACCGTCGGCGCGGCCCGCGAACTGGGGCTTTCGGTACCCCACGACCTTTCCGTGGTCGGCTTCGACAACGTCCCCGAGTCCGCGCTCTGCACCCCGCCACTGACCACAGTGGACCAGCCGATCCGCGAGATGGGCCACCGGGCGATCAGCATGCTCATCGCGCTGATCAACGGCGACGAGGTCGAGCGCACGCACGTCACCCTCGACACCGGCCTGGTGGTCCGCAGCTCGACCCGGGCCCTCTCCTGATCTCCTGCGACATCCTGACGAAGGGCGGAAAGCCTTGACCACGCAGCCTGCCGCGGCCCCCGAGCCGTGGCGAGACCCCGCGGCGGACCCGGGCGAACGCGTCCGCGCCCTGATGGCGCGCATGACGACGCGGGAGAAGCTCGCGCAGCTCTACGGCGTCTGGGTCGGCATCGACGCCGGCGGGGAGATGGCGCCGCACCAGCACGACTTCGTCGACGCCGAGATCGACCTCGACGACCTGGCGCGGCACGGTATCGGGCAGCTGACCCGCGTCTTCGGCACCCGGCCGGTCGACCCGCTGGTCGGGGTGCACAGCCTCGCCCGCACGCAGCGCCAGATCGTCTCCAGCAGCCGCTTCGGCATCCCCGCCGTCGTCCACGAGGAATGCCTGACCGGGCTGGCCGCGTGGCAGGCGACGATCTACCCGGCGCCGCTGTCCTGGGGTGCGACGTTCGACCCGGATCTGGTGCGCCGGATGGCGTCGCGGATCGGGCAGACCATGCGCGGACTGGGCGTGCACCAGGGACTCGCGCCGGTCCTCGACGTCGCGCGGGACCTGCGCTGGGGCCGCGTCGAGGAGACGATCGGCGAGGACCCGTACCTGGTCGGGACGATCGGCGCGGCGTACGTCGCCGGGCTCGAGTCGGCCGGCGTGATCGCGACGCTGAAGCACTTCGTCGGGTACTCCGCCTCGCGCGCCGGGCGCAACCTGGCGCCGGTTTCGGCCGGGCCGCGGGAGATCGCGGATGTCCTGCTCCCGCCCTTCGAACTGGCTCTGCGCGCGGGCGCCCGGTCGGTGATGAACGCCTACACCGACACCGACGGCGTCCCGTCGGCCGCCGACCCGTCGTTGCTGACCGAGCTGCTGCGCGACACCTACGGGTTCACCGGCACGGTCGTCGCCGACTACTTCTCCATCGCGTTCCTGCACCGGCTGCACGGTGTCGCGGCCGACCGCGGCGACGCGGCCGGGCAGGCGCTGACCGCGGGCATCGACGTGGAACTGCCCACCATGGACTGCTACGGCGAGCCGCTGCTCGCCGCGGTGGAAGGGGGCGCGGTCGACGCCGCCGCTGTCGACCGCGCCCTCGAACGGGTGCTGCGGCAGAAGTGCGAGCTGGGGCTGCTCGACGCGGACTGGGCGCCGGAGGTGCCCGAAGAGGTCGACCTCGACGACGCTCCTTCCCGGGCGCTGGCGCGCGAGGTGGCGGAGAAGTCGATCGTGTTGCTGCACAACGACGGGACGCTGCCGCTGTCCCCCGGCGCGCAGGTCGCCGTCGTCGGGCCGCGCGCGGACGCGGCGGGCGCGATGCTCGGCTGCTACTCGTTCCCGCTGCACGTCGGCGTCCACCACCCCGAAGTCCCGTTCGGGGTCTCGGTGCCGACGGTGGTGGAGGCGCTGCGGTCGTCCTTCGACGTCACGTACGCGCTGGGCTGCCCGGTGGTCGGCGGGGACGACGCCGGGATCGAGGAGGCCGTGGCGGCATGTGCTTCCTCGTCCGTCTGCGTGGCCGTCCTCGGTGACCGGGCGGGTCTCTTCGGCGGCGGGACGTCCGGGGAAGGCTGCGACGCGCCGGACCTGCGCCTGCCGGGAAGGCAGGAGGAACTGCTGGAGGCCCTGCTCGCCACGGGCAAGCCGGTCGTGCTGGTGCTGCTTTCGGGCCGGCCCTACGAACTTTCCCGGCAGATCGACCGGCTGGCCGCGGTGGTCTGCGGGTTCTACCCCGGTGAGGAGGGCGCTCCGGCGCTTGAAGGTGTCCTCAGTGGACGGATCGACCCGTCCGGCCGGCTGCCGGTCGGCTTCCCGGCGGCCGGGGCGAGCCAGCCTTCGACGTACCTCGCGGCGCCGCTCGGGCGCCGCAGCGAGGTGAGCACGGTCGACCCGTCGGCGCTGTTCCCGTTCGGGCACGGGCTGTCCTACGCACCGGTGACCTGGGTCGATGTGAGCGCGACGGGTTCGCTGTGGCCGACCGACGGCGTGTGCCGGGTCCGGGTGACCCTGCGCAACGACCACGCCCGACCGGCGTCGGAAGTGGTCCAGGTGTACCTGCACGACCCGGTGGCGGAGGTCGCGCGCCCCGAGCGCCAGCTGATCGCGGCCCGCCGGGTTTCGCTGGAGCCGGGCGCGACGGTCGTCGTGGACGTCGGCCTGCACGCGGACCTGACGTCCTACACCGGCCGGGCGGGCCGGCGCCTGGTCGAGCCCGGCGACGTCGAACTGCGGGTCGGGACGTCGAGTGAGCAGTTCGTCGCGACGTTGCACTGCACGCTGACCGGGCCGCGCCGCGACGTCGGCTTCGACCGCGTCCTGGCTCCGGAGTTCGGGCCATGAGACGGACTGCGGTGATCGTCGTCCTGGCCGTCTTGACCGCGCTGTTCGTGGGTGCGTCCGGGCACCCGCCCGCGTCGCGCTGGGTGGCGACCTGGACGTCGATGCCGCAGCTGACCGAGCCTGCCAACATGCCGCCAGCACCGTACACCGGTGCCGACCGGGTGCTGGACAACGCTTCCCTGCGCCAGACCGCGCACGTGTCCGTCGGCGGGCCCCGGATCCGCCTGCGGTTCTCCAACGCCTTCGGCGGCGCGCCGCTGCCGCTTTCGGCCGTCTCGGTGGCACGCCCGCTCGACGGACGCGCGGGCGTTTCGGCGATCGCGGCGGGCAGTGCGCTGCCGGTGACGTTCCACGGCAAGCCGTCGACGACGATCCCGATGGGCGCGCAGGTGGTGTCGGACCCGCTGCCGTTCCCGGTGCGCCCGTTCGAGAACATCACGGTGACGGCGTACCTGGCGCACGGCCAGGGATCGCTGTCGATCACGTCGCACCCGGGCTCCCGCACGACGTCCTACCTGGTGCCCGGCAATCAGGTGACCGCCCCGGACCTGGCCGGCGCGACACCGGTGGACCACTGGTACTTCCTGAGCGGCATCGAGGTCCTCTCCCCCGCGTCGGCGGTGGCGGTCATCGGCGATTCGCTGTCCGACGGCCGCGGTTCGACGACCAACGGCAACGACCGCTGGCCGGACGTGCTGGCGTCCCGGCTGCCGTCGGCGGTGCTCAACCAGGCCGCGGGTGGCAACCGGGTGCTGCAGGACGGCCTGGGTCCCAACGTCCTGGCGCGCCTGGACCGCGATCTGCTGGCCCAGAGCGGGGTGTCGTGGGCGATCGTGTTCGAGGGGATCAACGACCTCGGCTCGGCTGCCCCGTCCGCCGCCGCGGCCACGGCCGCGGACCTGATCGACGCCTACGACCAGATCCTGACCCGCTCCCACGCGGCCGACATCCGGGTGTACGGCGCGACCTTGACGCCGTTCGGCGGCAACGCGGGCTACGACGACCCGCAGCGCGAGGCGGCCCGGACTTCGGTGAACACCTGGATCCGCGGGCATTTCGACGCGGTCCTGGACTTCGACCGGGTGGCCCGCGACCCGGCGGCACCCACCCGGTTGCTGCCCGCCTACGACGTCGGTGACCACCTGCACCTCAACCCCGCCGGGTATCGCGCGTTGGCCACGAGCGTCCCCGCCGGGCTATTCCGGAATGACTGACGGAATTTCCACCGGCCGGAAAGTGGACAATTCCTGGACGCTATTTTCCCCGCGGCATCACTGATCGCTCACCCTTGCCTGACGGACCGTGATCACAGGTCCAGTCAACCGGGAGAGCGTTGTCCGGCGCCGGATATCTGTTGGGACACAAGCGAGTCTCGAACCCGGGGGTCTGTGGCGGAGGTCACGGCCCGTACCCCTATAGTGTCGCCGTCTCCGCTCGTCCCCATCCGTGTTCGTCGCTCCCGAAAAGGGGAAAACATGTCCGACGTCATCAACAGCATCTTCGGTCGCGCCCAGAACGAAACGCCCAGTTCAGAAGGTTACGGCTACGGCAGTGCCGCCACCGAGACCGTCGACGCCGACGCCGACGCGACCGAGACCGTCGAGCCGGCCGAGGACACGACCGAGACCGAAGACGCCGTCGAGGAGACCACCGACGTAGCGGACACCGACGAAGCCGACTCCGCCGACGACGCCGAAGAGGACGCCACCGACGAGGAGTCCGACGAAGCGGTCACGGACGCGGCCGAAGAGTCCGACGAGGACACCGACACCGCCGACACCGACACCGCCGCCGACGAGGCCGTCGCGGAGGAGACCGAAGCCGCCGAAGAGGTGCCAGTGGCCGTCGAGACCACCGAAACCGAAGCGGCCGAAGCTGCCGACGAAGCCGGATCCCGGCCCGCCGCCGGCTCTCGCGGCAGCACCACGGTCGCCGACGGCGTCGTCTCCAAGATCGTCATCCGGGTCGCCCGCAAGGCCGAAGGCGTGTACGAGCTCGACGAGGCGGGCACGTCGGTCGAGGTCGACGGCGAGGTCGCCACGATCGCCGTCACGCTGGTCGTCGAATTCGGGCGCGCGGTGAAGACGCTGGCCGAGCAGATCCGCATCCAGGTCGTCGAAGCGGTCGAACAGTACCTGGGGCTCGAGGTCGCGTCCGTGGACGTCCACGTCGCCGACATCCACTTCCCGGACGCCGACTGACGTTCCTCGCTCGGTCTCGGGTGCGTCGCGCCCGGGACCGAGCGTCCGGTCACCGGCGCACGGCGTACCGCAAGTGGAGTACGTCGCGATCCGCCAGCTGCCGCACCAGGTCCAGCTCGACCGGTTCGCCTTCCCCGAACAACCGGCGCCCGGCGCCGAGCAGCACCGGCACGACGTGGAGTTCCAGCTCGTCGAGCAGTCCCGCTTTCAGCAACGCCTGCGCGGCAGCCGCGCCGTGGACCATGACCGCGCGGTCGCCCGCCGCGGCGCGTGCCTCTTCCGCGCACGCCACCACATCCGTGAAGAACCGCGCGCTCCCGGGCGGGGTGTCGGACGGGTCGACGTGGTGGGTCAGCACGTGGATCGGGACGCCGTCGTGGTGGTCACCGCCCCAGCGGCCGGCCAGCTCGAACGTCCGCCGGCCGGAGATCAGCGCGCCCGTGGCCATCGCCTCCGCGAACACCTGCCCGCTCGGCCCGTCGCCGTGGCGGTCGTCCAGCCAGTTGAACAGACGGAAGCCGCCGCGCCCCAGTTCTTGTCCCGCGCGGTCGTCCGGCCCCGTCACGAAGCCGTCGAGCGATGTCGTCATGTACAGCCTGATCGGTCCGGTCATCGCCGTCCCGCCTCCTCCGCGTCGTCGTCAGCAGTGCGTCGAACGGGAAGCGCCCGGATCGACAGCGGCGAGATGATCTCTCCCCCGCCGGGGTGAAGCCTCGCTGTGAGCCGCCCCACGCCTGTCCGGGACGGTCCTCGCGCCCATCGCCGTCCGGAGTGGCCGGCCACCCCTTTCGAGTGGAAAACCCGTTGTCGATCTTCATCATTGGCGGCACGGACATCACCGGGCGTCAAATTCCGTTCGGGTAAAGGATTTCCCGCTCCGAACGAGCCGTGATCACGCCGGTGCGCCGGGCCCGTCACCCGCTGCTAGCGTTCCGCCCGCCCTGGTCCGGACCACGCCGGCCGGGCCTTCTTCCCGGGCGCCTCCGCCCGCACCTCCTGGAGAAAAGGCGCGACTTGACCCACCTGAACCACCCCGCCCCGCGGCCGGCCACGCCGGACTGGCACGTCACCGCGTTCCGCGGGCCGCGGCCGGGCTCCGGCGACCCTTCGCCGCTCGACGCCGTCCGCGAACTCCGCGCGCGGATCCTGTTCGACCACGGCCGCCGCCCGGACTTCCGCCGCGCCGACGGCACCCACGTCGACGACCAGGCCCTCGACTTCGGCGCGTGGCACTTCATCGCCCGGCAGAGCCCCGGCGGCCCGCCGCTGGGCTACATCCGGCTGTCCACACCGGACGCCGGCGTGCCGTACCAGTCGCGCGAGTTCCTCGGGAGCGAGCGCTACGAGGAACTGCTGGCCGCCGAAGGCTTTCCGGCGGACGGCGTGTTCGAGCACAGCAGGCTCGTCGTCGAACACCGCGCCCGGAAACTGGGACTGGGCCAGTACCTCAACGCGCTGGCCGTCGGCGCCGCCCACCACCTCGGGGCGCGGGCGATGATCGGCACGTCCGGCACGAAGGACGGCCAGGACCGGTTCCACGAGCGGTTCGGCTTCCGGCCCGTGCCCGGCACCCGCCGGTACGTCCCGCAGTACACCGAAGACGTCGTGATCATGCTGCACCGCGTGACCGACGGGGCCGGGCGCCACCACGACCTCGTCACGCGGCTCCGGGACGAGTTCCCGGTCATCACCGCCGGCCCGGCGACCCCGGACCCCGCGCCGCAGGCCCGTGGCACCGCTCCGGTCACATTGACCGGCGCGCCCTCGCCGGAGCGCGACGTCTGGCAGCCCGTGCTCCACACCGCGGGCCGCGCGCTGGACGCGTTGCTGGCTTCCGGCGACGTCCGCGAAGTCCACGACACGATCGACGACCAGCTCACCGAACTGGTCCGCAGCCGCGAACCCAGGTGCCGCGACGCGGCCGAAATCGAGCGTCTCAAGGACGATCAGGTCGCCGGGGTCCCGCGGTGGGCTTACGGAACCTGGGCCTGGTACCCGTGGTCCGGGCGGCTCGTGCACGTGCTGCCCCGGGAGGAGTTCCGCCTGGTGCGCACCGACCGCAACCGCGGCCGGATCGAGCGGCCCGAGCAGCGCCGGCTGTTCGGCAAGCGGATCGGGATCATCGGGCTGTCGGTCGGCAACAGCGCGGCGCTGACGTTCGCCTTGGAAGGCATCGGTGGCGCGTACAAGCTGGCCGACTTCGACGACTTCGGCCTGTCGAACCTGAACCGGCTGCGCGGCGGGGTGCACGACCTCGGCGTCAACAAGGCGGTGCTGTCGGCGCGCCAGATGTTCGAGATCGACCCGTACCTCGACATCGAGATCCAGCGCGACGGCCTGAACCCGGACACCATCGAGGAGTTCTTCCGCGGCGGGATCGACCTGCTCGTCGAGGAGTGCGACACGCCGTGGGTGAAGATCGCGGCCCGCGAGTACGCGCGCGACCTCGGCATCCCGGTCGTGATGGACTGCAACGACCGCGGCATGCTCGACGTCGAGCGGTTCGACGCCGAGCCCGACCGGCCGCTGCTGCACGGGCTGCTCGGCGACGTGAAGTCCGTCGACCTGCTCGAGCTCGGCCACCAGGAGAAGGTCGAGCTGATCCTCGCGATGGTCGACGCCGGGCGGATCAGCCCGGAGCTGGCCGCGTCGTTCGGGGAGCTGGGCCGCACGCTCAGCAGCTGGCCGCAGCTGGCGTCCGGCGTCGCGCTCGGCGGTGCCCTGTGCGGTGAGGCGGCGCGCCGGATCCTGCTCGGCCGGCCGTGCGAGTCGGGCCGGTTCTACACCGACCTCGGCGAGCAGCTGCACCCGTCGCGCAACGTCTACGCGGGTGCCCGGTGAACGGCCTCGCGGTTCCCGTGACGATCGCGGGCACCGGAGTCCACCTGCCGCCGGAAGTCGTCACCAACGCCGAACTCGCGGCGACGCTGGACACTTCGGACGAATGGATCGTCAGCCGCACCGGCATCCGCGTCCGGCGCCGTCTCGCCCCGGACCGGGCGACGTCGGACATGTGCGTGGCGGCGGCCCTCCCGGCGCTGGCCGCCGCCGGCGTCACCGCCCGGGACGTCGACGCGATCATCGTCGGGACCTACACCTACGACCAGCCGTTGCCGTCGACGGCCCTGATCGTCAAGGAGCTGCTGGGCGCGGACCGCGCGCTGACACTGGACATCACGCAGGCGGCGTGCGCCAACGGCGTCCAGGCGCTGTTCCTGGCGGCGCACCTGCTGCAGACGTCGGCGGCGCGGACGGTCCTGGTGCTGGCGGCGGACTGCGCGTCGCGGGTGACGAACCCGGAGGACCGCACGACGAGGGTGTTCTTCGGCGACGCGGCCGGGGCGGCGGTGCTGACGCGCGCATCATCGCCGCAGGGCGGTCTCCTGGGCTGGGACTTCGGCTCGGAGCTGTCCTACGACGTCGAGATCCCGGCGGCCGGCGAGTACCTGAAGATGAACGGCAGGGCGGTCTGGGACACGGCGACCCGCTGCCTGCCGGACAGCATCCTGCGCGCGACGGACAACGCGGGGGTGCCGGTGGAGGACGTCACGCACGTCTTCCTGCACCAGGCGAACCTGAACATCATCACGGCGGCCCTGGACAAGCTCGGCGTCCCCCATTCCCGCGCCCCGATCACGGTGGAGAGCCTGGGCAACACGGGATCGGCGGGCGTGTTCACGGCGATGCACGAGCGGTTCGGCACGGGTGCCGTTTCGGCCGGGGACACGTACGTGGTGTCGTCGATCGGCGCCGGTTTCCAGTGGGGCACCTTGTGTTTCCGCCACGCGTGAAGTGAGAGTGGCCGGCGCCGCGGCGCCGGCTACTCCTCCTCACCGCGGGCCCGGGTGATCACCTCCTCCAGGCGCAAAGGGCTCGCCGGGTGGTGCGACAGGCACAGCGGCGTCGCCACCTGGCGGAACCCGAACGCCTCCCCCGCCACGTAGAACTGCGCCCGCTCCAGCCGCGAGATGTCCGCGACCGGGCTTCCCTTCGCCCGGGCCAGCTCGTTGGCCGCCGCGATCTGGGCCGGGCTGTTCAGGCGGCCGAAGAACTGCGTCATCGCGTTGCCGACCACCTGGTTGTGCAGCCCCTTGGGCGCCTGCGTGGCGAACAGCAGGCCCAGGCCGTACTTGCGGGCCTGCGACGCGAGGACGATCGTGCTGCGCGTACTCGCCGTCAGGGTGCCCGACGCCGCCATCGTCTGGGCTTCGTCCATCACGAACAGCGCGCCCAGCGGCCGGTCGCCCGCCGGGTTGCGCTTGACCCACGCGAACAGCTCCATCTGCAGCTGGTTGACGAAGTTCTGCCGCTGTTCGTCCGCCTGCAGGCCGACGAAGCTGATCACCGACACCCGGGCCCGCTTGCCGGCCGCCGGGGTCAGCAGCACGCCCGGGTCGACCGGTTCGCCGCCGCCCGCGAACAGCGGGTCGTTGACCATCGCGGCCTTCAGCACCTCGGCCAGGCCGGCCGCGATGCGCGGGGCGTCGTTGAGGTTGCTGACGTCCTCGGGCAGCTCGGTCAGCAGCTCGATGAGCTCGGCCAGGCTGCGCGACCCGGTCCGCGCGTGCCGGACGACCGCCTGCCGCAGCACCGCGAGGCCGATGTTCGTCTTCGCCGTGCTCCCGGTGAGCCGGGCCTGCGGTGCCAGGGTCGCGACGGCCACCTCGACCGCCGCCGCGAACTCGTCGGAGTCGTCGAGGACGCCGGCGAAGTCGGGCAGCGGCTGGAACGCGAGCGGCCGCCCGGTGGCCCGCCCCGGCGTCCAGACGACGACGTCGGTTTCGGCCAGGTACCGCTTCGCGAGCTGGGCGTCATCGGGCCCCCACCCGTCGGGCGGCGTGGGCCAGGCGTCACCCAGCCGGGCGAGGTCGTTGTTCGGGTCCAGGACGATCGCGGAGACGCCCAGCAGAGCGCACTCCTCCACGATCCGCCGCAGCAGCACGGTCTTCCCCGAACCGGACCCGGCGAAGACGGCTGCGTGCTTGCGCAGCGCGGAGAGCCCGACCCGCACGGGCTCCCCCGAGCCGACGACGGTCCCGAGCGTGATCTCCCCGTCCGCGGGCGGCGCCACCTCCGCGGGCGGCGGATGGGTCCCTTCGGCGGGCTGCCCCGACGGCTTCTCCGGCAGGACGGCGGACAACAGGTCCGACCGGCTCGCGGGGCGGCGGTCGATCAGCCACTCGTGCAGCTCACGGCCGCCGGTGCCGAGCATCTTCTGCAGCGCGGAGAACGTCCGCACATCGGGCTCGGTGAGCCGGATCGTCTTCCCGCCCGCGGCCGTGAACCGCTCGACTTCCAGTTTCGTCTTGGCCCCGCGTCCCCAGGCCTCCCGGAGGATGATGAGGTGGCGGTTGTCCGCCCCCTGCAGCTGCCCCGCGGCGGACCGGGCCTTGCGGAACCGGCTCAACGCGGCCCGCGGATCCCGCGCCGCGATCGCCCGGAACGCCCAGTGCTCCTGCAGGTCCGCGGCCTCGTCGAGGGTCCGGGAGAGCCAGGCGTGCACCTCGCTGCGCCCGTTCTGGCGCTCACACGACCATTCCAGGTCGTCGTCCCCGACTTCCGTGACCCAGCAGCGCAGGGCCGCGGAAAGGAGATCGGGCATCACCGTGTCCACCGTCTTCTCGGCGAGCAGCTTCCCGGGTTCCGCATCCGCCTGCAGTTTCTCGAACTCCGTGTCCAGGTCGGCGAACCGGTCGGTCTCGACCACGGTGCGCACCGGAGCGGGTGGCACGGCGACCTTCTCGTCGAAGGAGGTGAGCTCTTGGACCTGCCCGGCGCGCAGGCAGAGTTCGATGTGGGCACCGATGCGCTTCAGCAGCTGCCGCGGAGTCCACTGTTCCCAGGGTTCCGCGAACGCCCCGGGCGCGACGGGCCACGTCGGGTGTGGCGGAGTGAATTCCATGGCCTGATAGGCCACGCCGAGCCGCTTCGCCACCAAGGCCCGGCCGACTTCAGCATCGATGATCCGGCCGAGGGTGACCGACTCGCGGAAGCGGTCGGGTACGGTGTTCGCGGCCTTCCGCCTGAGCTGATCCCACGTCGCGGGCAGGCAGGCCACTACGGTCAAGGTCTTCTGCGTGATTTCCCGCAGTCCCATGAGGCCGTCGGCGATCTGCGCCACGAGCAGATCGTCCTCGTCGTCGTCCCCCGCCTCCCGGGTGAGTTTCGTCGACCGCGCGACGAGCGTGTCGAGCTGATCGACAGCGATCACGACCGGTCCGGTCAGCGCCAGCAGGCGGGTGATTTCCTCCACGAGGACGCGCGCCGGCTTCGGCCGCGAGTAGATGTTCCACTGCCGGGCCTCGGGCGTGAGCTGCTCATCCCCGTCGAGGAAGTCGTCCCCGATGTACTTGGCACCGCGGTCGCGGCTGGCGATGAGGACGAGGGCCCGCGCGGTGTCCCCGCATTCGTCGGCGACCATCTCGTCGAGGGACGCCAGCCCGTCCACGAACGCCTCGACGTGCTCCACGGTCAGTCCGCGGCCACGCCGGATCGTCGCCGTGACTTCGGCGTTGACGTGGGTGCGCAGGCAGACGCGCAGCAGGAAGCTCTTCAGCTGCGACTCGCCCGAATCGTCCGGGCGGGCCAGCCCGCGTCGCAGCGCCTCGGCGGTGTTTTCCCAGAACGCGTCGGCCGCAGTGACGTCATCGAGGAAGAAGTACCCCCGCGCGCGGTGCACCTGACGCCGGACGAGGCCCAGCAGATGGGTCTTGCCCACTCCCTTGAGCCCGCGCAGGACGAGTCCGATCGGGCTGGGTCCGTCGCTGGTCACGGCGTCGCGGATGCCGGTGTCGATCGCGGCGAGCGCATCAGCGTGCAAGCCGTCGACGTGGTAGGGCGAGTCCAGCCAGACGTGGTTGGGAGTGTCCGCCCAGTCGAAACTCAGCGTCGCGAGTGCCTTGAGCTCGTCCATCACAGGGCCTCGATCGAGAGCAGGTGGCTGTCCTCACCGCCGATGCGGATCGCCGCCTCGTGGTCGGCCGCGGTGAGCGCCTTGCGGTTGTCCTCCGGGACGAGGTGCACCTTCCCGGCGCGGCTCAGCTCCTTCAGCACGGCGTCGACCTCGTTCGCTGGCGCGCCGAGCTTCGGGCGCAGGTCCACCAGCCCGACCCAGCCACGCGGTTCTTTCACGAGTTCGCGGTACGCGACACGGATGCGTTCCTCGAGGGTGCCAGCCGGAGCGTCTTCGACGACCGGTTCGGCGTCGGGCGTTCCCGTTCCCGTTCCGAAGACGTGGAAAAGCCGCTTGTTCTCGCGCTGGAGGTACCCGTTCAGACCGCCGAGCAGCACATACAGCGCCGACGCCAGCGGGCTCTGCCCCCGCTGCGGAGGCGGGCCGCCCGCCGCCATCTCCTTCTCGCACCAGGCCCACCCGCTGTCGGTCAACAGGTGCACGAAACTCCGCCTCGGCCCGGTCCGATCGCTCTCGACGTACCCGAGCTTGTTCAGGCTGATGCGTTCCGGACCCGTGAGTGTGAACCCCACGACCTCCTCGAGCTCCTTGTTGGGCACCTCGCGGCCCAGCACCATCAGCGTGAACAGCGCAGCGGTTTCCTTGTGCTTCAAGCGATCGGTCATCCGAGATCCTTCCGGTGGTTCGGCTTCGTCGTGGTCCGGGCGCGGGATTCGAGGACACGCAGGAGCCAGTCGACGGTGTTCCGGGTTTCCTCCGGCACCGCCTGGTACCCGTTGCCGTTCGGGGGGCGGGGTTTGATCGCCACCGCCAGGTCGACCGCGAGCTCGTTCGTCCGCACGTCGTCGCCGGCGCCCACCGTCACGGTCAGGCCGTTGACCAGCTCGTCGACGAGGTCCCACCGGGCGGGGCGCAGCCGGGCCACGAGTGCTTCTCGCAGCAGCGCGGGCAGCTTGATCTCTTCCTCCGGCTCGACCAGTGGC
This sequence comes from Amycolatopsis ponsaeliensis, assembly GCF_030182635.1. Lineage (NCBI taxonomy): Bacteria > Bacillati > Actinomycetota > Actinomycetes > Pseudonocardiales > Pseudonocardiaceae > Amycolatopsis > Amycolatopsis ponsaeliensis. The sequence continues at coordinate 39,427 of NZ_JAPZLD010000057.1, forward strand.
GTGAAGCCCTTCAGCTGGTCGACCAGGTCACGGGCCACCTCGGCCGGACCGTGGGACGAACTCAGTCGGAGGTAGCGCAGTGTCCCGACGTGGGCGGGAAACGTGTTCGGGTGCGTGCCCGGCGTCAGCACCGGGATGACGCGCCGGTCCTGGCCGAGGGTTTGGTGGAAGAACAGCTCGACTTCGGCCGACTGCCAGCGGCTCACCTTGCCGTCGACGATGAGGCACAGGTGTTTCGCCTCGTCCTCCGGCCGCTCGAGGAGCGAACGATCGCCCGAGAGCGACTTCACCACCTTGACGCCGCGCCGCTCCAGTTGCACGACCAGTTCGTTCGCCACGGACTGCGCGCTCCGCGGAATGCTGACCCGCAGCTCCCGGCCGAATTCCCGGCGACTGTCGCGGACCGCGGCGACGTAGGCGTCGCGGTTGCGCGCCAGCAGGTCCGTGCGGTCCAGCCGGTGCGCGACCACCGCCGCGACCGTCTCCAGCGCGAACCCGATCTGGTCGGCACTCGGCGTCTCCTCCGCCAGGACCGGCAGCTGCTCCCCGAAAGTCCAGTACGAGACATACGGCATCGTCAGGTGCCGGGACATCGCGTCGACCGTGACCGCCTGGTCGAGCCAGTTCCGGTACAGGTGCGCCGTCTCGTCGACGCACATCTTCCGCCAGGTCTCCGACCGGTCGTACTCTTCGCGGTTGTCGAACCGCGAAAGCACCGGCACCACGCTCAGCCTCGGCCGGTCGAACGGGAGCCGGTTGCGGGCGACGTCCGCCCGCCGGGCGACGTCGACCGCACCCCGGACGCTCTGGAGGTTCGCCGTGTAGACCGCCACCAGGTGGTCGGGCAGGTGGGCGGTGCAGATCCCGCCGATGTCGGAGATCCCGGTCCGGCTGTCTATGAGCACGAAGTCGTAGTGGGCCGTCCAATGCTCACGGCACCGCTCGAGGTAGTCCCCGAACCCGTCGACGTACAGCTCTTCCCAGTCGATCTTCTGGAGCTGCCCGACGTAGTCCGGGTCTTCACGTCCCGCGGCGACGAAGTCGAGCGCGCCGAGACCGGTCAGCCGGACGGCGTGTGCCGAGGGCTCGAAGCGGCCCTCGCGGAAGTCGTCGACGAGGTCCACGACGCCGCTGGTGGGCGCGGCGGCCAGCCGCGGCCGGAAGTAGTCGCCGAGCCCGGGTGCCTCCAGGTCCCAGTCGAGGCACAACACGCGGTTCCCCCAGCGCGCCAGCAGCACCGCGATGTTCGCCAGGGTGAAGCTGCGCCCGACGCCGCCCTTGAACGAGTAGAAGGTGAAGACCGAACCGGGCATCTCGTCAGAACCTCGGTATCCGCACGGGAGAAGGCGCGTCCGGGACCGGCGTGCGCACCGGCCAGTCGTCCCGCCACTCCGGCGCGCGCTCGATGAGCTCTTCCAGCTCCTTCGCGACCTGGCCGATCTCCTGGTGGAACTCGAGGTACGCCTGGGCGGCCTGGAAGTGCTCGTAGGGGAAGTTCCACTCTTGGAGGTCCTTCATACGCCGCTCGTGGGCCCAGTCGGGGAAGTTCCACGAGTCGCAGAAGATCACCGGGTAGATCAACGTCGGGCGTTCGGAGTCCGTCCGGCCGGCAAGGTCCTCGCGTGCCGCCATCGAATGCCACTCGGCCAGGCACCATTCGTCCTTGAAGTACTTCGGGGAACAAACCGGGACCAGGACCCGGGCGCGCTGCAGTGCCGCCCGCGCCGTGGCCGGCCAGTTCCCACCGGTCCGGACGTGGTCGTCGAAGAAAATCTTCACATCGCGGTAGAGAGTGTTGTCGAGCGCCTCGGACAACCGCCGGTGAAAATGGTTCTTGACCCACGCCGACAGGTCTCCCGCGGTGCGCCGATAGCTGATGAACACGTCGTACTCGTACACGCGTGTCTTCGCTCCTTCGCCGCTCCCCACCAGGCGGGTCCGATCCTAGATCCGCTGCACTCCATCGAAGAAGGCGGGAAACCTGACAGATCCAGGACAATAACTGGCCACACCGGTCACATCGACGAAAAAGGCGCCTTGACAAATCTTCCCGACACGGATAGATGACAGTCGGAAGCCGACTTCTTGGACGCGAAGCGTTTCCGGAATACCGATCTCCCGGATCGGTGAATCACCGACCGATCTCGAGGGGAACCCGATGTCCGACCGAAAAGTACCCAGGGTGTTCATCACCTACGCGCACGACACCCCGGAGCACAAAGCCCTCGTGGAAAGGTTCGCGACGTTCCTGCGCGGCGTCATCGGTTTGGACGTGCACCTCGACTCGTGGTACGACAACGTCCGCCGCGACTGGTCCCTCTGGGCCACCCAGCACCTGAGCGAGGCCGACTTCATCCTGGTCATCGCTTCCGCCGAGTACAAGCGCCGCGCCGACGGCACGGCGATGCCCCACGAGGGGCGGGGCTCCCAGTTCGAGGCCGCGATCATCCGGGACAACCTGACCCGTGACCTGCGCCGGGAGACCGAGCGGGTACTGCCCGTCGTCCTGCCGGGCCGCTCGGTAGACGAGATCCCGACCTTCCTCAACGGTCATTCGACGACGAGGTACCACGTCGGCTCGTTCACCGAAGCCGGCGTCGCCGAGCTCCTCGCGGCGATCACCGGGCAGGGGCAGTACCCGATGCCCCGCCGCGGGGCCTGGCTCGGCGGGGAACGGGAACCGGTGCTCGCCGGCGAACTGCCGTGGACCTGCACCAGCCACGGCGTGCGACGGGGTGCGGCATCGATCGACGGGGTGGAGTACGAGAACAGCATCGTCCTGCGGCCGACCACGCCGGCCGCCACCGGATCGGGCTTCGTCGAACTCGATCTGGACGGCCACTACCAGCGGTTCACCACAGTCGCCGGAGTACTCGATGACGCCCGTGATCCCTTCCAGGTCGGGCGCATCCTGGTGATGCTCGACGGAAAGCGCCGCTCCGAACACGACGTCGCAGCCGGGAAGCCGGCGACGATCGACCTCGACGTCACCGGCGCCCGCCTGCTCCGGCTCGAGATGTCGCGGCCGGGCGTACCGGCTTCGCAGCTCCGCTCCAACGCCGTCTTCATGACCCGCAGGGGTGGACGGCCGCCCGAGCTGGCCCTCGGGGATCCGACCGTCACCTAAGGCGTGATGACCACCTTCAGCGCCGAGTTCGCGGCCGCGTTGGCGAACACCTCATAAGCCTCTTCCATCTGCGCGAACGTGAACCGGTGGGTCCCCATCCGCTCGGCCGGGATGCGGCCCGATGCCACCATCTTCAGCAACGTCGGGATCGAGGCCGTGTCCACCAGGCCCATCGTCAGCGTCAGGTTCTGGATCCACATGTCCTGCATCGGCAGCTCGACCGGGACGCCGTGCACGCCGATGTTCGCGATGCGGCCGCCCGGGCGGACCAGCGACGCCGCCGTCAGCAGCGTCTCCGGGTAGCCCACCGCTTCGATCGCCACGTCCACACCCAGGCCGTCGGTCAGCGCCTGGACGTCCGACAAAACACCCGGGCCTGCTTCGAACGCGTCCGTCGCGCCGAACTCCAGGGCCTTCTCCAAGCGGAACTTGTTGGAGTCCACCGCGATCACCTTCGACGCGCCCCACAGGCCCGTGGTCAGGATCGCCGCCAGCCCGACCGCGCCGGCGCCGACCACTGCCACCGTGTCGCCCGGGCGGACGCGGCCGGCCAGGACGCCCACCTCGTACCCGGTGGGCAGCGAGTCGGCCAGGAAGATCGCCTGGTCGTTCGTGACGTCGTCGGGGACCGCGTACAGCGACGTGTCCGCGAAGGGCACGCGCACCAACTCGGCCTGCGTGCCGTCGATGAGGTGCCCGAAGATCCAGCCGATCCCACCGACCGTCTGGCAGTGCGACGGCATCCCGCGCCCGCAGTATTCGCAGCGCCCGCACTGGGTGATGGCCGGGACCAGCACGCGGTCGCCGACCGCGAACGCCCGGACCGCGTCGCCGACCGCGGTCACCGTGCCGACCGCTTCGTGGCCGAGGATCCGGCCGTCGGTGACCGCGGCGACGTCGCCCTGCAGGATGTGCAGGTCGGTGCCGCAGATCGTGGTGGTGTCGACGCGCACGACCACGTCGGTCGGTTCCCGGACGGCGGCGTCCGGGACGTCTTCCCAAGCCTTCGCCCCCGGACCGTGGTAGACCAGCGCCTTCATCGTCGCCTCCGTCGGCCGCCCGGCGCCCGTGGCCGAGCACGGCCGAACCTGACGCTAGGACCGGGGAAGGCGCCCGGCTGTCGCAATTTGAGATTCAGGCGTTGCGGGCCATGAACGTCCGGGCGTCGCCTTCGGCAGGGTCGACGAAGACGATGTCGTCCGGCCGTCGCCGCGGGACGTCGATCGCCAGCACCACCAGGGGTTCGGCGGTGATCCGGGGGAAGCCGTGCACCTTCCGCCGCTCGAAGCAGAGGAACATCCCCGGCCGCGCCTCGAACTCCTCGCCGTCGAGGTGGAACGTGCCACCGCCGCTGAGGAGGTACAGGTGCTCGTCGCACTCCTCGTGGTAGTGCAGCGGAACCTCCCGGTAGATCCGGAAGATCCGGGCGCTGGCCGACGGCTTGTCGACGAAGTACTTGTCCACCAGCATGGTTTCCGCGGATTCCGGCAGGGCCGCGGCCTCCGCGTGGACGTCGAAGACGCTCTGGCTGTTGTCGCTCTCCATGCCGTCAAGCTAACGCCCGGCACGCGGCCAGGTCGACCGCGCGCAACGCCGCGCCCACGCCCGCGAGCGCCACCGCGTTCATCGACAACGACGTGACTCCCAGCCCCGCCAGCACCGGCGCCAACGCCGGATCCGCCGCGGCCTCGCCGCACACCCCCACCGGTTTCCCCGCCGCCGCACCGGCTTGTGCGACCAGTCCGACGAGCCGCAGCAACGCCGGCTGGTGCGGGTCGTTCAACTCGGCCACGGCGCCGAGCTGGCGGTCCGCGGCGAAGACGTACTGCGCGAGGTCGTTCGTACCCAGCGAGACGAAATCGACCTCGGCGAGGATTTCCGCCGCGCACAGCGCCGCCGCCGGGATCTCGATCATCACTCCCACGCGGGCGATTCCGGCCGCGCGCGCCCGCGACGCGAACCAGGCCGCTTCCGCCGCCGTCGCGACCATCGGGGCCATCACGGACAGCTCGGCCCCGGTGTCGGCCGCCGCCGCGGCGATCGCGCTCAGCTGACGGTCCAGCACGTCCGGCCGGTCGAACGCGACCCGCAGGCCGCGGACGCCGAGCGCGGGGTTCGGTTCCGGACCCATCTCCAGGAACGCGAGCGGTTTGTCTGAACCGGCGTCCAGGGTCCGGACGACGACCGGTTTCCCGCCGAACGGCGCCAGCACCGCCGCGTAGGCCGCACGCTGCGCGGACTCCGTCGGTTCCGAAGTCGCCGACAGGTAGCAGAACTCCGTGCGGAACAGCCCGATGCCTTCGGCGCCGGCCGCCGCGGCGGCGCGGGCGTCCGAGGCCGAGCCGACGTTGGCGAGCAGCTTCACGCGGTGGCCGTCGGCGAGCCGGCCGACGCCGTCCCACTCCGGGCGGGACGTCCGCGCCGGCGCCACCACCCGGCCGTCGGACGGCGATACCGTGCCCGCGGAACCGTCGACCACGAGCCCGGGGCCGGCCAGCCCCAGAACGCCGGAGCACGCGACGACGGCGGGAATGCCCAGCGCCCGGGCCAGGATCGCGGTGTGGCTCGTCGGCCCGCCCTCTTCCGTCACCAGCGCGAGCACGAGATCCGGGTCGAGCCCGGCGGTGTCGGCCGGCGCGAGGTCGCGCGCCACCAGGACGCTCGGCGACGTCAGTTCCGGGACACCGGGCGGGGCCAGCCCGGACAGGGAGGCGACGATCCGGTCGCGGACGTCGGCGACATCCGCGACGCGTTCGGCCATGTACCCGCCTGCTGCCCGCAACGCCGTCATGAACTCCCCCGCCGCCTCCCACACCGCGCGCGGCGCCGGCAGCGAGCGTTCCCGCACCAGCCGTTCCGCCGAGGCGACCAGTGCCGGGTCCGCCGCCATCGCCGCCGTGGTCTCCAGGACCGATCGGGCATCGCCGGACACGGAACGGGCACGATCGGACAGCGCCGCGGCGACCGATTCCGCCGCCGGCCCGATCTTGCCCGCCTCCACCACGAGATCTCCCGAGACCGCCGAAGCGTCGGGTTCCCGCAGGTCAGCGACCACGACGACGCGCGGACCGGCGACCCGGCCGGGGCTGACTCCGACTCCGGACAACTGCATGGCGGGGACCTCCGAGCGCAAAGGATCTCGTAACTGGGGATTGACAGTACGGTAACAACGGGCACAATCAAACTGCAACGGGCAAACATCGGAGAGGAACGGGCATGTACGCCGCCGAACGGCATCAGCTCCTGGCACAACGCGCACGGCGCGACGGCCGGGTCGACGTCAACGACGTCGCGACCGAACTCGGTGTCGCCCCCGAGACCATCCGCCGCGACCTCGGCGTCCTCGAACGCCAGGGCGTCGTCCGCCGCGTCTACGGCGGCGCCGTCGCGGTCGAGCGGCTCGACTTCGAACCCGAGGTCGCGCAGCGGGACCGGACCAACGCCGCCGAGAAGGACGCGATCGCCCGGGCCGCGCTGGACCTGGTGCCCGACCGCGGGTCGATCCTGCTCGACGCGGGCACGACCACCAGCAGGCTCGCGACGCTCCTGCCCGCCGACCGCGAGCTGACGGTGATCACCAACTCGATCCCGGTCGCCTCGATCCTGGCCACCCGCCCGGGCATCACGCTGCACATCCTCGGCGGCCGCGTCCGCGGGACGACGCTCGCCGCCGTCGAAGCGTGGACGCTGCACGCGCTCGACGGCCTGCTCGTCGACGTCGCTTTCCTCGGCGCCAACGGCTTCTCCGCCGAGCACGGCTGCACGACACCGGACATGGCCGAGTCCGCGGTGAAGGCCGCCGTGGTCGCCGCCGCCCGCAAGCGGGTGCTGCTGGCCGACCACAGCAAGTACGGCACCGACCAGCTCAGCCGGTTCGCGCGGCTGGCCGAGATCGACGTCCTGGTCACCGACAGCGGTCTCGACGCGGGCGCCGTGGCCGAGCTCGAAGAGGCGGGCCCGGAGGTGGTGCTGGCGTGATCGTCACCGTGACCCCGAACCCGAGCCTCGACCGGACCGCCCGGCTGGCCGAGCTGCGCCGCGGCGAAGTCATCCGCGCTGAGGCCGTGCGGCTCGACCCCGGCGGCAAGGGCGTCAACGTCGCCCGCGCGCTGGCCGCCGCCGGCACCCCGACCGTCGCGCTCCTGCCCGCCGGCGGCCTGGTCGGCGAACGGCTGGCCGATCTGCTCGCCCCCGAAGGCGTCCCGGTCGTCGCGGTGCCGATCGCCGGGACGACCCGCAGCAACATCACGCTCGTCGAAGCCGACGGGACCACGACGAAGATCAACGAACCGGGCCCGGAGATCTCCCCCGCCGAGCTCGCCACCCTCGAACGCCGCGCCGTCGAGCTGGCCGCACGGGCGGAATGGCTGGTCTGCTGCGGAAGCCTGCCCGCCGGTGTGCCCGACGACTTCTACGCGCGGCTCACGAAACTGGCCCACGACGCCGGGACGAAGGTCGCCGTCGACACCTCCGGCGCACCGCTCGCCGCCGCCATCGCGGGCGGCCCGGACCTCATCAAGCCGAACCTCGACGAGCTGACCGAGCTCGCCGGGCACCCGCTGCCGCTGCTCGGCGACGTCGTCGCCTTCTGCCGCGAGCTGATCGCCGGTGGCGTCGGCCGCGTGCTGGTCAGCCTCGGCGCGCGCGGCGCCGTGCTCGTCGAGGAGACCGAAACCTGCCACGCGCTCGGCCCGCTGGTCGCCGTGCGCAGCACCGTCGGCGCCGGAGACGCCGCACTCGCCGGGTTCCTCCACGCGGGAGGAGCCGGCCCCGGAGCCCTGCGGACCGCGGTCGCCTACGGCACCGCCGCGGTCACGCAGGAGGGCAGCCGCATGCCCACCCCGCACGACGTGCACCCCGACCAGGTGCGCGTGCTCGACACCGATCCCACCCTCACCCTCAGCGGAGCCGCCGCATGACCACCCCAGACCTGATCACCGCCGACCTGGTCGACCTCGGGCTCGACGCCGCCGACAAACGGGCCGTCGTCCGCTCGCTGGCCGAGCGGCTCGTCTCCGCCGGCCGGGTGACCGACCTCGACCTCTTCCTCAAGGACGTCGCCGCCCGCGAAGAGCAGATGGCCACCGGGCTCGAAGGCGGCATCGGCATCCCGCACTGCCGTTCGGCCGCGGTCACCGTGCCGACGCTGGCGTTCGGTCGCAGCGCCGCGGGCGTCGACTTCGGCGCCCCGGACGGCCCAGCGACGCTGATCTTCCTCATCGCCGCGCCCGAAGGCGGCGGCAGCGAGCACCTCAAGGTCCTGGCCGCGCTCGCCCGCCGGCTCGTCCGGGCGGAGTTCAAGCAGAACCTGCTCGACGCCACCGACGCGGTGGCCGTCGCCGAGTACATCCGCCAGGAGGTGTCCTGACCATGAAGTTCGTCGCCATCACCGCCTGTCCCACCGGGATCGCGCACACGTACATGGCCGCCGAGTCGCTGGAGCAGACCGCGAAGGCCAACGGCGACACGATCGTCGTCGAGACCCAGGGTTCGGCCGGGTCCGATCCACTGTCCGCCGAAGACATCGCGAGCGCGGACGCCGTCATCTTCGCCGCGGACCTCGCGGTGCAGGGCCGTGAACGCTTCGCCGGCAAGCCGATCGTCGAGGCGCCGGTCAAGGCCGCGATCAACGACGCCGCCGGGCTGTTCGAACGCGCGAAGGCCGCGGCCCGGGAGCCCGTCGCCGCGGGGGCGCCCGCCACCCCGGAGCTCACCTCGAAGGTCGGCGCGAACGACAAGACCGGCACCCGGATCCGCCAGTGGCTGATGACCGGCGTCAGCTACCTCATCCCGTTCGTCGCCGCGGGCGGGCTGCTGATCGCATTGAGTTTCGCTTTGGGTGGCTACAAGATCGTCGACGCGCCGAAGGTCACTGAACATTTCGACGCGGGTTCGGTCGCCGGCTGGGCCGCGCTGATGTTCCAGATCGGCAGTGCCGCGTTCGACTTCCTGGTGCCGGTGCTGGCCGGGTTCATCGCGTTCGCGATGGCCGACCGCCCGGCGATCGCCCCCGGTTTCGTGGGCGGCGCGATCGCCGTCACCGTCGGCGCCGGGTTCCTCGGCGGTCTCGTCGCGGGCCTCCTGGCCGGTGGCGTCGTGCTGGCGCTGAAGCGGATCCAGGTGCCCAAGGCGATGCGCGGCATCATGCCGGTGGTCGTCTACCCGCTGCTCGGGTCCATTGTGGTCGGTGTCCTGATGTACGTTGTGGTCGGCAAGCCGATCGCGGCGGCGACGTCGGGCCTGACGAACTGGTTGAACAGCCTCAGCGGCGTCAGCGCGCTGCTGCTGGGCGCGCTGCTCGGCCTGATGATGGCGTTCGACATGGGCGGCCCGGTCAACAAGGCGGCGTACGCGTTCGCGGTCGGCGGCCTGACCACCGGCGCGACGGCGTCGCTGCAGATCATGGCCGCGGTGATGGCGGCGGGCATGGTGCCGCCACTGGCGCTGGCGTTGGCGTCCACTGTGCGGAAGAAGCTGTTCACGGAGGCCGAACGCGAGAACGGCCGCGCGGCGTGGCTGCTGGGAGCGTCGTTCATCACCGAGGGCGCGATCCCCTTCGCCGCGGCGGACCCGTTCCGCGTGATCCCGTCGATCATGCTCGGTTCGGCGGTGACGGGCTCGCTGTCGATGGCCTTCGGCGCGACCCTGCGCGCCCCGCACGGCGGGATCTTCGTGCTCCCGTTGATCGGCAGCCCGCTGCTGTTCGTGCTGGCGCTGGTCGCGGGCACCGCGGTCGCCGCCGGTTCGGTGATCCTGCTGAAGCAGGCGCGTTTCCGCGCATCCGAACGTTCCGCCGCCGTTTCCGGCCAGCCCGTCAGCGCGTGAAGGAGTCCACTGTGTACCAACGCCGAACGCTCGTCGCCAGCACGGTCGGGTTGCACGCCCGGCCGGCGGGCCTGGTCGCTCGCGCGGCTGCCAGTCAGCCCGCGAAGGTGAAGATCGCCAAGATCACGGGTGGTGTGGTGGGCGACCCGGTCGACGCGGCCAGCGTCCTCGGGTTGATGACGCTGGGCGCGGGACATGGGGACGAGGTCGAATTGACCGCCGATGGTGACGCTGCTCAGGAGTCCGTCGACGCCTTGGCCGAGTTGATCGCCCGGGACCTGGACGCGTAACCCGTCAGGCCGGGCCGAGCAAAGCCAGCGACGCCCGTACCGCGACCTCCGTGACGTCCCCCGCTCGCCCGCCGTCCTCCACAGTTGTCGCGATCAGCTCCCGCAGCCCACCCAGGAGCATGATCGCCAGCTGGCGGGACGGCGGGCTGATCCCCGCCGCGCGCAACTCAGGCGTGTCCGTCAACCGCTGCGTCATCGCGATGAACCCCTCCATCGCCTCGCGCTGCAAGTCGCGGGCCTGGGCTCCCAGGGCCGGGACGTCGCGGATCCAGCTCAGCGTGATCGCCGGCTCGGACTCCGCGGACGCGATCCACGCCTCGATCGCCTGGCGCACCTGGAGAGCCCAGGGTGCGCGCGGGTCGACCGCGTCGGAGATCTGCTGGATCATCGACCGGTTCGCCTCCGCCAGCAGCGCGATCAGGCACTCCTCGCGACTGGAAAAGTGCTCGTAGAACGTCCGGCGGGACGTGCGCGCCCGGCGGACGACGTCGGCGACCGTCGTCTCGCGGAAGCCGCCCGCGGTGATCGACGCGGCCAGGCCGTCCAGCAGCCGCTGGCGGCGGGTGTCGACGTCCACGAAAGTCACGCTATCGCCCTCCATCTTGAAACGTGATGGTACACCGGCGTACCGTACCGACGGTACGTTCGCGTACCACCACCTTCGGGAGGGTCGATGACGACCATGACCAGCGCGGTGACGCTGCCACCGGGACCGACGGCGCCGCGTGCCGTCCAAGGCGCCTACGCACTGACACAACCGCTGCGCGGCATGCGGCGGCTCAAAGAACGCCACGGCGACGCCTTCACCGTGAACGTACCGATCTTCGGCCACGCCGTCGTGATCAGCGACCCGGCCGAGATCAAGCAGCTCTTCACCTCCGGGCCCGACCTCGTCGACAACCTCGAGGTCAACCTCGGCCGGGTGCTCGGCCCGCACTCGATGTTCGCCCTGTCCGGCGGCGAGCACAAAAGGCAGCGCAAGCTCCTCGTCCCGCCCTTCCACGGCCGCCGGCTCGCCGCCTACGAGCAGATCGTCGAAGAAGAGACCTTGCGTGAGCTGGCCAGCTGGCCGGACGGAAAAGCGTTCGCCACCCTGCCGTCGATGATGCGGATCACGCTCAACGCCATCCTCCGCGCGGTGTTCGGCGCCGAGGGAGCCGAGTTCGCGGAGCTGCGCGAACTGCTCCCGCCGTTCGTCACCCTCGGCTCGCGGCTGGCCGTCGCGCCGATTTCCAAGAAAGGCCGCTTCAATCCCTGGCGCCGCTTCGAACGGATGCGCCGCGAGTACGACGCGATCGTCGACCGGCTGATCGCGAAGGCGCGCCCGGACGGCGACGACGTCCTCTCGATGATGCTGCAGACCCGCTACGACGACGGATCCGGCCTCAGCCGCGACGAGATTTCCGACCAGCTCCTCACCCTCCTGACAGCCGGACATGAGACCACGGCGACGACGCTCGCCTGGGCTGTCGAACGTCTCCGCCGCCACCCCACGCTGCTGGCGGAACTCCACGACGACGACGGGAAGCTCCTCGACGCCACGATCCTCGAGGTCCAGCGCACCCGCCCGGTCATCGACCTCACCGCCCGGCAGGTCAAGCAGGACGGCTTCCGGCTCGGCCGCTGGACACTGCCGAAGGGGTACGCGGTGCTCGTGAGCATCGCCCTGATCCACGACGACGACGCGGTGTTCCCGCACGCGGCCACCTTCGACCCGCACCGCTTCGAAGGCGCGCGCCCGGACCTCTACCAGTGGATCCCGTTCGGCGGCGGCACGCGACGCTGCCTAGGCGCCGCGTTCGCCACCATGGAGATGACCGTCGTCCTGCGGACCTTGCTGCGGGAGTTCGACCTCGTGCCGACCGCCGAGCGCGGCGAACGCTGGCATTCTCGGGGTGTGGCCTACGCCCCGGCCAAGGGCGGGCGCGCGATCGTGCGCCGCCGGAGCACCGGAGGAGATTCGTGACCGAAGAGATCGCCGACGCCGGCCGGGGCATTTCCCTGGCCTACGATCGGATCGGGGACCGCGGCGCCGATCCGCTGGTCCTCGTCGCCGGGCTCGGCCAGCAGCTGCACAGCTGGCCGGACGCGTTCTGCGCGCAGCTCGCCGAGCGCGGGTTCGAGGTCATCCGGTTCGACAACCGCGACGCCGGGCGCTCGACGCACCCGCGCTTCCGCCCGGCGAGCCTGCCCGCGATGTTCGCCGGGCGCTTCCCACCGGAGCAGTACGACCTGAAGGACATGGCCGCCGACACCGTCGGTCTGCTCGACGCTCTCGACCTCGAGACCACCCACCTCGCCGGTGTGTCCATGGGCGGGATGATCTCGCAGACGGTGGCGGCGCTGCACCCGGCGCGCGTCCGCACCCTGACGTCGATCATGTCGACGACCGGGTCCCGCCTGATCGGCCGCCCGGCGTTCTCGACGTTGCGGCTGATGGGCGCGAAGCCGCCGAAGTCCCGCGAAGAGGCCGTCGAAAGCGCCGTGACGATGTTCCGGCACATCAGTTCGCACGGCTTCCCCTTCGACGAGGCCTGGGTGCGCGAAAAGGCCGGGATCGGCTGGGACCGCGACCCGACGGCGGGCGGCGTGGGCCGCCAGCTCGGCGCGATCCTCAAGTCCGGCAACCGGACGGCGTGGCTGCGGAAGATCACCGCGCCGACACTGGTGATCCACGGCGACCGCGACCGGATGGTCCACCCCACCGGCGGCGCCGCCACGGCCCGCGCCATCCCCGGCGCCCGCCTCGAAACCGTCCCCGGCATGGGCCACGACCTGCCCGAAGGCGCGTGGCCGGTCCTGCTCGACCTCGTCGACAAGCACGTGAGGAGCAGCGATGTCACGGCCCCGTAGCATCACCGGCCGCCCGGTGGTGATCACCGGCGCGGCGTCCGGCATCGGCCGGGCACTGGCCACCCGGCTGTCCCGGCTCGGCGCGCCGGTCGCCCTCGCCGACGTCGACGCAGACGGGCTCAAGGCCACCGCGGCGGCGTTGCACGGCCGAGTGCTCACGCGGGTGCTCGACGTCCGCGACGCGGAAGACCAGCTCCGGTTCGCCGGCGAGGTGCGAGAGTGGCTCCCCGCGCCGCTGGCCGCGGTCTTCAACAATGCCGGTGTCGCGGTCACCTCGTCCGTGCTCGACGCGGTGCCCGAGGACGACGACTGGCTGCACGACATCAACTTCCGCGGGGTGGTGCACGGGACGCGGGCGTTCCTGCCGATCCTCGCCGAGCAGGGCGAAGGCGCGATCGTCAACACCTCCAGCGTGTACGGCCTGCTCGGGATTCCCTACCAGAGCGCCTACTGCGCGGCGAAGTTCGCCGTCCGCGGCTTCACCGAGTCGCTGCGGCAGGAGCTGGCCGGCAGCGCGGTCCGCGCGATCACCGTCCACCCGGGCGGCATCACGACGAACATCGCGCGCAACGCCCGGGTGCGCCGGGACCCCACCGGACGGGGCCGAAGCCGCGAAGAGATGGCCGCGCAGTTCGAGGCCATGACGATGACGTCGCCGGACAAGGCCGCGGCGATCATCCACACCGGCGTCGACCGCGGCAAGGCCCGCATCCTCGTCGGCCCCGACGCCTACCTGTTCGACGCGCTCGCCCGCGTCACCCCCACCCACTACAACGCCGTCCTGACGCGCCTGATGAGGCGCCCGCGGCGGACGGAGGCCGTGCGATGACCGAGCACGTCGAGGTCCTGATCGTCGGCGCCGGGCTGTCCGGCGTCGGCGCGGCCCACCACCTGCGGACGGCGTTCCCGCGCAAGACGTACGCGATCCTCGAAGCCCGCGAGGCCATCGGCGGCACGTGGGACCTGTTCCGCTACCCGGGAGTCCGGTCCGATTCGGACATGCAGACCCTCGGCTACCGGTTCCGGCCGTGGACCAGCGAGAAGGCCATCGCCGACGGGCCGTCGATCCTCAAGTACGTCCGCGACACCGCGGCCGACGCCGGGATCGACCGGCACATCCGGTTCGGGCACAAGGTCGTCCGCGCCGCATGGTCCACCGAGAACGCACAGTGGACGGTGGAGGCGACCCACGAGGGCGAGCCCGTCCGGTTCACGGCGAAGTTCCTCTACCTGTGCAGCGGCTACTACGACTACGCGGGCGGCCACACGCCGGAGTTCCCGGGCATCGAGGACTTCGGCGGCACCGTCGTGCACCCGCAGCACTGGCCCGAGGACCTCGACTACGCCGGCAAGAAGGTCGTCGTGATCGGCAGCGGCGCGACGGCCGTGACGCTGGTGCCGGCCATGACCGACCGCGCGGAGCACGTGACGATGCTGCAGCGCTCCCCCACCTACATCCTGTCGCTGCCGTCGGAGGACGCGCTGGCCAACCGGCTGCGCGGGCTGCTCGGCGCGAAGCTCGCGTACCCGATCGCGCGGTGGAAGAACGTCGCCGTGAGCACGCTGATCTACCAGCTCAGCCGGCGCCGTCCGGGCGTGGTCAAGGCGATGATCCGCAAGGCCGCGATGAAGCAGCTGCCGGCCGGGTACGCCGTCGACACCCACTTCAAGCCGCGCTACCAGCCCTGGGACCAGCGGCTGTGCCTGGTGCCGGACGGCGATCTGTTCCGCTCGATCAAGCGCGGCGACGCCTCGGTGGTCACCGACCGGATCGCGTCGTTCACGAAGGACGGGATCCGACTGGAGTCCGGGGACGAGCTGCCCGCGGACGTCGTCGTGACGGCCACCGGGCTACGGTTGCTGGCCTTCGGCGGCATCGACCTGGTGGTCGACGGCGAACCGGTGAAACTGCCGGAAACCATGGCGTACAAGGGGATGATGCTCAGCGGCGTGCCGAACTTCATCTTCACGATCGGGTACACGAACGCGTCGTGGACGCTGAAGGCCGACCTGGTCGGCGAGTACTTCGTCCGGCTGCTGCGCCACCTCGACCGCGGCGGCCACGACCAGTGCGTGCCGGTCAACGACGACCCGGCGGTCACCGAGCGGCCGCTGCTCGACTTCGACGCCGGGTACGTGCTGCGGTCGATCGACGCGTTCCCGAAGGCCGGGTCGCGGGCGCCGTGGACGCTGGGCATGAGCTACGCGCACGACGTCGTCAAGCTGCGGCACGGCCGGATCGACGACGGCGCGCTCCGGTTCTCGCGGCGGAAGGCGGGAGCGGGCAGACTGAGCGCATGACGCTCTCTTCGCCCCGGTGCCGCTGACATGCACTCCGCGGGACTCGTGCTGCACCCCCGCCGCGACTCGGCGGCCGCCGTCGAAGCCGTGCTCGGCTGGGCCGGCAACCGGAACATCGAGATCCTCGGCATCGCCGACGAGATCGTCCGCCTGAACTGCGCGGCGATCGGGGTGACGCCCGAGGAGCTCGGCCGGCGGTCCGACCTGGTCGTCAGCCTGGGCGGGGACGGCACGATGCTGCGGGCCATGCGGCTGGCCGACGGGCAGCGCGCGCCGGTGCTCGGGGTGAACCTCGGCAAGCTGGGCTTCCTGGCCGAGGTCGACGTCCCCGACCTGCCCGGCGCGCTCTCGGCCATCGACGACCACCAGTTCACGGTGGAGCCACGGCTGGCCGTGGACGCCGTGCTGGCGGGGCGCCGGATCACGGCGTTCAACGACATCGCGGTGGTGCGCGTGCCGGGCGACGGCAGCGCGGTGGTGGCGGTGCACGTGGGCGGCCAGCAGTTCGTCAGCTATTCGGCGGACGCGGTGGTCGTCGCCACCCCGACCGGCTCGACGGCGTACAGCTTCTCGGCCGGCGGCCCGATCACCAGCCCGTCGGTCGAGGCGCTGCTGGTCACGCCCGCGGCACCGCACTCCGCGTACAGCCGGGGCATCGTGCTGTCGGTGCACGACGAGGTGACGCTGGAGCTGCTGCCGACCAGCGGCCGGCTGGCAGTGGAGGTCGACGGCCAGGTCGAGGGGTACGTCTCCCCCGGCGACCGGCTCGACCTGCACGCCCGGCCCAGTGCGGCGCGGGTGGTCCGGCTCGGGATGACGACCTTCTACCAGCGGGCGCGCCGCAAGCTCCGGCTGACGGATTCGGCCGAGATCCCGCAGGACGGTTACCACTGACCCAGGCGGAGCTTTCACGTGAAAGCTCCGCCTGGGTCGGGTACTGGTGGCCCGCATCACATCTCGGGCGTGTCCCGCTATGATCACGGAATGGTCACGGGTAGCGTCCCCGGCTTGCGCCTGAACCAGCCGAGCCGTCCGGGAGTGTCCCCTTACATGCTGTTGCCTTCCCCCGCCCGCCCGTCACTCCCCGCCCGGCTGCTCGTGCCGGGAGCGCTGAGCGCCTTCGCCGGCGCCGTCGTCCTGCTGGCGGTGCTGCACCTCGACCGGCGGCTGGCCCCGCTCGACCCGGTCAGCACGATGCTCAGCGACTACGCGCTGAGCCCGGGCCGCTGGATGTGGGACGGCGCGCTGCTGCTCACCAGCACCGGCTCGGCGCTGCTGCTGGTCGCGCTCTACCGCCGCGGCCTGCTGGCCAACCCGGTACTGGTGGCGGCGAAGGCGCTGTGGTGCCTCAGCCTGCTCGCGGTGGCGGTCTTCGCGAAGGATCCCCAGGGCGGCGCCATCACCGCCACCGGCAAGATCCACCTGTACGCCTCGGCGGTGACCTGTCTCAGCTTGCCGATCGTCGGCTGGGCGCTGGGCCGCCGGCACCGCGACGACCCGCGCTGGCGGCGGTTCGCCCGCTGGTCGCGCCGGCTGGCGCTGGCGGCGATCCCGTTCTACCTGCCGTTCATCGTGCCGTTCGCGGTGAACGTCATCCTGGGCGGCCACTTGCCGACCGTGGCGACCGGGCTGGTCGAGCGGCTGATGATGGTGCTGGAGATCGCGCTGCTCGCGGTGCTCGGCCATTGGGCCCACCGGGCGATGCGCGCGGGAGTCCACTTCCGGACGGCCTGATCGGAGTCAGTCCCCGATCAGCCGCGAGATCCGCTCGACTGCCGGCTCGGGAGCCGGCATCCGCATCAGCCCGGTGCCGATGCCCCGCTGCCGCAAGGCTTCCTTGATCCCTTCGACGGTGCCGCCTAGCGCGGCGAGGACCGCGTCGGCACGGGCCTGGGCCGCCCGCTCGGCCGCGGTGTCTCCCGCCTCGACCGCGGCCGCGAGGTCGGTGAAGGGTTCCGGGAACGCCGACGACAGGCCCGACACGATGCCCGCCCCACCGGCGCGGGCGACCGCCGCCAGGTCGGTGTCGGCCCCCGACCAGAACCGCGCGTCCGGCAGGGCCGCGCGGAAGTCGGCGAACCGGGCCGCCGCGGCGCCGGACAGCTTGCCGCCGCGCAGGCCCGTCGCCGCGAACTGCTCCGGGGAGAGCGTGACCCCGGTGCGGTCGGGGAAGAGGTAGCCGTAGACGTCGGCGTCACCGGCGGCGTCGCGCACGGCGGCGAAGTGCCGCCCGACGGCCTGGGCGTCGGCAGGCAGGTAGTACGGCGTGAGCACGGCCAGGCGCGTGGCGCCTTCGGCGAGCGCGTCGGCGGTCAGGGCGACCGCTTCGCGCGTGCTCGCCGCGCCCACGTGCACGATCGTGCGGTCCGGGCCGAACACCGCCATCGCGAGGGCCACGAGCGTCCGGCGCTCGACGCGGTCGAGCGCCGGGAACTCGCCGGTCGTCCCGGCGACGAAGACGCCGTCGACCCGGCCGCTCAGCCAGGTCAGCAACGCGGTGTTCCCGGCTTCGTCGAGCGCGCCGTCGTCGCGGAAGAGGGTCGGCGTGGCGGACAGGACCTCAGCGCGCGGCATCGGCGTCTCCCGGCTGCTCGCGGGTGCGGTGCAGCAGCCAGTCCCGGTCGGTCCGGATCAGCGCGTAGCGGACCGACTCCGTCCGGCCGTGCAGGGTGAACAGGATCCGCTTGTCCGTCCGGTCGTGCTCCTCCCACCAGCCGGTGTCCGCGACCTTCTTCGTGTCGTCCTCGTAGGCGAGGTGGTCCATCGCGTGGTCGGGCACCGCGACCGCCAGCCGGTTGCCGCTCGCGTCCGGCGGGAGGCCGCGCGGCACCGCCCACGACCGCAGCACGCCGTCCTCCTCCAGCCGGAGGTCGAAGTGGTGCCGGGGGCGCCAGTGTTCGTGCACCACGAAGGCGGGTTTCACCCCTCCACCATGCCAGATTTCCCCGCCACTACCCGTTTTCCGCCTTCCCAAACCGTCCATCCGAGGACTTGACCCGATCCAGAAAAGCGCGGACGGTGGGGTGTCATGAGCGATGCGACCACCACGCTGCGGGCCGCCGGCCTGCGCGTCACCGCGCCGCGGCGGGCGGTGCTCACGTGGCTGGCGACGCATCCTCATTCCACAGTGGACGAAATCGGCACCGGGGTCCGCTCGGTGCTGGGATCCGTGTCCACCCAGGCGGTCTACGACGTCCTGGGCGCGGGCGCGGAGGCCGGCCTGATCCGGCGGATCGAGCTGCCGGGACATCCGGCACGTTTCGAACGGCGGGCCGGGGATAACCACCACCACGTCGTGTGCCGTCGCTGCGGGCGGACGGAGGACGTCGACTGCGTGGTCGGCGCGGCCCCGTGCCTGACTCCGGGCGACGCGCACGGCTTCCTGGTCGACGAAGCGGAAGTGGTGTTCTGGGGCGTCTGCCCCGGCTGCGGCACCACTTCCCGGAAAGAGGCAACACCGTGACCGAACCGACCACCACCGACGCCGGCATCCCGGTCGAGAGCGACGAACACTCGCTCACGGTCGGGCCCGACGGCCCGATCCTGCTGCACGACAACTACCTCATCGAGCAGATGGCCCAGTTCAACCGCGAACGCGTCCCCGAACGCCAGCCGCACGCGAAGGGCAGCGGCGCGTTCGGCCGGTTCGAGGTGACCGGCGACGTCAGCGCGTACACCAAGGCCGCCGTGTTCCAGCCCGCCACGAAGACCGACCTGCTGATCCGGTTCTCCACCGTCGCCGGCGAGCGCGGCAGCCCCGACACCTGGCGCGACCCGCGCGGCTTCGCGGTGAAGTTCTACACCAGCGAAGGCAACTACGACATGGTCGGCAACAACACGCCGGTCTTCTTCATCCGGGATCCGTTGAAGTTCCAGCACTTCATCCGGTCGCAGAAGCGCCGCGCCGACAACAACCTGCGCGACCACGACATGCAGTGGGACTTCTGGACGCTGTCGCCGGAGTCGGCGCACCAGGTCACGTGGCTGATGGGCGACCGCGGGATCCCGCGCACCTGGCGCCACATGAACGGCTACAGCTCGCACACCTACATGTGGGTCAACGCCGCCGGCGAACGCTTCTGGGTGAAGTACCACTTCAAGACCGACCAGGGCGTCGAGACGTTCACGCAGGACGAAGCCGACCAGATGGCGTCGGCCGACACCGACTACCACACGCGCGACCTGTACGAGGCGATCGAGCGCGGCGACCACCCGAGCTGGACGCTGAAAGTGCAGGTCATGCCGTTCGACGACGCGAAGACGTACCGCTTCAACCCCTTCGACCTGACGAAGGTGTGGCCGCACGGCGACTACCCGCTGATCGACGTCGGCCGGATGACGCTCGACCGCAATCCGACCGACCACCACACCGAGATCGAGCAGGCGGCGTTCGAGCCGAGCAACCTCGTGCCGGGCATCGGTGCGAGCCCCGACAAGATGCTGCTCGGCCGGCTGTTCTCCTACCCGGACGCGCACCGCTACCGGATCGGCGCGAACTACAAGCAGCTGCCGGTCAACGCACCCGTCTCCCCCGTCCACAGCTACAGCAAGGACGGCGCGATGCGGTACACGAAGGTGTCCGACCCGGTGTACGCGCCGAACTCGAAGGGCGGGCCGCAGGCCGACGTCGCGAAGTACGGGCAGCCTTCGGGCTGGCACACCGACGGCGACATGGTCCGCACGGCGTACACGCTGCGCGAGGAGGACGACGACTGGGGCCAGGCCGGGACGATGGTCCGCGACGTGCTGGACGACGACGCCCGCGCCCGGCTGGTCGACAACGTCGTCGGGCACCTGCTCAACGGCGTCTCCGAGCCCGTGCTGCTGCGGGCGTTCGACTACTGGCGCACCGTCGACAAGGACCTCGGCGACCGGATCGAGTCCGGCGTGCGCGGCAAGCAGGACGAGACCGACCCGAAGGCCGCGGACCAGGGCAACCCGGCGCGCTCCAGCATGCAGCGCAAGGCCTGACAGCACGGGAGTGGACGCGGACCCGGTGCGCGTGCACCGGGTCCGCGTGCTCTACCTTGGCCTCTTCGGGGAGGTGGGGAGGCCGAGTGAGCGTCACCGACGTCGTGCTGCCCGCCGGCGCCGCCGCGGCCCTGCTGGTGTTCGCGGTCCGCCTGGCCCGCGAACCGCGCCGGCTCGGCAACGCCGTCTGGCTCGGGGTGGCGTTGCTGCTGAGCGGGTTGTGGCTGCTGCGCGCGGCCCTGCATCTCGAGTGGCTGACGCCGATCCTGGTCGGAGTGGTTGCGGTCGTCGCGGTGATCGTCGCGGTGGTGCTGCCGGGCGCGCTGATCGTCAACGGCGTCGGGATGGTGCGACGCGAAGGGCGGAGTCTCCAGAACCTCCTGTCGTTCCTGCTCGGCGTCGGCATCCTGGTGCTGGAAGGGCTGTTCTTCGCGCCGCTCGGCCGGTGGGGATCGGCAGTGGTGGCCACGGCGGCGGTACTCGCCTGCTACTTCGGTTTCCTGTTCGCGTCCCTGCTCGGGTATTCGATCCTGTACGGCAGGCTGCGGCGGCGCACCGGCTTCGACGCGATCATCGTCCTCGGCTGCGGCCTGGCCGGCGACCGCGTGACGCCGCTGCTGGCCGCCCGGCTCGACCGCGCGATCCGGCTGTACGAACGGGAAACGGCTCCCCCGTTGCTCGTGGTGTCGGGCGGGCGGGGGCCCGGCGAGACGATCTCCGAAGCCGAGGCGATGGACGACTACCTGCGCGCGCAGGGAATCCCGGAGGACCGGATCCGCCGTGAGGACCGCGCGACGACGACCGAAGAGAACCTCGAGTTCTCCGCGGACCTGCTCGGCGGCGCGCGGCCGCAGCGGGTGCTGGCGGTGACCAGCAACTACCACGTCTTCCGCACGGCGGTGGAGTGCCGCCGCCTGGGCCTGCCGTTCGACGCGGCGGGCGCGCCGACCGCCCGGTACTTCCTGCCGAGCGCGCTGCTGCGCGAATTCGCGGCGCTGATCCTCCACTACCGGCGCACGACGATCGCGGCCTGCGCGGTGATCATCGGCGGCGGGCTGGGGCTGGCGATCTTCGCCTAGGCGGGCACGGCGGCGATCGCCTCGACCTCGACGGCGTAGTCCGGACCGGCCAGCGCCGCCACGACGGCGAGCGTCGACGCCGGGAAGTCGCCGTCGGGGAACCACTTCGCGAACACCTCGGCCTGCGCGGCGCGGTACCCGGCGAGGTGCTCGGTGCCCGTGACCAGCGTCAGCAGCTTGACGAGGTGCTCCGGCCCCGCACCTTCGGCGTCGAGAAGCGCTTCGAGGTTGGCGAAGATCTGCCGTGCCTGCGTTTCGGCATCGGCCCCGGCGAGGGTGCCGTCGGGACCGACCCCGAGCTGGCCGGCGAGGAAGACGAGCCGGTGCCCGGCGGGCACCTCGGCCAGGTGGCTGTACCGCCCGAGCGGCGGTGCGACGGTCTCCGGGTTCCAGCGTCGTGGCTTCACGCCGTTCATGATCGCAGACCCGGGTTCCGCACCGGTCCCGGTTCGCGGTAGGTTCGCCCGCAGATCCGGTTTGCCAAATAAACTAGTTACGATCTGGGGAGACGATGACCGAACCCGCCGAGCTGCTCGACGAGATCTCCCGCCTGCGGGCCCGGACGCGGGCCGACCGCCACGCGTACGTACCGCCGTTGTTCCTGTTCGGGGTGCTCGTGCTGCTGGCTCCGCTGTGGGCGGAAGGCGGGCCGCACCGCTTCGAGGTCGGGCCCGTCGGGTTCGGCACGCCACTGCAGCTCTACTGGCTCGTCGCAGTCGTCGGCGGGTTCCTGGCCACGGCCGCGTGGTACCTCCACCGCGGCACGCGCAGCGGCGTGCGGACGCCGATCCGCGGCTACCTCGCGATCGGCCTCGTGGGTGTCCTCGCGATCTCGTTCGGGTTCCCGGTGGTCGAGTCCTTCGCCTACCGGGTCGAGCGGTCGCCGTTCGCCCAGCCGTCGTTCACGGTCCCGGTGGCGGCCGCCGCCCTGCTCGCGCTCGGCGGCGTGCTGTGGCTGCGGCCGAAGCTCCGCCACCCGGGCATCGCGACGGCGGCCGCGATGGTCTTCGGTCTCGTCGCCCTCGCGATGCTCGACCTCCGGTTCGCGCCGGTGCGGCCCTACGCGCCGCTCGTCACGATCGCGCTCGGCCTGATCGGGCTGGCGTGGCTGGAACGCAGCCGGGTGCTCGGCGTGATCAGCGGGCTCTTCGCGGCCGCGGCGCTGCTGGCGAACACCTACAACGTGCAGAACGTGTTCTTCCACCTCGGCGTCTTCGCGCGGTACGAGGGCGAAGCCACGATGGCGTTCACGAACACGCTGCTGCCCGGGCTCGTGCTGCTCACCGGCGGGGCGTTCGCGGCGTGGCACGAGCGGCGGGCGCGCGCATGAGCGAGCACCCCGCGGCGGGCCTCGACGAGACCGTGCACCAGCGGCACCGGCTCGGCATCCTCACCATCACCGCCGAAGCCGGGAAGGTCGACTTCGGCTACCTGCGCCGGACCCTTGACATGACGGCCGGGAACCTCTCACGGCACGTCACGATCCTCGAAGAGGCCGGGCTGATCGACGTCGAGAAGGGCTACGAGGGCAAGCGGCCCCGCACGTGGATCACGATCAACCCGGCCGGCCGGCGGGCCCTGTCCGCGGAAGTCGCCGCGTTGCGGGCCCTGGTCTCGGCGATCGAGCGCGCAGCGCCTTGAGCCGTCGCCCGGAAGTATAGGGCGTTATACGCACCCCGTGGTCAGCGGAACCAGGCGCCGGCCCCCGAGCGCATGGCCATGCCGTGCTGCTCCGGCGGGATCGGCAGCGAGCCCTGGCTCGGCGGCCACAGCGTCACCGCCGGGACCTCGCGAAGCTGGGCGCGGAGCTTCTGCAGCGGCAACGGGCGCCGGCGGGTCAGCATGGTCGTCGTTCGGGGGTGCAGGTCCACGAACGGGTAAGTCGCGTGCAGTGCCGACAAACGGCGCTCCAGGTGCTGGCTGCGGGACGTCAGCTCCGCCGCCGGCACCGCCGGCTGGATCACCAGGAACTCCCCCGATCCGAGCCGGACCGCGCGGTCGAGCGGGCGCAATCCCCCGCGGAGCAGGTCCGCGATGTTCTGCTCCGTGTGCATGCGGACGCGGGTGCCGTGCCGCCGGCCGACGGCGGTGAGGTCGTCGACCGCGACCAGCACCAGGCCGAGCGGCACCGTGTCGGTCGCGTCGCCGAGCCACCGCGTGAGGCCCGCCAGGGTTTCGAGCCCGGTGTCCGGGTCGACGGCCGGGCCCGGGACCGCCGGTGCCGACGCCCGCGCCTCGTCGAGCCGGGCCGCCACGTGCCGCAGTGCCGCCTCCGCGCGGCTTTCGATGTCGACCTCCGCCGGGGTCTCCACCGACGCCAGGACCTCGCCGACCTGGTGCCGCACCGCCGGGGGCAGCCGGTCGCCCATCGCGTCGCGGAGCCGGACGACCTCCGCGTACGCCTCGTCGCGGCGCAGCCCCCAGCGGCCGCGGAACAGCCGCGCCCGCTCGACCGACGACGCCTGCGGGTCGATCTCGTCCAGGTCCTGCGCGACGACCGAGGCCCCGAACGTCGGCGACAGCACCGCGACCGACCACTCCCGCGCCATCGGCTCGTCGGGGCGCAGCAGCACCGGCGTGACGCCGTGCGGGAGGTCGGGCCGGCCGGAGTCGACCATGCCGACGACCGTGACCGCCGCCTTCCGCGCGATCCGCGCGTACACGTCGCGTTCTCGTTCGAAGTACGGCAACCGCTGGAACAGCGCGAACACCACGGTGTCGGCGCCCGTCCCGTCGGCGAGCGCGGCGCGCTCGACCGCGTGGGACGCGGTCACCAGAGCGCGTTTGGACAGCACGCCAGCGCGCTGATCTGCGTCGGGCACGGAGGATCGCCTTCGCCGGGGAAAGGGAGGCAATCACCGTAAAAGACCAAAGCCCGCCGGACTAGCTACACAATGGTGTGAAATCAGAAGTGGTGACGGTCAGCCTCCCGGGCGACGACCTCGTCACGATCCGCGAGTCTTTCCAAGCCCTGCAACGGCTGCCGCATCCGGTGGTTTCCCCGCAGCCTACTCGCGTTGCGGTCGAGGAACGCCCAGTACCCGGCGGTGAACGGGCACGCGTCCGGCCCGGTCCGCTTCTTCGGGTCGAAGACACAACCGGGGCAATGGTCACTCATCCGGCTGATGTAGGCGCCGCCGGCCGCATACGGCTTCGTCCCGACGAGGCCGCCGTCGGCGTACTGGCTCATGCCGATCACGTTCGCCGGCATGACCCACCCGAAGCCGTCGACGAACGCGGTGGCGAACCAGCGGTTCAGCTCGGCCGGGTCGTACCCGCGCTGCAGCGCGTGGTTGCCGAGCACCATCAGGCGTTCGATGTGGTGGGCGTAGCCGCGGTCGCGCACGCCGGCGAGCGCGGTGCGCAGGCAGGCCGCTTCGACGGCGTCCGCGTCCAGCGAACGCCACCAGCCCGGCAGCTCGCGGCGCGCCTGCAACGCGTTGCGCCGCAAGTACTCCGGCCCCTGGTGCCAGTACAGGTGCCACACCCACTCGCGCCAGCCGAGGATCTGCCGGACGAAGCCTTCGACGCTGCTCAGCGGCGCGTCGCCGGTCCGGTAGCGCTCTTCGGCCCGCCGCACGACGTCGCGGGGGTCGAGCAGGCCGAGGTTGAGCGGCACGGAGAGCAGCGCGTGCGCCATCGCCCAGTCGTGCGTGAGCATCGCGTCCTGGTGGGGGCCGAAGACGGGCAGGCGGTGCTCGAGGAACCGGCGCAGAGCACGGTTCGCTTCGTCGTGCCCGACGGCGAAGCGCCGCGGGCCGTCGACGCCCACCGGGTGGATCTTCCCCGCGCGCTCGGCTTCGTCGAGCTCGGCCCGGACGCGGTCGTCGATCTCGTTTTCCCGCGGGTGCCAGGGCGCGGGCACGTCGAGCCGGGTGGTCTTCGGCGGCGGCTGCCGGTTCTCCTGGTCGTAGTTCCAGTGCCCGCCGGCCGGTTCGCCGCCGGGCTCCAGGAGCACGCCGAACTTGCGGCGCTGGTCGCGGTAGAAGTCCTCCATGACGAACCGCGTGCGTCCCTCGGCCCACGCGGCGAAGTCCTCTTTGGACAGCACGAAGCCGGGCGTCGGCAGGATTTCCGTGACGACGCCTTCGTCGCGCAGCCGCCGGACGAAGGCGTCGGCGGCGTGTGACGTCGGCTCGTGCACGACGACGGGCCGCCCGAACCGCCGCAGGCCGGTGCGGTAGTCCGGGGCGTCGAGCAGGGTGACGCGGTCGCCGAGATCGGCGGCGAGCCGGTACAGCGCGGCCTGGACGAGGTGCAGTTTCTGCCGGTGGAACGGCTTCCCGGCGAAGGCCGCGGCCGAGCGGATCAGCAGCACGTCGCGGCCGCGGTGTTCGGGCGTGCTGTGGAAGTGCGGCCCGAGCTGGTCGGCGAACAGCCAGAGCGCGGGCTCGTTTCGCATGCCCCGAAAGCTAACCCGGTTCCGGCGGCTCCGCTCGGTCAGCCGCCCGGCGAGGTGAGGTGGGCGAGCGCCATCGCGGTCGTTTCGGTGGCCCACTCGGTCCACGTCAGGCCGTCGGGCCAGAACCGGCCGGTGGCGGCGCGGTGCACCCCGGAGCCGATGATGGTGCGAGCGGTCGTGCGGACGGCGAGCGCGGCGTCCGGACGGCGAACCTCGTCCAGGTACGGGTGAACGGCCTCGACGAGCGCCTGCTGGATCGCGGCCAGCGCCTGGAGGCCGCGATCGCGCCCGTCGGCGCGCTGGCCGTCGAGCAGTTCCGAGAAGATCCGGTCGTGGCTCGAGAAAGTCCCGGCCAGCGCACGGACGAACGCGCCGACGACCTCACCCAGCCCCGGCCCTGACGCCTGGAGCGCCTCGCCGACGCCGGTCTCGAGGCGGCCGAGCAGCTGGTCCTTCACGGCGTAGAGCAGCTGGTCCTTCCCCGAGAACCGGCGGTAGATCGTCCCCACCGACATCCCGGCCCGCTCGGCGACCGCGGCGAGGGTGAACTCTTCGTGGCCCTGCCCGGCCAGCACGTGCTCGGCGGCGGCCAGCACCTTCTGCAGCGACTCCCGGCTGCGCGCTTGCTGCGGCGGGCGGAATCCCGGCTCGACGGACTGCTCGCTCACCGGCCGCACGCTACCTCCTGCCCCCGGACCATCGCCAGATGCGAATGATAACTTGCATTCGCATTCAGGCGACGAGAGGGGCGAACATGGTGAGCATCGAGGTCCGGCGCGCGTACGTCGACTTCCCGGTCTTCGACGCCAAGACCCGGTCGCTCAAGAAACAGGTGCTCGGCAAGGTCGGCGGCCCGATCGCCGCCGCGGCGAAGGTCCCGGTCATCGAAGCGCTGCACGACATCACCCTCTCGATGGGCGACGGCGACCGCGTCGGGCTGGTCGGGCACAACGGCGCCGGCAAGTCGACCCTGCTGCGACTGCTGTCCGGCATCTACGAGCCGACCCGGGGCACCGCCCGGGTCGCCGGCCGGATCGCGCCCGTGTTCGACCTCGGCGTCGGCCTGGACCCCGAGGTTTCGGGTCACGAGAACATCATGATCCAGGGCCTGTTCCTCGGCATGAGCCGCAAGCAGATGACGAAGCGGGTCGACGACATCGCGGAGTTCACCGAGCTCGGCGACTACCTGAGCCTGCCGCTGCGCACCTACTCGGCCGGCATGCGGGTCCGGCTCTCGCTCGGCGTCGTGACCACGATCGATCCCGAAATCCTCATCCTCGACGAAGGCCTCGGCGCCGTCGACGCGGCGTTCCTCGCGAAAGCCCGTGAGCGGCTGGTCGACCTCGCCCGCCGCGCCGGGGCGCTGGTGTTCGCCTCGCACTCCGACGAACTGCTGCGGGAGCTGTGCACCACCGCCCTCTGGATGGACGAGGGCCGGATCCGCCGACACGGCCCACTGGACGACGTCCTCGCGGCCTACCACGCGAGGTCATGACTCGGCCGCGTACGTCCTCAGCACTTCCGTCGTGTCGCCGAGGAACTTCGCCACCGCTTCGGCCTGCCCCGGCTCCAGTTCGTCCGTCAGCCGGGTCAGCGCGTCGACCAGCGGGGCCAGTGCCGCCCGGACCTCGGTGCGGGCCGCATCGGCGATGACCAGCGTGACGCGCCTGCCGTCGCTGGGGTGGCGGTCGCGGCGGACGTGACCGGCCGCCTCCAGGCGGTCGACCAGGACCGTCGCCGACGCCGACCGGATCTTGAGCGCGTGCGCCAGGTCGACCGTGCCCATCGGCCTGCCCGCCGCCAGGTGCTGCAGGGCCTGCACGTCGGTCGCGCCCAGGCCCAGGCGGCGGGCCAGGGCCAACTGGACGTCGTGGGCGAGCGCCAGCAGGTCCCGCAGGGCGAGGTTCACCCGGAACGCGACGCTGTCTTCCACCGGGACATTCTAAGCTAGCTAGACAATCTAGCTAGTTTTGCTACGGTGTCGCGGGTGGATGCGCGAGCGATGAACGCCGAAATGACCGCCAAGCTGATCGGTGCCCCCGGCGAGCCGCCCCCCGAAGGCGGGTACGCGCTGCGTGTCGTCGAGACGCGCGGCCGCAGCACCGGTGAGCCGCGGCTCGTGCCGCTGGCCGTCGTCGCGCGGGACGGCGAGCGCTACCTCGTCTCCCCCGTGCGCGACCGCGACTGGGTCGCCAACCTCCTGGACGCGCCCGAGTGCGCGCTGCTCGCGGCCGGCGAACGGCAGGACTGCCGCGCGGAGACCATCGACGGCTACGAAGCCGCCCAAGTCGTCGCGACGTACCTGGCCGCGATGTCGGTGCCGTGGGCGATCAAGGCCTTCCCGGTCCCCCAGGACGCCACCCCGCGCCAGATCCTCGAGCACCTGACCGGGATGGCGGTCTTCCGGCTGACCACAGTGGACACAGTGGACACGGCGTGAGCGTCGCCGTCGCGGGCGGCGGCCCCGGCGGGCTGCTACTCGGCTACCTGCTCGCCCGCGCCGGGATCGACGTCACGGTGTTCGAAGCGCGCTCCGACTTCGACCGCGACTTCCGCGGCGATTCGCTGCACCCCTACACCCTCGAGCTCCTCGACCGGCTCGGCCTGGCGGCCGACCTCCTGCGGCTCGACCACTTCAAGGCGCGGTCGTTCCGCTTCCACACGCCCTCCGGCGTCTACAGCTGCGCCGACTACGACCGCCTCGACACGCAGTTCGGCTACGTCGCGCTGATGCCGCAGGTGCGGTTCCTCGACTTCCTCGCTGAGCGGGCGGGCGCGCTCCCGACGTTCACCCTGCGGACGAACGCCAAGGTCACCGGCCTCCTCGAAGAGGACGGGAAGGTGACCGGCGTCCGGTACCGCGGTGGCGAGCTCACCACGTCGCTGGTCGTCGGCGCCGACGGCCGCTTCTCCACCGTGCGGCGGCTCGCGGGTCTCGACGCGAAACCGCTCGGCGCCACCACCGACCTGCTGTGGTTCCGGCTGCCGCGCTCCCCCGGCGACCCGCCGGACGCCGACCTCGACCTCTACTTCGGGCGCGATGCCTACGTCGGCGTCCTCGGCGGCGTTCAGGACTGGCAGGTGGGCTACAGCATCGAGAAGGGCTCGTACCCGGCGCTGCGCGAACGGGGCGTCGAGCCGATCCGGGCGTTCCTCCGCGAGCGCGTGCCGTGGCTCGCCGACCGCGCGCACCTGCTCACGGACTTCTCGCAGACCACACTGCTGTCAGTGGACATCTCCCGCGTCGAGCGCTGGCACCGCCCGGGCCTGCTGCTGCTCGGCGACGCGGCCCACGTCATCTCCCCCGTCGGCGGCAACGGGATCCTCATGGCGATCCAGGACGCCGTCGCGGCGGCGAACCGCCTGATCCCGGCCCTGCGCCGCGGTGACGCCGGCCCGGACGTCCTCGCCGGCGTCCAGGCCGACCGCATCCGCGCCATCGAACGGGTCCAGGCCGACCAGGTGCGGGTCGAGAAGCGTGCCGCGGCCGCGCGGGCACGCGGCCGCGGCACTGCGCCCCCGGCGTTGCTCAAGCTCCTGTTCGCGGTGCCCGCGCTGCGCACCCGCGGTGCGCGGAGCAACGCCTACGGGCCCTTCCCGCCTCAGCTCGACGAGTCCCTGTTGGCGTCTTAAGACCGCCGGCCGCTGTCCGCGGACGCCGCGTCGGCCATCGCGGCCACCGTGCGTTCGAGGCCCTGCTGCACCTCGCCACCGCCGGCCTCGCGGACGCTGTGCAACGTCACGGTGATCTCCGACGACGCCGGGCCGTCCTCGGCGACCCGCAGTTCACCGTGGTAGTCGTCGGGGCCTTCGGCGCCCCAGGACAGCGAACGGTTCGCCGCGTCGGTGTGCAGCCACGCTTCGCTCGCGACCCGGTTGCCGTGCACCTCGGCCTCGACGTGCACGCTGTCGCCGCCCGTCGGCTCGGCGACCTTCATGTCCGGGAAGTACCGCGGCAGGTTCTCCGGGTGGCTCAGGAAGGCGAACAGTTCGTCGGCGGGGACGTCGGCGGTCGCGGTGTGGCGGTACTCGGTCATCGTCAGCTCCTCGCGGTCGGGTCGCGCCCCGGTTACCCCTATCTCCGCGGGAACAACCCCGGTAAAGGTGCTTTAAACGGGTCCCCGCTGGGCATCCGGGAAGCATGACGACCACCGACCCCGAGACCCAGGTGCCGAAGCGGGGCCCCGATCCCGTGCAGGGCATGGGCATGCTGATCGGCCTGCTGTTCCTGGTGCTGGGCGCGCTCGAGCTGATGCCGGGCGTCTCGGTCGGCG
This sequence comes from Amycolatopsis ponsaeliensis, assembly GCF_030182635.1. Lineage (NCBI taxonomy): Bacteria > Bacillati > Actinomycetota > Actinomycetes > Pseudonocardiales > Pseudonocardiaceae > Amycolatopsis > Amycolatopsis ponsaeliensis. Next base: position 69,549 of record NZ_JAPZLD010000057.1, read on the forward strand.
AAGCGCCCTCGCGGACCCTGTTCGGGGTCTTCGCGGTGTCGGGAGCGTGGACGCTGGTGCACCTCCTGACCGGCGCCGCCGCGGTGTTCTGCACGCGGTCCTCTCGCGCGGCCGCCCGGTTCCTGATCATCGCCGGTGCGTGCTACGCCGTGGTCGGCCTCGCCGGGCTGCTGCCACTGCCGCGGGCGGTCACCGACGTACTGCCGCTGAACACCGCCGGGATCTGCCTCGCCCTCGCCCTCGGCACGGCGATGCTCATCCTCGGGGCGGGCTGGCTGTGGCGCCGGCCGGAACGGCGCCGCTGAGGTCCTGCGGGAAGTCGCGCGGGAACCGCACCAGCACCGCCGTGACCAGCGCCGCGAGTCCGAAAAGGACATAGCCGTTGCCGGTCAGCTGCTGGAGGAACGTCCAGTCGCGCTCCACTTCGCCGCCGCGCGGCCACCACCACTGCGGGCCGGCGACGAACAACACAGCGCCCACCCCGGCCACGGCGGCGAACCCGCGCCGCCGGGTGCGGCGTGCCAGCTCCGCCCAGCCGAGCAGCACGACCACGGCCCAGACCCAGTGGTGCGTCCACGAAATGGGCGAGACGAGCAGCCCGCCGACCGCGTTCAGGCCGAGCGCGACGGTCCGCTCCCCCGCGGCCAACGCGCGTCGCACGCCGAGCGCCGTCAGCACGAGGACGACAGCGACCAGCGGCAGCCACCACGCGGTCCGCGCGCCGGCCGGCACCCCGGCCCGGGCGAGCAGCCCCAGCAGGGACTGGTCGCCGGCATAGGTCGGCTCGCCGACGCGGCCGGTGTCCCAGAGCGCACTCGTCCAGTACCGCGCCGAGTCCGCCCCGGCGAGCAGGAAGCCCAGCGCCGTCGCGGCCAGGAAGGTGACGACGCTGGTCACGGCCGCGCGGGTGTCCCGGCGGAGCAGGAGGTACAGCAGGAAGATCGCCGGGGTCAGCTTGATCGCGGCGGCGATCCCGATCAGCAGGCCGCGCGGCCACCGCGGGGTGTCGACCAGGACGTCCAGGACGACGAGGGCGAGCAGGAGCAGGTCGAGCTGGCCCGCGTAGACCGTGCGCAGGACCGGCTCGAGCACCTCGGCGGCCAGCAGCAGCGCCCCGACCCGGCGCCAGTCACTGCGTGCGCCCAGCGCGCGCAGCACCGTGACCAGCACGACCGCGAGCAGGCCGAGGGTGCCCACGGTGACCGCGAGGCAGGCGGCCCAGTACGGCAGCACCGCGAGCGGCGCCAGCACGATCGCCGCGAACGGCGGGTAGGTGAACAGCAGGAGCTGGCCGTCACCGGTGGGCGGCAGCACGCCGTACAGCGCGTCGCCGTGCAGCAGCGCCGCCGAGCCGAGCCGGTAGACGTCCAGGTCGACGCGGTACGCGGGAAACCGCACCCGGCCGTCGTTGTACGACACGAGCAGCACCGCCAGCACGAGCGCCTGGGCGCCCAGCAGCACGTACGCGTTCCCCAGCTTGGCCCGCACCCCGCGTCCCCCTCGGATCATCCTTGGCATTCTGTCGCGTCCCCGCGGGAGCGCCATCCGGGAAACCCCCGGACTCCCGGCCTTCGAAAAACAGGTTGCCCGCCGTGTCAGCCTGAGCGGATGGGGACACCGACCGGCTTCACCTACCGCCTCGACGAACGCGGCACCGTGACGATCACGCACCACGGCCGTCCGGCCGGGACACTGCGCGGGTCCGCCGCCGCGCGCTTCCTGGCCGCGGCCGACCGCGGCGACGACCAGCAGCTGCTCATGGCCCGCGCGACGGGCAACTACAAGCACGGCAACGAGCGCCACGCCCGCGACCACACCCGCAACCGCGGCCGCTGATCGGAGGCGCAGCCCCATTTCCGCCGTTCGGGTCAGATGCGCGAGCCGGATGGGCTAACATCGCGATCCGTGCCGATCTCGTCAAAAATTCACGCCAACCCCAACATCGGTTTCGCGTGGCTGCGCATGATCGGCGCGATCACCGTCATCGTCGATCACAGCATGCCGCTGCTGCACCCGCAGCGGCTGACGATCTTCCCCGCGTCCTGGCACATGTCGCCGGGCTACATCGCGCTGATGGCTTTCTTCGCGATGAGCGGCTACCAGATCCAGGACAGCTGGGTGCGCGACCCGTCGTGGTGGCGGTTCTCCGCGCGGCGCCTGCTGCGGATCATGCCCCCGCTGCTCGTCGTGCTGCTGGTGACCGTGTTCGTCATCGGGCCGCTCGTGACGACGTGGTCCGCGCACGACTACTGGACGAACCTGCAGACGTGGCGCTACCTGGTCGGCACGACCGTGCTGTTCTACCTGCAGCACCTGCTGCCCGGGGTGTTCACCGAAAACCCGTACCCCTGGTCGGTGAACGGCGCGATCTGGACGCTGCCGATGGAGCTGCTCGGCTACGGCCTGGTCCTCGTCGCCGGCCTGGTGGTGCTGGCCGGCGCGGGGCGCTGGGTCGTGGTCGTCCTCCTCGGCGGCATGGTCTACGCCGACACCGTGCTGCACGCGACGTTCGAGTACCACGGCGCGGGCGGCTCCCTGCTGGAAGTCCCGATCGGGTCGACGGTGTCGTTCCTGGTGCCGTTCGTGCTCGGGATGCTGCTGCACGCCTACCGCGACAAGATCCCGCTCCGGCCGTGGGCGGCGATGGTCCTGTTCGCCGTCTACCTGGCGCTGAGCCAGACGCCCGCCAGCCGGTACCTGCTGGCGGCCAGCGCCGCCTACGGCGCGATCACGCTCGCGACGCACTGGCCCAAGAAGCTGGAGGCCGGCGGGCCGCACGTCTACGGCAGCTACGGCACCTACATCTGGGGCTTCCCGATCCAGCAGCTGCTCATCTTGGCCGGCGTCCGGCAGGTGTGGCTGCTGATCCTGCTGGCCGTCCCGGCCTCCTACGTCGTCGGCCGGTTGTCCTGGGAGTACGTCGAAAAGCCGACTCAGCGGCTGCGGCGCCACCTGAGGCCGCCGGCTCCGGTCCGGCGGCCGGTGGCGGCGCCGCCCCAGCTGCCGGTCACCGCGGCCACGCCGCTGCGGAGATCCTGACGCCTGGCACGCTGGCGCCATGAGCTACGACGTGCGGTCGATCCGCAAGCACTTCCCCGCCCTCGCCGCCGCGCACTTCGACGGGCCGGGTGGCTCGCAGGTCCCCGACGTCGTCGGCGAGGCGGTGGCCGGGACGCTGTGCTCCGGGATCGCCAACCGCGGCGTCGTCACGGCCGCCGAGCGCCGGGCGAGCGCGGTGGTCACCGAGGCGCGTCAAGCGGTCGCCGACCTGCTCGCCGCCGACCCGGCCGGGGTCGTGTTCGGCCGCAGCATGACGCAGGTGACCTACGACTTCTCCCGCACGCTCGCGAAGGGCTGGGGCCCGGGCGACGAGGTCGTCGTCACCCGCCTCGACCACGACGCGAACATCCGGCCGTGGGTCCAGGCCGCGGAAGCCGCGGGCGCGACGGTGCGCTGGGCGGACTTCGACCCGGCGACCGGCGAACTGGACCCCTCGGCCATCACCGATCTGCTGTCCGCGCGGACCCGGCTGGTGGCCGTGACGGCGGCGTCGAACCTCCTGGGCACCCGCCCGGACATCCCGGCGATCGCGGCGGCGGTGCACGACGCGGGCGCACTGCTGTACGTCGACGGCGTCCACCTGACGCCGCACGCACCGGTCGACGTCACGGCGTTGGGGGCCGACTTCTACGCGTGCTCGCCGTACAAGTTCCTCGGCCCGCACCTCGGCCTGGTCGTGGCGGCGCCGTCGTTGCTGGAGACCCTGCACCCGGACAAGCTGCTGCCGTCGACGGACGCGGTCCCGGAGCGGTTCGAGCTGGGGACGCTGCCGTACGAGCTCCTGGCCGGCACGACGGCGGCGATCGACTTCCTCGCCGGTCTCGTCCCGGGTACGGGTTCCCGCCGCTCGCGGCTGGTCGCCTCCCTGTCCGCCTTGGAGGGGCACGAAAACGCGCTGCTCGCCCGGCTCGACGCGGGGCTGGCCGCGCTTGCGGGGGTGACCCGGTACGGGCGGCCATCGCGCCACCGGACACCGACGGTGCTGTTCTCCGTCGAGGGCGTCGCGTCGCAGGCGGTGTACGAGCACCTCGGAGCCCAGGGGGTCAACGCACCGGCGGGGAGTTTCTACGCGATCGAGTGTGCGCGGCACCTGGGTCTCGGGGACACGGGGGCGGTCCGGGCGGGGATCGCGCCCTACACGACGGAGGCCGACGTCGACGCACTGCTCGCCGCGGTGAAGTCGATCCCGCGCGAGTAGGTCTGCCGCGGCTGTCGTGAGTGAGAAACAGGGTTAGAACTGTCGATGGGCGCTGGCGTGCGCTCGCGGGTGGGATGAGAATCGGTGGGCGTGTCGCCGGTCGACGTCGGCTGTGTTTGGCCGT
>NZ_JAPZLD010000058.1:0-70730 GCF_030182635.1 Amycolatopsis ponsaeliensis
TGGGAAACAGTGTTCTAACACTGTTTCTCACTCACGACCCGGAGTGGTTCAGAGCCGGCAGGAGCGGATGTCCGACGCCAGGATCGCCTTCGCGCCCACCTCGGCGAGCTCGTCCATTACCCGGTTGACGTCCTTGCGCGACACCATCGCCCGCACCGCCACCCAGTCGTCATCGGCCAGCGGCGCCACCGTCGGCGACTCCAAGCCCGGCGTGATGGCGATGGCGCGCTCGACGAGCGTGCGCGGGCAGTCGTAGTCCAGCATCAGGTACTGCTGTGCGAACACCACGCCGCGCAGCCGCGCCGCGAGCTGGCTCTTCGCCTTGCTCTGCTCGGTGCCCTTGCGCTGCAGCAACACCGCTTCCGACACGCAGATCGGGTCGCCGAACGCGACCAGGTTGTTCTGCCGCAGCGACCGGCCGGACTCGACGACGTCCGCGATCGCGTCCGCCACGCCCAGCTGGATCGAGATCTCGACCGCGCCGTCGAGGCGGATCACCTCGGCCTCGACGCCGTGACGCGCGAGGTCGTCGCGCACCAGCCGCGGGTACGACGTGGCGAGCCGCTTGCCCTGCAGGTCGGCCGGCTTCCAGTCCTGGCCCGCGGGGGCGGCGTAGCGGAACGTCGAGCCGCCGAAGCCGAGCGCCTGGATCTCCTCGACCGGGGCACCGGAGTCGAGCGCGAGGTCGCGGCCGGTGATGCCGAGGTCGAGGTCACCGGAGCCGACGTAGATCGCGATGTCCTTGGGGCGCAGGAAGAAGAACTCGACCTCGTTCACGGTGTCGAGCACCGTCAGGTCGCGCTGCTCATGCCGCTTCCGGTAGCCCGCCTCGCCGAGCATCTCCGTCGCCGCGGCGGCGAGGGCTCCCTTGTTCGGCACGGCAACACGCAGCATTTCGCTTCTCTCCTCGTTCAGCGGTGGACCACCCGTCACAGGTAGCGGTAGACGTCCTCGGTCGACAGCCCGCGGCCGAGCATCAGCACCTGCAGCCGGTACAGCAGCTGGGAGATCTCCTCGGCGAGGCGCTCGTCGGACTCGTGCTCGGCGGCGATCCACACCTCGCCGGCTTCCTCGAGCACCTTCTTGCCCTGGGCGTGCACTCCGGCGTCGAGGGCGACGACGGTGCCGGACCCGTCGGGACGGGTACGCGCGCGCTCGGCAAGCTCCGCGAACAGCTCATCGAAGGTCTTCACGGTCTGCAGATCCTTCCATCCCGGCCTCGTCCCCGCTGCCCCGGGCCGGTCCGGATGCCGCCGATCTCACACCTCCGTGGACACGGCCTCCCGAGATGTGGGAGTCCGGCGCTCGAAGCCGAGGAGGTACTCCTTCCGCTCCAGGCCGCCGCCGTACCCGGTGAGCGAGCCGGTCGAGCCGATGACCCGGTGGCACGGCACGATGATCGAGATCGGGTTCTTGCCGTTGGCCAGGCCGACCGCCCGCGCGGCCGACGGCTTGCCGAGCAGCTGCGCCAGCTCGCCGTAGGACGCCGTTTCGCCGTACGGGATGTCGAGCAAGGCGGTCCACACCGACTGCTGGAACGGCGTGCCGCGGAAGGCCAGCGGCACGTCGAACTCCCGGCGCGTGCCGGCGAAGTACTCCTCGAGCTGAGCCCGGGTGCGGTCGAAGATCCCGCCACCGGCGCTGGGCTCGCCGAAGGTCATGTCGGCCGGGCGATGGCGCTGCTGATGCATGTACAGGCCGCGCAAAGCCTCGCCCTCGGCGACGAGGGTCAGAGGGCCGCACGGGCTGTCCACCACGAGGTGGGTAGGCATGGTTCTCCAGACGGGGTCAGGCGGCGGGCATCCGGTTGATCGCGTGGTCACCGGTGGCCCACAGGTGCTGGGTGGCGTAGGCGCGCCAGGGGCGCCACGCCTCGGAGCGGGCGACGACGGCCGCCGGGCCGCCGAGGCCGAGCAGTTCGGCGGCGTACTTGATGCCGAGGTCGGTGGGGAGGAACGCGTCCGGGTCGCCGAGGGCGCGCATGGCGATGCTCTCGACCGTCCACGGCCCGAACCCGGGCAACGCGGTCAGCGCCGCCCTCGTCGCCGCCCAGTCGCTGCCCGCGCCGAGGTCGAGCCCGTCCGTCAGCGCCGAGACCAGGGTGAGCAGCGTGCGACGGCGGCTGCGCGGCATGGCCAGCGTCTCGGGGTCGAGCGAAGCGAGGGCCTCCGGCGACGGGAACAGGTGGGTCAGCCCGCCCTCGGGGTCGTCGATCGGCTCGCCGTGCGCCACGACGAGCCGGGCCGCGTGGGTGCGCGCCGCCGCCGTCGAGACCTGCTGGCCCAGCACGGCCCGGACGGCGAACTCGGGGCCGTCGACCGTGCGCGGGACCCGGCGGCCCGGCGCGGCTTCGACCAGCGGCGCGAGCAGCGGGTCGGTGGCGAGCTGGTCGTCGACGGCGACCGGGTCGGCGTCGAGGTCGAGCAGGCGCCGGCAGCGGCTGGTGGCGGCGGGCAGGTCCCGCAGGTCGGTCAGGCTGAGCCGGCAGGCGATGTGGCCGTTCTCCGGGCGCAGCGCGACGACGCCGTGGCCGTGCGGCAGCCGCAGGGTCCGGCGGTAGGCGCCGTCGCGCCACTCCTCGACGCCCGGCACGCCGGTCGCGACGAGGTGGCCGAACAGGTTGTCCGGGCAGAGCGGCTTCCGGTAGGGCAGCCGCAGCAGGATCGCCCCGGCCGACGGCTTGCCCTTCGCGCGGCTGCGCAGCTCGGTCGGGGTGAGCGCGAAGACCTCGCGGACGGTGTCGTTGAACGACCGGATGCTGCCGAACCCGGCGGCGAGGGCCAGCTCGGTCATCGGGAGGGTGGTCGTCTCGATGAGCGTGCGGGCGGTCTGCGCCCGCTGGGCCCGCGCGAGCGCCAGCGGGCCGGCCCCGAGCTCGGCGAACACCTGGCGCTCGACCTGCCGGACGCTGTAGCCGAGCCGCGCGGCGAGGCCGCTGACGCCTTCGGTGTCGACGACGCCGTCGGCGATCAGCCGCATCGCCCGCGCGACGAGGTCGGCGCGTTCGTTCCACAGCGGCGACCCGGGGCTCGCGTCGGGGCGGCAGCGCTTGCAGGCGCGGAACCCGGCCTGCTGCGCGGCCGCGGCGCTCGGGTGGAAGCTCATGTTCTGCCGCTTGGGCGGCACCACCGGGCAGCTGGGCCGGCAGTAGATCCGGGTGGTCAGGACCGCGCAGTAGAACCACCCGTCGAACCGGGCGTCCTTCGCCTGCACGGCCCGCACGCACCGTTCGAAGTCCTCGTACACGCCCCCAGCATCGCCGACCCCCGGAGCCGGGGCTAGCGGAAATGCGACATGGCCGTGCTCAGCCGAGCAGGGCCGCCAGCGCCGGCACGTCGATGCCGACGAGGGAGTCGCGGAACACGCGCCGCTCCCCCGGCTCGACCGGGACGTCGTTGGGGATCACCAGTACCGTGCAGCCCGCCGCGACCGCCGATTCGGTGCCCGGCGGCGAGTCCTCCACCGCGACGCACCGCGCCGGGTCGACGCCGAGCAGCTCGGCGCCCTTGAGGTACGGGCGCGGGTGCGGCTTGTTGAGGCCCTCGACCTCGTCGCCGCAGACCGTGACGTCGAAGAAGTCCCGCCCGATCGTGTTGAGCGCGAGTTCGGTCAGGGCGCGCTCGGTCGAGGTGACCAGGGCCGAGCGCAGGCCCGCCTCGCGCACCGCCGTCAGCGCTTCGCGGGCGCCCGGGCGCCACGGCAGCTCGTCGTCGAACAGCCCGGCCGTGCGGCGGCGGATCTCGCCGCCGGTCGAGGCGATCGCCGCCGGGGTGACCGGCAGGCCGACGACCTCGAGCAGGTAGGCCGACGTGTCGTCCATGTTGGACCCGACGAGCGTCATCCGCTCTTCCTCGGAAAGCCTGCCGCCCAGCCATTCCGCCGTCTCGTAGAGGGCGACGTCCCACAGCTTCTCGGAATCGACCAGCGTGCCGTCCATGTCCCACAACACGGCGTCGAGACCGTCCACAGTGGATCCCCCTCCAGGGCCTAGGTGTTGAAGTACTTCGCTTCGGGGTGGTGGCAGACGATCGCGTCGGTCGACTGCTCGGGGTGCAGCTGGTACTCCTCGGACAGCTTCACGCCGATGCGGCCCGGCTCGAGGAGCGCGACGATCTTCGCCCGGTCCTCGAGATCGGGACAGGCGCCGTAGCCCAATGAGAACCTCGCTCCACGGTAGCCGAGCTTGAAGAAGTCCTCGACGTCCTCCGGGTCCTCTGAGGCGACCGCCACACCGCCGGGGAAGGTCAGCTCGCCCCGGATGCGGCAGTGCCAGTACTCGGCGAGCGCCTCGGTGAGCTGGACGCCGAGGCCGTGCACCTCGAGGTAGTCGCGGTAGGCGTCGGCGGCGAAGAGCTCGTTCGCGTAGTCGGCGATCGGCTGGCCCATGGTCACGACGGTGAAGGGCACGACGTCGACTTCGCCCGCCTCCCGCGGCCGGTAGAAGTCGGCCAGGCAGAGCCGCCGGTCGCGACGCTGCCGCGGGAACGTGAAGCGCAGCCGCTCGGGCACGTCCGGCTCGGGCTCGGCGAGCACGACCAGGTCGTCGCCCTCGGCGACGCACGGGAAGTAGCCGTAGACGACGGCCGCGTGGGCCAGGACACCGTCCGCGGTCAGCCGGTCGAGCCAGTACCGCAGCCGCGGCCGGCCTTCGGACTCGACGAGTTCGTCGTACGTCGGGCCGGCGCCGCCGCGGGCGCCCTTGAGGCCCCACTGCCCCATGAAGGTCGCGCGCTCGTCGAGCATCGCGGCGTAGCCGGCGAGCGGGACTCCCTTGACCACGCGCGAACCCCAGAACGGCGGGACCGGCAGCGGGACGTCGGTGGCGACGTCCGAGCGCGCGGGCGGCGGCCCTTCGAGGGCTTCTTCGTCCGCCTTGCGGGCTTTGCGCGCCTCGGCGATCCGCAGCGAGCGTTCGCGGCGTTCCTTGCGTTCCCGGCGCTTCTGGTCCGCGTCGGCGTCCACAAGGGGCGATTCACCCCGCTTCGCGGCCATGATCGCGTCCATCAGCCGCAGCCCTTCGAACGCGTCGCGCGCGTAGCGGACTTCGCCGGTGTAGAGCTCGCTCAGGTCGTTCTCGACGTAGGACCGCGTCAGCGCGGCGCCGCCGAGCAGCACCGGCCAGCGCGCGGAGACGCCCCGGGAGTTCATCTCCTGGAGGTTCTCCTTCATGATCACCGTGGACTTCACCAGCAGCCCGGACATCCCGATCGCGTCGGCGCCCTGCTCGCCGGCGGCCTCCAAGATGGTCGTGATCGGCTGCTTGATGCCGAGGTTGACCACCTCGTAGCCGTTGTTGGACAGGATGATGTCGACCAGGTTCTTGCCGATGTCGTGCACGTCGCCGCGGACGGTGGCCAGCACGATCCGGCCCTTGCCGGCGTCGTCGTCCTTCTCCATGTGCGGCTCGAGGTGCGCGACGGCGGCCTTCATCACCTCGGCGGACTGGAGCACGAACGGCAGCTGCATCTGCCCGGACCCGAACAGCTCGCCGACGGTCTTCATGCCGGACAGCAGCGTGTCGTTGATGATCTCCAGGGCTGGCCGCTGCTCGAGGGCCGCATCGAGGTCATCGGTGAGGCCGTTGCGCTCGCCGTCGACGATCCGGCGTTCCAGGCGTTCGAACAGCGGCAACGCGGCCAGTTCCTCCGCGCGGGACGCCTTCGTGGACGCCGCGCTGACCCCCTCGAACAGGGCCATCAGCTCCTGCAGCGGGTCGTAGCCCTCGCGGCGGCGGTCGTAGACGAGGTCCAGGGCCACCGCGCGCCGGTCGTCCGGGATCCGCGCCATCGGCAGGATCTTCGACGCGTGCACGATCGCGGTGTCGAGCCCGGCCTGAACGCATTCGTGCAGGAACACCGAGTTCAGCACCTGCCGTGCGGCCGGGTTCAGGCCGAAGGAGATGTTCGACAGGCCGAGCGTGGTCTGGACCTCGGGGTGGCGCCGCTTGATCTCGCGGATCGCAGCGATCGTCTCGACACCGTCGCGGCGGGACTCCTCTTGGCCGGTGGCGATGGTGAAGGTCAGGGCGTCGATGATGATGTCCGACGTCCGCACGCCCCAGTTCCCGGTGATGTCGGCGATCAGCCGGGACGCGATGTCGGCCTTCGTCTGCGCGGTCCGTGCCTGGCCCTCTTCGTCGATGGTCAGGGCGACGACGGCGGCGCCGTACTCGCTCACCAGCTCCATGACCTGGGTGAACCGGGACTGGGGCCCGTCGCCGTCCTCGTAGTTGACGGAGTTGACCGCGCACCGGCCGCCGAGCCGCTGCAGCCCGGCCCGCAGCACCGGGACCTCGGTGGAGTCGAGCATGATCGGCAGGGTGGACGCCGTGGCGAGCCGGCCGGCCAGTTCGGCCATGTCCGCGGTGCCGTCGCGGCCGACGTAGTCGACGCAGAGGTCGAGCAGGTGCGCGCCGTCGCGGGTCTGCTCGCGGGCGATCTCGACGCAGTCGTCCCAGCGGCCCTCGAGCATCGCGGTGCGGAACGCCTTCGAGCCGTTGGCGTTCGTGCGTTCGCCGATCATCAGCACGCTGGCGTCCTGTTTGAACGGCACCGCCTGGTACAGCGACGACACGCCGGGCTCGGGCCGCGGGCGCCGCGGCACCGGGGCGGTGTCCGCCACGGCGGCCGCAAGCTGCCGGATGTGCTCGTCGGTGGTGCCGCAGCAGCCGCCGACCAGGCCGACGCCGAACTCGCGGACGAATCCGGTGAGCGCCTCGACCAGCGCCTCCGGGCCGAGCGGGTACACGGCACCGGCCGGGCCCAGCTCCGGCAGGCCGGCGTTCGGCATCACCGACAGCGGCACCCGGGCGTGCTTGGCCAGCTGCCGCAGGTGCTCGCTCATCTCGGCCGGCCCGGTGGCGCAGTTGAGCCCGATCAGGTCGATGCCGAGCGGCTCCAGCGCGGCCAGAGCGGCGCTGACCTCGGTGCCGAGCAGCATGGTCCCGGTCGTTTCGACGGTGATCGAAGCGAGGATCGGCACGGACCTGCCTTCCGCCGCCATCGCCCGCTTCGCGCCGATGATCGACGCCTTGGTCTGGAGGATGTCCTGGGTGGTCTCGACGATCACGGCGTCGACGCCGCCGGCCAGCAGGCCGCGGACTTCCTCCTGGTAGGCGTCACGCAGGGTGGTGAACGGCGCGTGGCCGAGCGTCGGCAGCTTCGTGCCGGGGCCGGCCGAGCCGAGCACGAACCGCGGGCGGTCCGCCGTCGCGAACTCGTCGGCGGTCTCCCGGGCCAGCCGCGCGCCGGCTTCGGCGAGCTCGAAGATCCGCCCGGTGATGTCGTACTCGGCGAAGTTCGCGAAATTGGCCCCGAAAGTGTTGGTTTCGACGGCGTCCGCGCCCGCCTCGAGGTAGCCCCGGTGGACCGAGCGGACGACGTCCGGCCGGGTGACGTTGAGGATCTCGTTGCAGCCTTCGAGGCCGTCGAAGTCGGCCAGGCTCAGGTCGTGGGCCTGCAGCGCGGTGCCCATCGCCCCGTCGGCCACCAGCACGCGCGAGCGAAGCGCTTCGAGGAACGGCGACGACACCCGGTCGGACATGCTGAACAGGGTAAGGCCGGTGGTCGTAGGCTGGGTTGGTGAGTGAGCCCGACGACGAGACCCCGCGGCCGCCCGGCGACCGCACCGAACCCTCCCGGCCGCTGATGGTGGTCGCCTTCGAAGGCTGGAACGACGCAGGTGACGCGGCCAGCCGGGCGGTCGAGCACCTGCAACTGAACTGGGACGCCACGCCCCTGGCCGAACTGGAGCCCGACGACTACTACGACTTCCAGGTCAGCCGCCCGACCGTCCGGATGGTGGACGGCGTCACTCGACGGGTGGACTGGCCGACGACAACGCTGTCGGTGTGCCGCCCGGACGGGTTCGACCGCGACGTGGTGCTGGTGCAGGGCCCCGAGCCGAACATGCGCTGGCGTGCCTTCTGCGCCGAGCTGCTGGAGCACATCAAGCAGCTCGACATCGCGACCGTGGTGACGCTCGGCGCGCTGCTCGCCGACACGGCGCACACGCGGCCGGTCCCGGTCACCGGGACGGCGTACGACAAGGACACCGCGTCGCTCTACGGGCTCGAGATGAACAACTACCAGGGCCCGACCGGCATCGTCGGGATCCTGCAGGACTACTGCGTGCAGGCGGGGATCCCGGCCGTGTCGATCTGGGCCGCGGTGCCGCACTACGTGTCGCACCCGCCGTCCCCGAAAGCGACGCTGGCGCTGCTGCACAAGCTGGAGGACATCCTCGACGTCGAGATCCCGCTGGGCGCGCTGCCCGAGCAGTCCGAGGAGTGGCAGCGCACGGTCAGCGAGATGGCCGACGAGGACGAAGAGATCAGCGAGTACGTCCGCAGCCTCGAAGAGCGTGGTGACGCGCAGACCGAGGTCGCGGAGCAGGACGTCAGCGGCGACAAGATCGCCGCGGAGTTCGAGCGCTACCTGCGCCGCCGCGGCCGAGGCGGCGGACAGGAAGGCTTCGGCCTGCGCTGAGGGGTTACTTCGGCCGGCTGGTGGCGAACACCCGCGCGGGGTTCGCCACCAGCATGGCCGTCACGACGTCGCCGCCGAGCAGCTTCGTCAGCCGCGGTGCCAGGGTCGTGAGCAGGTAGGACGCGCCGGGCTGGTGTCGGGCGGCCGCGGTCGTCGTGTCGCCGCCCAGCAGGATCCGGCCGCCGTGGCCCGCGTCGACGAGGGCTTCGAGCCCGTCGAAGAGCCGCCAGTCGGTCGCGTGGTTGGCACGGGACGGGCCGTCGAAGCCGAGGAACACGCCGGTTTCGGCGACCGCCCGCTGGATCCGCGGGTCCGGGTTGCGGTTCAGGTGCCCGAGAATCACCCGGTCGGGCGGGACATCGAGGTTTCCGCAGAGCAGCTCGGCCACTTCGAGGGCCGCGGTGCCGAGTTCGAGGTGCACCGCGATCGGCGCGCCGGTCTCCTGGTGCGCGACCGCGGCGGCGGTCAGCGTCAGCCGGGCGTGCGGATCGACGGTGTGGAACGCGCCGGCCACCTTGATCAGCCCGGCGCGCGGGCCGGTCCGCGGCTCGTCCGGATGGTCGGCGGGCTGGGTGCCTTCGGTCAGGTCGGCGACGAAGACGCGGACCAGGTCGTCGACCACCTGGCTCAGCGCGGCCGGCGCGTAGTGCTCGGCCCGGTGCAGGCCGGTGGCCGCGACGAGGTGCACGCCCAGCTCTTCGGAGAGCCGGACGAGGTCCCGCGTGCGACGGCCCAGCCCGAACGGCGTCCACTGCACGAGCGCCGAGCCGCCCGCCATCTTGAAGTGGGCGAGCGCCTCCTTCGCGGCCATCAGGTCGTCCAGCTCCTGGCCGGGCAGCATCTTGGAAGCGAAGAACAGGTGGTCGTGCGCGTCGGTCACGCCGAGCTCGGCCGGATCGATGTCGCCCAGCACGGTGCGGACCTTGGGTTCCCCAGTCACGACCGCGAGTGTAACGGTTGAGGCGTTACGATGGCGAGGTGCCCGACGACTTCCGCCTCGACATGGGGGCGCCCTGGCTGAACCTGCTCGCCACCCGCGGCCGCCACTTCGGCCCGCGGCCGGTCGAGCGGATCCCGACGGTGGAGCGGCTGCGCGACTGGCTCGCACTCGCGGAGCTGACCCCGCTCGCCCCGGTCACCGACACGGACCTCGACGCGGCCCACCGGCTCCGCGAAACGCTGCGACCGCTGGCCCTGGGCGCGGTCGACGGCGTCGCGCCTCAGCCGGACCACGTGCGTGCGCTCACGGCGTTCCTCGCGGCGGAGCCGGTGCACCTGGCCGCGCTCGACCGGCTGCACCGCAGCGCCCCGCCGACGGCGTCGGACACGTGGGCGCGCCTCGCCCACCAGGCGGCCGACTGGCTCACCGGCCCCTTGCGCGACGACCTGCGCGCGTGCCCGGAGCAGGATTGCCGGGGCGTGTTCGCCGACCCGGGCGGGCGACGCCGCTGGTGTCCCTCCCCCGCCTGCGCCAGCCGCGGCCGGGTACGCGCGCTCAGAGAGCGACGGCGCGCGGAATCATGACGGCCACAGGATCCGGCGCATCGGCACCGCGCCCCGGGCCCGCTTCCGCCACTCGCGCGGGTAGCCGAGCGACACCTCTTCGAACCGCACGCCGTCCGCCTCGGTCGTGCGCGGGATGTGCAGGTGGCCGTACACCGCGATCTCCGCGCGGTAGCGGATGTGCCAGTCCTCGGTCTTCGTGGTGCCGCACCACAGGGCGAACTCCGGCCAGTACAGCGGCGCCGTCGGGTGGCGGTGCAGCGGCCAGTGCGACATCAGGATCGTGCCGTGGTCCTCGGGGATCGCGTCGAGGCGCTCGGTGCTGATCTTGAGCCGGTCCGCGCACCACGCCTGCCTGCTCGGGTACGGGTCGGGGTGCAGGAAGTACTCGTCCGTGCAGACCACCCCGGCCGTCCGGGCCTGGCTCAGCGCCTCTTCCAGGGACTTGCCCTCGGCCTCGGGAGTCCGCCAGCTGTAGTCGTAGAGCAGGAAGAGCGGCGCGATGGTGAGGGGGCGCCCGCCCTGGCGCCACACCGGGAACTCGTCCTCGGGCGTGAGCACGTCGATCGCACGGCACTGCTCGACGAGGTACTCGTAACGAGCCTGGCCGCGAAGCTGGCACTCGTCGTTCTTCGTGGTCCACAGCTCGTGGTTGCCCGGCACCCAGACGACTTTCGCGAACCGCTCGCGCAGGGTCTTCAGGGTCCCGATGGTGGCCTCGGCCCGCTCGGCGACGTCCCCGGCGACGAGCAGCCAGTCACCGGGGCTCTCCGGGACGACGTCGTCGAGGATCGGGCCGTTGCCCTCGTGGGTCACGTGGAGGTCGCTGGTGGCGAAGAGGTGCGGCACCCCTCCACCGTAACCACCGGGGTCGCGGGATCCCCGCGAAACCGGCGGATCCCGGGTGTTTTCCGCACGAACCCGGGCGCCTCACGCGGCCCCGGCGGTCGTCGCCACCGGCGCTTCGGCGGCCGGCCGGACCCGCCGCACCAGCATCAGCACCCCCGCCAGCACGTACACCCCGGCCTGGATGTTCAGCAGCAGCGCCGGCCCGGTCGTCGCGACCAGCGTGCCCGCCAGCAGCGCCCCCACCGTCGTGAACGTCGCGATCGCGGCGAACGCCGTGCTCAGCACCCGGCCTGCCCGCTCCGGCGCCACCGCGCTCTGGATCTCCGACAGCACCCCCGCGCCCGCGGCCACGCCCGGCGCGCCGACCAGGACGAACAGCCCCACGTACAGCCCGAGCGCCGTCGTCACCAGCCACAGGTTCCAGATCACCGCCGAGACCAGGCCCAGCGCGATCGACCCCCAGCCGAGCAGCGCCGCCGGGGCCACCCGCCGCGCCACCGTGGCCAGCGCGAAGCCGGCCGCGAGCCCGCCGATCGCCTGCACGCCGCGCAGCAGGCCCGCGTCGGCTTCGCTGCCGCCCAGCACGTCCAGGACGTACACCACGAACAGCACCAGGAACATGCCCTGTGCCAGGGAGGTGAACACGACCGCGAGCCCGGTGCGCCACAGCCGGCGGTTGTGGGTGAGCTCGCGCAGCCCGTCGAGCCAGGCCCGCACCACCGGTTCGGGCGCGGCGGCCGGCACGGGTGCGCTCACCCGGCGGAACGGCTTGGCCAGCAGCGCGGCCGCCACCACCAGCACCGCCAGGTAGCCGGTGATGACGTGCGCGAGCCCGCCGAAGCCGAGCAGGGCACCGCCCGCCCAGCCGCCGGCCAGCCGGGCAACGCTGCCGTTCACGCTCATCAGCCCGTTCGCGCCGGTCACCTCCCCGACACCGACCAGCTCCGGCACCAGGGCATTGCGCGCCGGTTCGAACACCGACGCCAGCGCCGCCTGGGCGGCCATCACGGCGTACACCACGGTCACCCCGGGCGACGCGAGCAGCGGCAGCGCGACGACGGCCAGCCCACAGCAGACGCCGAACAGCACCGCCCGCCGGTTCCAGCGGTCGGCGACCACGCCGGCGACCGGGCTCAGCAGCACCGCGGGCAGCAGGCCGAGCACGATGCTCAGCGCCGTCGTCGCGGCGGAGCCGGTGCGCTGGAAGACGTACACCGGCAACGCCACCTGCAGCATCCACTCGGCCGTCTCACCGAAGAAGGCGGCCACCCACAGCCGCGCGAACCCCGGAACCCCCAACAGCTGTTTCATTCCTCCGCCTTCCCCGAATGTTCGATGCGCGGGAACGCCCGCAGGCCGACGTGCACCGGCCGCGCGCCCGTCGGCGCGTCGGTGCGGATGGCCCCGACGTAGGGCCGGACCAGGGCATCGATGGCGTCGGTCAGCCGGGTCAGCTCCGCCGGCGTGACGCGCAGCGAGTACGAGATCAACCCGGCCGCCGCCTGCCACGCCGGGTCGAGGCCGTCCAGGGAGTCGAGGTACCGCTGGGTCAGCTCCTGCTCGTTGGCCAGGCTCGCGCCCACCACCCCGAGCTGGGCCGCGCGGCGCACCGGGTCGCCGTCGAGGTCACCCAGGTCGAGCCCGACCTGCCGGGCGCGCCACGGCCGCTCCCGGCCGTCGTCCCCTTCGGTGCGCTCGACCAGGCCGAACTGCGCGAGCTGGCGCAGGTGCCAGCTGCAGTTCGAGGCGGTCGAGCCGACCGCCTCGGCGCACTCGCTGGCGGTGCGCGGGCCGACGGAGGTCAGGTGGTGCAGCAGCGCCGAGCGCAGCGGGTGGGACAGCGCGCGCAGCAGCTCGACGTCCTCGATCCGCTTGCGCGGTGGCAGCTCGGCCATCGGTCGTCCTATCTGAAAGAGTCATTTCGAAAGGTCTCTTTCATAGTTGGTCCCGCCTCGGGGATTGTCAAGCCGCTCCGCTATCGTTCGCGGGGCAGTCACTGCGCAAGGCAGTGACTGCGCAGTTACCCGACCTTGGATGGACGTTGCCCGACCAGCGTGAACTCGCCACCTCCGCCGCCCTCGCCCTCCCCCGTTTCGTGGGTTCGACCGCGCTCTTCCACGCGGCGGTCGCCGAGCGGATGGCCGTCACCCCCACCGAGCTGCACTGCCTGCACCTGCTCCACGGCGGGGTCAGCGACTCCCCGTCCGAGCTCGCCCGGCTGCTCGGGATGTCCACGGGCGCGTTCACGCGGCTGCTCGACCGGATGGAGCGCCACCGGCTCGCCGAGCGCGCCCCGGACCCGGCCGACCGGCGCCGGCTCGTCGTCCGGCCACTGCCCGACCGGATGGCCGAGCTCGCCGAGCTGTACGCGCCGATGGCCCGGTTCGTCGGCGAGCGGCTGGCGCGCCTGGACCGCCGGCAGCTGACCGCCCTCGTCGGCTTCCTCACCGACGGCACCGCCGCGGCCGAACAGGCGTCGGGGAACCTGCCGGATGTGACCCAGGCCATAACCAGTTGACTAACTCTACGGATGTTGCGTTAACCTGGCTCCACTATGAGGAACTGAACCGCGCCCATCCCGCTTCCGAGGCGGCACCCGGTCGAGCCTGACGCTCCCGCGTGCCACGACGCCCGGCGGGATTTCCGCTTCTTCTCATCCGGGCCCGGTGATCGCACATGTCTACTCTCTTTCCCTTGCAGGCCAAGGACGTCGTCTTCGGCTACGGCACCCGCGTCGTCCTCGACGGCGTCACGCTGACCGCGTCGGCCGGGCAGCGGCTCGGCCTGGTCGGCGAGAACGGCACCGGCAAGTCCACGCTGCTGCGGCTGCTCGCCGGGCTCGAGGAACCGCGCTCCGGCGAGGTCCGCCGCGGCCCGGACGTCGGGTTCCTGCTGCAGGAGCTGCCGTTCGCCATGGACGCGACCTTCGCCGACGTCCTCGACGACGCGCTCGCCGAGATCCGCGCGGCCGCCGCCCGGCTCGACGAGCTGACCGCGGCGATGACCGACCGGCCCGACGATCCGGCGGTCCTCGACGAGTACGGCCGCGTCCTGGAATGGGCCCAGGCCCACGACCTCTGGGACGCCGACCGCCGCGCGAAGCTCGTCTGCGACGGGCTCGGCCTCGGCGGCGTCGAGCCGGACCGGCGGCTGGGCACGATGTCCGGCGGGCAGCGATCCCGGCTCGGCCTGGCCGCGCTCCTGGTCCGGCGGCCGGAAACCCTGCTGCTGGACGAGCCGACCAACCACCTCGACGACGCCGCGATGGACTTCCTGGAACGCCACCTCGCCGAGCTGACCGGGATCGTCGTGCTGTCGTCGCACGACCGGGTGTTCCTCGACGCCGTCTGCACCGACATCGTCGACCTGGACCCGGCCGCGGCCGACCGCCAGGCCGGCGGGGCGGTCCGGTACGGCGGCAGCTATTCGGACTACCTCGGGCACAAGAAGGCCGAGCGGGCGCGGTGGGAACAGCGCTTCGCCGAAGAACAGGAGGAGCTGAAGGAGCTGCGGGAGACCGTCGCGGTCACCGCGCGCAACGTCGCCTACGGCCGCGCACCGCGCGACAACGACAAGTTCATCCACCACTTCAAGGGCGCCCGCGTCCAGAAGACGATCTCGCGGCGGGTGCGCGACGCCGAGCAGCGGCTCGAGCACCTCGAACGCGACCAGGTGCGCAAACCCCCGGCGCCGCTGCGGTTCCGGGCCGAGCTCACCGGGCACACGGCCGGCGACGGACCCGCGATCTCGGTGCGCTCAGTGGAGGTGCCGGGACGGCTGAGCCTGCCCCGGCTGGACGTCGACGCCTCGGCGCGGCTGCTCGTCACCGGCGGAAACGGCGCCGGGAAGTCGACGCTGTTGTCCGTGCTGGCGGGGCAGCTCACACCCGCCGGTGGCGCTGTCCACTTCGGACACGGTGTGCGCGTCGGCTTGCTGGAGCAGGACGTCGTGTTCGCCGATCCGGACCGGACCGCGGCCCGGGTCTACCGGGATGCGCTCGGCGAGGACGCTCCCCCGCTGAGCCGGCTCGGCCTGCTGGCGTCCCGGGACCTGCGGCAGCCGGTGGGGGCGCTTTCGGTGGGCCAGCGCCGGCGGCTCGCACTGGCGGTGCTGCTCGCCGAACCGCCGGACGTGCTCCTGCTCGACGAGCCGACGAACCACATTTCGCTGACCCTGGCCGAAGAACTGTTCCAGGCCCTCGAAACGGCGCCGGGGGCGGTCGTCATCGCGTCCCACGACCGATGGCTGCGCCGCGACTGGGCGGGCGACCACCTGGAGCTGGCCGCCGGCCGGCCCACCGCGGTATAGGGCGTTATACACAAGACGGGCGCCACTTTCCCGGGAAAGTGGCGCCCGTCTTTCGTCAGAGGGTGATGCCGAGGAGCGCGTCGACCGCGATGCGGATCAGGCCCGGCGCGGCCGGGTCCTTCCCGTCGCGGCGCAGGGCCTCACTCGCCCACGCGTCGATCGCGGCCAGGGCCTTCGGCGTGTCGAGGTCGTCGGAGAGGTGGTCACGCAGCCGGGAGATCGTGTCCTCGGCGGACGGACCGGTGGGCAGCGAAACCGCCTCGCGCCAGCGGGCCAGGCGGGTCTCCGCCTCGGTCAGCAGCGCGGGCGTCCAGGCGCGGTCGGCGCGGTAGTGGCCGGCGAACAGCGCCAGCCGGATCGCGCCCGGGTCGACCTGGTCGGCCCGCAGCCGGGAGACGAACACCAGGTTCCCGCGCGACTTCGACATCTTCTCGCCGTCGAGGCCGATCATCCCGGCGTGGACGTAGTGGCGGGCGAACTGGCCGTCCTTGGCGACGGCTTCGGCGTGCGCCGCGCTGTACTCGTGGTGCGGGAAGATCAGGTCCGAGCCGCCGCCCTGGAGGTCGAACCCGAGGCCCAGCCGGTTGACCGCGATCGCGCTGCACTCGATGTGCCAGCCCGGGCGGCCCGCGCCCAGCTCCGACTCCCACGACGGCTCGCCCTCGCGGGCCACGCGCCACAGCAGCGCGTCCAGCGGGTGGCGCTTGCCGGCGCGGTCGGGGTCACCGCCGCGCTCGGCGAAGAACTTCGTCATGGTCGGCTCGTCGTAGTTCGACTCGTAGCCAAACTTGCCGGTCGCCGTGTGGTCGAAGTAGACGTCCGGGAACTCCGGGTCGTCCGCGCGGTAGGCGGCGCCGTTCGCGAGCAGCTTCGCGATGACCTCGACGATCTCCGGGATGCTCTCCACCGCGCCGACGAACTGCTTCGGCGGCAGTACACGCAGGGCAACCATGTCCTCGCGGAACAGCGCCGTCTCGCGCATGCCCAGCACGACCCAGTCGTCCTGGTCGCGCTGGGCGCGCTCGAGCAGCGGCTCGTCGATGTCCGTCACGTTCTGCACGTAGTGGACGTCGTGCCCGTTGTCCCGCCACACGCGGTTCACCAGGTCGAAGGCCAGGTACGTCGCGGCGTGCCCCAGATGCGTCGCGTCGTAGGGCGTGATGCCGCAGACGTACATCCGGGCGGTGGCGCCGGGCGCGGTCGGGCGGATCTGCCCGGTGGCCGTGTCGTGGAGCCGCAGCGGGCGGGGGGTGCCGGGGATGCGGGGCACGTCGACCGATGACCAAGTCTGCATACCCTCGACTGTAAGCGTTCGCTCCGCCACCCTCCCGCCCGGTGGGACTCCTCCCCCACGTGGAGCAGCGGCTACTGCCGGCGTGCGACGTTCGCCACGATGGCGTCGCGGACGAACTCGCCGATGCCCGGCCGCTGCTCGTCCTCCCGGATCAGGAACCCGAGCTGCACCGGTTCGGTGACGTACAGCTCACCGATCCGCCGCTGCGTCTCGTACGAGCACTCCCCCATGACGCGGGCGAGCATCGCCCGGTGCTCCTCGGCGAGGTCCGTCGCCTCGGTCCCGTCCGGCGCGCCACCCGCGTCCAGGACGGCTCGCAGGCGGCGAACCCAGTCCTGGCGGGCCGCCTCCCCGGCCGCCAGGTCCTCCTTGGACGGTGTCGCCGCGCCCTGCCACTCGGGCGTGTCACCCCAGCGCCGCGCGGCTTCTTCCGCGTAGCCGTCCGGCTCGCGGAACCCGCCGAACACTTCGAACTTCTCCTCGGGCGTCAGTGCGTTGCCCATGGCTCTCGCCTCCATCACGCGATCGACGGCCGCGACCATCCGCCCCAGCTCGCCCATCCGCGCCACCAGCAGCTCCCGCTGCTTCTTCAGGTGCGCTTCGGCGTCGATGTCGGGGTCGTCGACGAGGGTCGCGATCGTCTCGAGGGGGAACCCGAGCTCCCGGTAGAACAGGATGCGCTGCAGCCGGTCGAGATCCTCGTCGTCGTAGCTGCGGTACCCCGAGCTCGTCCGCCCGCTCGGGCTGAGCAGGCCGATCTCGTCGTAGTGGTGCAGCGTCCGGACGGTGATCCCGGCCAGTGCGGCGACCTTGCCCACGGGATGCCCCATCGGTTCCCCTTCTCCTCTCCGGCCGGTGTGGCCCTTGCGGTGATCACGGTGGCGCCTCACGCGGCGTGAGGGTCAAGCGTCACCCTTCCGTAGCCGTCACCCGGCGGCGAGCGCGGTTAGCCTGGCTCGATGAGCACCGAGGTCGTGGTGGGCATCGCGGGTGCGGTGATCGCCCTGGTCGCGGCGGTCATCGCGTACCTGCAGCTGCGCCGGACCCCGTCGACCGGGGCGGCGCGGCCGGTGGCCCGGCTCACCCTCGGCGACGTCCCGCGCGAGCCGCTTTCGGCCGTGCACCGCGGATCGCTCCTCACCAGGGTCGACGAAACGTTCGCCGCCGGCCGGTTCTGCGTCCTGCTCGGCGGCCGCGGGGTCGGCAAGACCCACCTCGCGGCCGCGTTCGCCCGGGCGGCGGCCGGGAAGTCGACCGTGGTGTGGGTGGCGGCCGAGGACCCGGCGAACACCGTCCAGGCCTACGCCGAGCTGGCCCGCCGGGCGGGGGTGGCCGACGTCGTCGCCGACGCTGAAGCGGCCGCCCGCACCGGCATGGCGTGGCTGGACGGCCTCGACCGCCCGCTGGTGGTGTTCGACAACGCGACCGACCCGGACGCGCTCAACCGGTGGCTGCCCGCCCGCGCCCGGGTGCTCGTCACGACGACCGTGCAGGACTTCGAAATCCTGGGCGGCACAGTGCCGGTGACCGGGTTCGGCGAGGCGGAAGCGGTCCGGTTCCTCGCCGCGCGGTCGGGCCTGGCCGCCGACGACGCGGCGACCGGCGTCGCCCGTGAGCTGGGCTGCCTGCCGCTGGCGCTGGCCCAGGCGGGCGGCGTGATCCGGCGCCAGCGGCTGACGTTCGCGACCTACCTGGACCGGCTCCCGCACACCCCGCTGCAGGCGTTGCTCGAACGCGTCCCGGGCGAGGGCTACCCGGCGTGCGTCGAGGACACGACACTGGAGTCGCTGCGCGCGGTGACGGCCCGCGACGGGCGGGCCCAGCCCCTCGCCGAGCTGCTGGCCGTGCTTTCGGCCCGGGGCGTCCGCCGCGAGCTGGCCCATCGGGCGGGCCCGGACCCGGTCGCGGTCGACGCGGCATTGGGCGGCCTCGCGGGCGCGTCCCTGGTCGGCTTCGACGTCACGGGCGAGGTGGTGACGATGCACCGCCTGACCCAGCGCGCGCTCCTGGGCCGGCTGCACGCGGAGGAGCGGCTGGCGGAAGCGCTGGACCGGGCCTTCGCCGTGGTGGAGGCCGACGATCCGGCACCGGACTTCGTCGACCACGTCTCCGCGCTGTGGCGGCACTTCCGCGCGTTGCCGTCGGCCGAGCTCGCGCCCCGGCTCGACCGGATCCTGCGGCTGCGGCGCCGATCGGTCGGGCTCCTGGTCGAAGCGAGCGCCTTCGCCCAGGCCCGCAGCCTCGGCCGGGAGGTGCTCGCGGACCACGACGCCTACCTGCCCCCCGACCACGACGACACCGACGATGCCGCACGGTCGCTGCGCCGGGCGTGCATGGCGAGCGAGCGGATGGCGGAAGCGGTCGCGCTGTCGGAGCGGATCCTCGACCGCCGGTCCCGGGTGCTCGGAGCCCGCTCGGCGCGCACGATCGGCGCGCGGAATACTCTCGGCTACTGCTGCGAATGCGCGGGCCGGCTCGACCGCGCGCTGAAGCTGCACCGGGAGAACCTCGAAGAGGCACTGGTGGCGCTCGGCCCCGACCACCAGACCACGCTCTACGCGCGCATCAACGTCGCGAGCACGCTTCGCTCGGCTGGTCGGCTCGACGAAGCGACGGCCGTGTTCGAAGAGGACTTGCGGGAGAACTTGCGGGTGCACGGACCGGACCACGCCTCGACGATCAACTCCCGCGGCGAGCTCGCCCGCACCTGTGTACGGACCGGCCGCGTGGCCGAAGGCATTGCGCTCCACGAGGAGAACGCGCGCCTCGGTGGCGAGCTCGCCACCTCGGTGTGGTGGTCGCAATACCGGGCAGCGGCTTACCAAGCCGCGGGCCGGCACAGCGAGGCCGTCGAACTCCTGCGCACGGTGCGGGCCGACACCGAACGTGAACAGCCGGCCGACAGCCTCGACGCGGTGCGAGTCCGGCTCTTCCTGGCCCGGGCGCTCCTGGACGCCGAACTCACCGCCGAGGCGCTGGAGCTGTTCGAGCGGACCGTCGCCGACCGCACCCGCATCCTCGGTCCCGACCACACCGGCACCCTCAACGCCCGCCGCAACCTCGGCCTCGCCCAGCTGAAAGCCGGGAATCCCGAGGTCGCGCGCGAAGTCCTCACCTCGGTTACCGCCGACTACCGGCGGGTGCTCGGGCCCGGCCACCCCTACAGCCGGCAGGCCGAGAGCGACCTCGCCGGCCTGCCGGCCCCGGCTCAGCGCCGCCGGGTGCGCAAGTAATCCCCCACCACCGCGGCGCCCAGGCCGTCGAGGTCCGGGGCGACCACCCGGCCGCCCGAGCGGCGGGCGATGACGTCCACGAACGCCGTCAGCCGGGGGTCGTCGCCGAGGCGGAACACCGTCACCGACGCGCCCAGCTTCGCCAGCCTGTCCACTTCGGACAGTGTCTTGTGGAGGGTCCGCGGCTGGGGTGGGTAGTCGAAGACCGCTTCACCGTCCGGTTCCAGGTGGGCTGTCGGCTCGCCGTCGGTGACCATCAGGACCACCGGCTGGGCGTCCGGGTGGCGGCGCAGGTGCTGCCCGGCCAGCAGCAGCGCGTGGTGGGCGTTGGTGCCCTGCTCCCACGCGCCCTCCAGCCCGATCAGCTCCGGCAGCTCGACGGACATCGCGTGGCGCCCGAAGGTGATCAGCTGCAGCGCGTCGTTGCGGAAGCGCGTGCTGATCAGCTGGTGCAGCGCGAGCGCCGTGCGCTTCATCGGCAGCCAGCGACCCTCCTGCACCATCGACCACGACGTGTCGACCAGCAGCGCCACCGCCGCCCGCGACCGGTGCTCGGTCTCGACCACTTCGACGTCCTCGACGTCCAGCCGGACCGCGCTCTCCCCCACCGACACCGACCGCAGGACGGCGTTGCGGATGGTCCGCGGCACGTCCCAGGGCTGCATGTCGCCGAACCGCCACGGCCGCGACGCCCCGGTCGGCTCGCCCGCCGCACCCGCCGACTCGGTCTCGCGGTCGCCGGCCTTGCCGCGCAACGCGTTCACGATGTCGGACAGCGCCGTCTCGCCCAGGCGCCGCAACGCCTTGGGCGACAACCGGAGCGTCCCGTCGGCGGCGCGTTCGAACAGGCCCTGGCGGCGCAGCTCACGCTCCAGTTCGGACAGTCGCCGCGCGTCGACGCCGGCGTCCTTGCCGAGCTGGCGTTCGAGCGCCTCCAGGTCGATGTCCTCCAGGCGCGCGCCGGGGTAGGACTGGCTCAGCTGCTCGGCCAGCGCGTCCAGCTCGGCGAGATCCGCCATCGCCTGGGCGCCTTCGCCCATGCCCAAGGGATTCTTGCCGCGGAAACGCTCCGAACCCGTCCAGTCCTCGCCCGGCCGCGCCGCGCGCAGCTGACTGTCCAGCTGGGACAGCTGCTGCGCGAGCCGCGGGTCGCCGAACGCCTGCTGAGTCAGTTCGGCGAGTTCTGCCCGTTGCTCGGCCGACATCGAGTTGAGCATCCGCTGCGCGGCCGCGGACCGCTCGGCGAGCGCGTCGATGAGCTCCTCGACGTTGCGCGGGTTCTCCGGGAAGAACTCGCCGTGCTTCGCCATGAAGTCGTCGAAGCGCTCCTGGATGTCCTCGGCGCCCTCGGCGTGCGCGGACAGGAGGTCGTTGAGGTCGGAGAGCATCTCGTTGATCCGCTCGACGTCCTCGGGCCCGGCGTTCTGCAGCGCCTGCTTCATGCCCTGGAAACGCGACTCCATC
Organism: Amycolatopsis ponsaeliensis; assembly: GCF_030182635.1. Taxonomy (NCBI): domain Bacteria; kingdom Bacillati; phylum Actinomycetota; class Actinomycetes; order Pseudonocardiales; family Pseudonocardiaceae; genus Amycolatopsis; species Amycolatopsis ponsaeliensis. The sequence goes on from NZ_JAPZLD010000058.1 coordinate 21,138, forward strand.
AGTTCCTGGCCGAGCAGGTCCCGGATCTTCTGGTAGTTCTCGCGGCCCTGCTCGGAGCGCCAGTCGTACTCGGAAAGCTCGTTGACGGCCGCTGCCGTGCCCGGCGGCAGTGCGTCGAGCTGGGCTTCGCGGAAGCGCGCTTCGTCGTCGGGATCTGGGAACAGCTCCCGGCGTTCGGCGTCGAGCGCTTCCTGCAGTAGGCGCTGGACCTCCTGGAGGGTGCCGTCGAGGTTGTTGCGGCGCTGGATCTGCGACCGGCGCTGCCACAGGCGCCGGGTGAGCTCGTCCAGGCCCGACGTGCGCTCGGTGCCGCGCCGGAGCAGTTCCTCGAGCGCGGACCGCGGCGACGACCCGGCCATGACCTCGCGGCCGATCTCGTCGAGCGCGTCCCTCAGATCGGCCGGCGGCGCGAGCGGGTCCGGCCCGTCGTGCCACGGGCCGTAGGAGTAGCCGTCGGGAAGCGGGACCGCGGTCATCGGCCGTAGACGGTCGTCGTGTCGTCGGAGTCCTTGGCGAGCCGCCGGGCCAGGAACAGCGATTCGAGGGCGAGTTCGACGGCGGCCGCGATCCGGCCGGCGGGTTCGTCGGCTCCGACGCCGGCGCGCTGGGCGACCTCGTGCAGCACCGGGAGCTCCGGCAGGGCTTCGAGGACGTCCTTGCCCGGTACGCGCTCGCCGGTGGCGACCAGGTGCCCTTCGGCGACGGCGTCGGCCAGCGGCCGCAGGTCCAGGCCGGCGAACCGTTCGCGTGCGGTCTCGGCGATCGCGCGGCGCAGCAGGTGCACGAGGTGCTCGATCTCACGGCCCTCTTCGCCGGGCTCGAACTCGATCTTGCCGCGCAGCACCGACGGGACGGCGTCGAGGTCGACCGGGCGGGCCACCGCGGGCTCCTCGCCGGTCAGCGCCGAACGCCGCAGGGCCGCGGCCGCGACGGTTTCCGCCGCGGCGACGGCGAACCGCGCCGACACGCCGGAGCGCTGGTCGATGACCGGCGATTCCCGGAGGTTCCGGACGAACCGGGCGATGACTTCCAGCAGCGGCTCGCCGACCTCGGCGACGAGGTTCGCCTCCTGCCGGACGACGGCCACCTCGGACTCGACGTCCAGGGGGTAGTGCGTGCGGATCTCGGCGCCGAAGCGGTCCTTGAGCGGGGTGATGATCCGGCCGCGGTTGGTGTAGTCCTCGGGGTTCGCGGTGGCGACGAGCAGGACGTCCAGGGGCAGCCGCAGCGTGTACCCGCGGACCTGGATGTCGCGCTCCTCCATGACGTTGAGGAGGGCGACCTGGATGCGTTCGGCGAGGTCGGGCAGCTCGTTGATGGCGACGATGCCGCGGTGGGCGCGCGGAACCAGCCCGAAGTGGATGGTCTCGGGGTCGCCCAGGCTCCGGCCTTCGGCGACCTTCACCGGGTCGACGTCGCCGATCAGGTCGCCGACGGAGGTGTCCGGCGTGGCGAGCTTCTCGGTGTAGCGCTCGGAGCGGTGGCGCCAGGCTACCGGCAGCTCGTCACCGAGCTCGGCGGCACGCCGGATCGACGCGGGCGTGATCGGCTGCAGCGGGTGTTCGCCCAGCTCGGAGCCTTCGATGACGGGCGTCCACTCGTCGAGGAGGCCGGCGAGGGTGCGCAGCAGGCGGGTCTTGCCCTGGCCGCGTTCGCCGAGCAGGACGACGTCGTGCCCGGCCAGCAGCGCGCGTTCGAGCTGCGGCAGCACGGTGCGGGAGAACCCGACGATGCCGGGCCAGGCGTCTTCGCCCGTTTTCAGGGCATTGAGGAGGTTGTCGTGGATCTCTTGAGCGATCGGCCGCGGCTCGTACCCGGCCGCGCGCAGGGCCCCGGCGGTGCGGGGAAGAGCGTCTGGAACTGCGTTCACCCGTTCGACGCTACTGCGCGATCGGCGGTGCGTCGATGTGGAGCGACTCCAGCGTGGGCGCGCTCGGCGAGGTTCGGGCGGCCCGGTAAAATAGGGCGTCGTGTGCCGTCCCAGTGCGACTTTCGCCGTCTGGTCGTCCGCGTGGCTGAACGGAGCCGCGGCGTCCGACGATGTCCTCGACGCCCTGCTCGCGTGGGGTGAAGCCCACGACGTCGTGGCGGCCGACGCTGCCGCCGCGGAGGCGTTCACGCTGCCGCTGGCCTTCAACCGCGCGGCCACCCCGGTCCAGCTGCTCATGGCCCTGCGTTCGCAGGGAGCGAAAAGCATGCGGCTGGTGCTCCCGGTCCCGGGCGACGTCCGCGGCCTGGGCGGCGGCGGTCCGTTCGCGGAGGCGGCCCTGCGCGCGGGCGACGCCGTGGTGCTCCCGGAGCTCGGGTTCGGGCTGGTCCCCCAGCCGATCGCCGAGGGCCTGGTGCGCTGGACGGTGTATTCGCTCGCGCCGAGTTCGGCGCCGGAGTACGTCGGGCTGGGCGAAGCCGAGCACGGGCTGACGGACGCGATCCGCAACAGCGCGGGGGCGTTGCAGGCGTTGGACGTGGCCTCGGACCGGCCGGGGGTGCGGGCAGAGCTGTCGGCGCACCTGCGGTCGCGGCCGGACGTGGACTGGCCGGCGGGGACACCCGGGCGGGCGTTGCGGGTGCTGCAGCGGGCGGAGGAGATCGCGGCGATTTTGGTGATCGCTTCGTCCGACGACCCGGGCGGGGCGCTGTCGGCTTCGGCTTCGTCGTTGCGGGCCCAGGCTTTGCGGCCGTTGTCGGACGCGGTGCGGACGGCCCGGTGCGCGGCGGTCAACGAGGCGGTCCGGGTGTTCGCGGAGCAGACGGCCCGCGAAGGCTGAGTTTCAAGCCCCCGATGTGACATTTGGGATCTCCGACCTCAAGGCGTCGATCGCGGCGGGCGGATAGCCTTCGCAGCTTCTGCAACGAACGCGCCGAGGCCGCTTCCCGGCCTGAACCAAACGAACCGGATCGCGCGCTCAATCTGCACGCGGTTGAATAGCTCCACCTCGTCCCTAGACAGACCATGGGTCTTGTACGCGGGACCAATCACCGCAATACAGTCACCAGCTATCGGCATCGCGATACCATGCGCGTCTCCCACTGCGCACCCGACTCCAAATTTCGCCGATTCGTCAAATCGGAAAGTAAAGGCCGGCGCATCCGAGACAATCAGGTCGCATCCACGCGGCGCTCGCAATATTTCCAGATCGTACTCACGCAATCCAGTACGAATTCGCTCGAACATTGCCGCCATCGAAACCCTGGCCAGCTTGCCGCTTCGCTGAAGCTCCTCCCATCTTTCCAGCGAACCTTTCAGAAGAGTCCGCAATGCATCCGGTCCCGCGGCATAGAAGCCATGCCTTCGGTAAAACTCCGCTTGCAGCACGTCCGCATGGCTGAACGGCGCCTCCGCGTAGGTCACGCTCGCACTCTCCCGCGCACTGTCCTGATGAATCCTCAGGTATCGCGGACTTCGAACCAGATGAAGTGCTATCCCGTCCTTGATGACTTGCGCGTGACTACTGGTCGACGACAGGTCGCCGTCGCGAGCCACCTTTATTGCTGCACCGAGATTGTCTTCGACAGACTTCCAGAGTCGTTCCGCCGACGCGGATGCAAAAGGAAGAAAGTTCGCAATCTTGCCACACCCTCGAACACCCAGTTTTTTGAGCTCTCTCCCATACAAGAGGTCATACGGAACCAACTCCCATCCGGCGCTACCCTTACCTGGGGCAGCAAACCCGTTGAGCACCACCCGCGAAACGACGTGCTGCCCTGTCACGGGCGCGCCGGTTTCCGCCTCCAGCTCCGCAATCACAGTGTCGTAGTCAGCTACAGGCTTCGGAAAGCTCCACGTGGCCATAGCCGCAGCGTACCCGGCTAGCCCAGCGAATTCTCGCAGGAGAATGGCAGAGTCCTGGCGCCCGTTGACTATTGCCAGAACCTGTCACACCGGCAGTAAAGACGCCTCGTAACCGCCAGGCTCAGCGAGCCGGGCGCTTGGCCGGCTCGCAACACCCCACCGCGCACGGCGCGCCGTTGACCGTGCAGCCCGCTGACGGGAACGGGGACAGCTTCCGCGGCGCCACCCCGTGCGTGTGCTCGCGGACCAGCTCCACCACCAGCTCCGCGAACCGCGGGTCCGAACCCGCCGTCGCCGCGCGGGCGAAGGCCATTCCGTGCTCCGCCGCTCGCTCGGCAGCCTCGTTGTCCAGGTCCCAGATCACCTCCAGGTGATCCGACACGAACCCGATCGGCGACACGACGACCCCGGCGACCCCCGACTCGTGCAGGGCGTCGATGTGGTCGACGATGTCGGGCTCCAGCCACGGCACCTGCGGCGGCCCCGACCGCGACTGCCAGACGACGTCGTAGTCCGAGATGCCCGCCTCGGCCGCCACCAGGCGGGCCGCCTCCGCGATCTGGCGGGAGTACCGGCCGCCGCCCTCGGACGGGGGGCCCGACGCCCGATCCGCGCTCGAAGGGACCGAGTGGGCCGTGAACACCGTGCGGATGCCGGGCGCGTCACCCAGCGACGCGTGCGCCGCGCGGACGCCGTCCGCCACCGCGGAGACGAACAGCGGGTGGTCGAAGAACTGGCGCAGCTTCACCAGTTCGGGTGCCTCGGAGCCGACCGCCGCGCGGGCGCGCTCGATGTCCTCGTCGTACTGGCGGCACGCCGAATAGCCGCCGTACGCACTCGTCGGGAAGACCAGGATCCGCTTCGCACCTTCGGAAGTCAGCGCGGCCAGCGTGTCCTCGACCATCGGGTGCCAGTTGCGGTTGCCGAAGTGCACCGGCAGGTCGATGCCGGCGGCCGCGAGCTGCTTCTCGACCGCGGCCATCGCGTCGCGGTTCAGCTTGTTGATCGGCGAGACACCGCCGAAGTGCCGGTAGTGCTCGGCGACCTCGAGCAGCCGCTCCCGCGGCACGCCCCGGCCCTTGGTGACGTTCTCGAGGAACGGCATGACGTCGTCAGGCCCTTCCGGACCGCCGAACGAAAGCCACAGCAACGCGTCGTATCCCACCCCGTCATCTTGCCGATGTGGCGGCCCGCACGCTGACGCGGGCCCGTTATGAATCGACCAGTCCAAAACTCTGGTACGGTAGCGGCCATGGCGAGGCCACGGGAGTTCGACGAGACAGCCGCCGTCGAGAGCGCGATGCACGCGTTCTGGACCCGCGGCTACGAGGCGACGTCGACGCAGGACCTGTGCGAGGCCACCGGACTCGGACGCAGCAGCGTCTACAACGCCTTCACCAGCAAGCGGGCCCTGTTCGAGCGGTCGCTCGCGCACTACAGCGCGCGCGGGCTCGCGGGCCGGAAAGCCGTCCTCGACGGCCCGGGCACCGCCGCCGAGCGCATCACGGCAATGTTCGGCGCGCTCATCGAAGAAGAGCTGACCGAAGGCCGGCGCGGCTGCCTGGTCGTGAACACCTTCACCGAACTCGGGACACCCGAAGACGGCGTCGGCACCGCGCTGAGGAAAGACACCGAGAAGCAGCTCACCCTGCTGACCGAGTGCGCACGAGAAGGCACCCTCGACGGCAGTCTCCAGGACGGCCGCACCCCGGCCGACGTCGCCGAGTTCCTGCTCAGCACCATTTCCGGACTCCGGGTCATGTCCCGCCGCGGCGCGAGCGCCGAGGCCATGCACGCGGTCGCGGACCTCGCCCTGTCGGCGATCACCCGATAGTGAACCCCGCTCGGGACTGAACGCTGCTCGCATTTTGTACTGACCGATACACAACCAAGGAGAACTCCGTGCCCCTGGCCGTCTTCGTCCTCGGGCTCAGCGTCTTCGCGCTGGGCACGTCCGAGTTCATGATCACCGGCCTGCTCCCCGGCATGGCCGCCGACCTGGGTGTCGGCATTCCCGACGCCGGCCTGCTGATCTCCGCGTTCGCCATCGGCATGGTCGTGGGCGCGCCGCTGCTGGCGATCGGCACCCTGCGACTCCCCCGCCGCCGGACGCTCCTCGCGCTGCTCGCGGTCTTCTTCGGGGCGCACGTCGTGGGCGCGCTCTCCACCGGGTATGCGCTGCTGTTCGCCACGCGGGTGATCGCCGCGCTTGCCTGCGCGGGCTTCTGGGCCGTCGCCGTGGCGACGACGATCGCGCTGGTGCCCGTCGAGCGCCGCGGCCGCGCGATGGCGGTACTGGTCGGCGGGCTGACCGTGGCCAACATCGCCGGCGTCCCCGCCGGGACGGTCATCGGCCAGCACGCGGGCTGGCAGACGGCGTTCTGGGCGGTCGCGGCCGTGACGCTGCTGGCGGCGGCCGGAGTCGCCGCGCTGGTGCCCGAGACGACCGGCGGCGGGATGAGCGTCCGCACCGAGCTGCGGCTGTACCGGCGCGGCCGGGTCTGGCTCGCGCTCGGCGTGATCGCCTTGTGCCAGGCCATGATCTTCGCCGCGTTCAGCTACCTCGCGCCGCTGCTGACCGAAACGGACGGTCTCCCGGAGGCGTGGGTGCCGGGTGTCCTCGCCCTGTTCGGCGTCGGCGCGCTCATCGGCATCACGGCCGGCGGGCGGCTGGCCGACCGCCACCCCTTCGCCACGCTGTACGGCTGCATCGGGCTCGCCCTGGTGTCACTGCTCGTCCTGGCCCTCACGACCGACGCGGGCGTCGCCGTGGCGGCCGTGCTCGTCTTCGGGGCCGCCGGGTTCGGCGCCAACCCGGCGCTGAACGTCCGCACGTACGCCGTGGCCGGGAACGCGCCGACGCTCGTCGGCGCCAGCACGACGGCCGCGTTCAACGTCGGCAACACGATCGGGCCGTGGCTCGGCGGGGTCGCGATCGGGGCCGGTCTGGGCTTCCCGAGCGTGGCGTGGACGGGCATCGTCCTCGGCGCCGCGACCCTGGCCGCGCTCACGGTCGCGGTCGCCGTCCAGCGGAACGACGACCGCGACCGGGAACCGATCGCCGTGTGAGGCTCAGATGCCGAGGAAGTGGACCCCGCCGTCGACCATGATCATCGAACCGGTCGTGGCCGGGAGCCAGTCCGACAGCACCGCGCAGACGCTCTTCGCCACCGGGTCCGGGTCCGTGCTGTCCCAGCCGAGCGGCGCGCGCTCGCCCCAGCCGTCCTCCAGGTCGACGAAGCCCGGGATGGACTTGGCCGCCATCGTCTTCATCGGGCCCGCGCTGATCAGGTTGACGCGGATGCCCTGCGGCCCCAGCTCCTTGGCCAGGTACCGGTTGACCGACTCGAGCCCGGCCTTCGCGACGCCCATCCAGTTGTAGACCGGCCACGCGACGCGCGCGTCGAAGTCCATGCCGACGTACGAGGAGCCGCGGCCGAGCAGCGGCAGGCACGCCTTCGCCAGCGACATGTACGAGTACGTCGAGACCTCGATCGCGGTCTTGACGTCCTCGGCCGGCGCGTCGAGGAACGGCGCGCCGAGGCAGGTCTGCGGGGCGAAGCCGATCGAGTGCAGCACGCCGTCGAGGCCGTCCACGTGCTCGCGGACGCGGTCGGCGAGGGAGTCGAGGTGCTCCTGGTCGGTGACGTCCAGCTCGATCACGGGCGCCACTTCGGGGAGCCGCTTCGCGATGCGCTCGACCAGCGACATGCGGCCGAAGCCGGTCAGCACCACCTTCGCGCCTTCCTCCTGCGCGGTCTTGGCCGCGTGGAAGGCGAGCGACGCGTCGGTGATTACGCCGGTGATCAGCAGGCGCTTGCCTTCGAGCAGTCCGGGCACGGGTCCTCCAAGTCTTGGTTCGGGATAGTGAGAGAAAGTCAGTGGCCGAGGCCGAGGCCGCCGTCGACCGGCAGCACCGCGCCGTTGACGTAGCCGGCGTCGTCGGAAGCCAGGTAGCGCACCGCGGCGGCGATCTCGGCCGGCTCGGCGTACCGGCCGGCGGGCACCTGGGCGAGGATCGCCTTCTTTTGGTCCTCGGTCAGCTCGTCGGTCATGTCGGTGTTGACGAAGCCGGGCGCGATGACGTTCGAGGTGATGTTGCGGGAGCCGAGCTCACGCGCCAGCGACCGCGCGAACCCGACCAGGCCGGCCTTCGACGCCGCGTAGTTCGCCTGGCCGGCCGAGCCGGAGAGGCCGACGACCGAGGAGATGAAGATGAACCGGCCCCACTTGCCGCGCAGCATGCCGCGAGAGGCGCGCTTCGCGACCCGGTAGGCGCCGGTCAGGTTGGCGTTGATGACGCGCTCGAACTGGTCCTCGCTCATCCGCATCAGCAGCGTGTCGTCGGTCAGCCCGGCGTTGGACACCAGCACCTCGACCGGGCCCTGGTGCTCCTCGACGAGCTTGAACGCCGCGTCGATCTCCTCGGTGTCGGTGACGTCCGCCTTGACGCCGAAGAGGCCTTCGGGCGCACCCGAACCACGGTGCGTGACGGCGACCCGGTGCCCCTGCTCCGCCAGGTCCCGGGCGATCGCCAGACCGATGCCCCGGTTGCCCCCGGTGACCAGAACCGACCGTCCCACAGTGTTCTCCCTCTTCGTCGACCGTGCGCTGATGTCGGGCACGAGGCTATCGGCAGCGCCGCCGCGTCGCGCACCCGCGCCCGGAGTGTCCGCGACCGTCCTAAGCACGTGTTAGGAACTGCCCTCCGACCTTGCTGGTTACCCGCTGGTTGGTCACCGTGAGTCGCAACACAGGAGGTCGACGATGACAACCCGGATCAGCTCCGCGACCACGGGGACCGTGAGCGAAAAGCGCGTGATCGGCAACGTGCTGCGCGGCTCCATCGGTAATCTGGTCGAGTGGTACGACTGGTACGCCTACGCGGCGTTCACCACGTACTTCGCCAAGTCTTTCTTCCCGACGACCGACACGACGGCGGCCTTCCTCGGCACCGCCGCGGTGTTCGCGGTCGGGTTCCTCATGCGCCCGCTCGGCGGCTGGATGCTCGGCCGGTTCGCCGACCGCTTCGGCCGCCGCAGCGCCCTGGTGCTTTCGGTCACGCTGATGGCGGGCGGCTCGCTGCTGATCGCCGTCACCCCGAGCTACAGCACGATCGGCCTGGCCGCGCCGATCCTGCTGCTGGTCGCCCGGCTCATCCAGGGCCTGTCCGTCGGCGGCGAGTACTCCACGTCGGCGACCTACCTGTCCGAAGTGGCCACTCCCGGCAAGCGCGGCTTCTACTCGAGCTTCCAGTACGTGACGCTCTACGGCGGCCAGCTGCTGGCCCTGGGCCTCCAGCTGATCCTGCAGGGCCTGCTCACCGAACAGCAGCTCACGTCGTGGGGCTGGCGGATCGCGTTCGGCGTCGGCACGGTGGCCGCGCTCAGCGTCATGTGGCTGCGCCGCGGCATGGACGAGTCCGAGAGCTTCACGAAGGAAAAGGCCGACGAGGCGTCCGGCGAACGCGGCACGCTGCGCGCGCTCGCCAAGTACCCCAAGGAGATCGCGCTCGTCGTCGGGCTGACCCTCGGCGGCACGGTGGCGTTCTACACCTTCGCCACCTACAGCCAGAAGTTCCTCGAGAACACCGCCCACATCCCGCGGCGCACGGTCACGATCATCCTGTTCTCGGCGATCCTCCTCGCGGCGATCCTGCAGCCACTTGCGGGCAAGCTGTCCGACCGGATCGGCCGCCGCCCGCTGCTGCTGTTCTTCGGCATCGCGGGCACGCTCCTGACCGTCCCGATCATGACGGTGATGGGCTCGACCCGGAACCCGGTCGGCGCGTTCTTCCTCGTCCTGGCCGGGCTCGTGGTGGTGGCGGGCTACACGTCGATCAACGCGATCGTGAAGGCCGAGCTGTTCCCGACGAAGATCCGCGCCATCGGCGTCGGCCTGCCCTATGCGCTCACCGTCGCGATCTTCGGCGGCACCGCCGAGCTCATCGCGCAGGCGCTGAAGAGCGCCGGCCACGAGTCGGTCTTCTTCTGGTACGTCGCGGGCTGCGTCCTGGTTTCCCTGATCGTCTACGGCACAATGCGGGAGACCTCGAAGACCTCCGAGCTCGAAGAACGACCCGAGCCGGTAGGCGCGGGCGAACGCTGAGAAGGGGATGGCCGTGCGCGTGCTCCTCGTCGAAGACGACGCGGGGGTCGCGGGCGCGCTCGCGGAGTCGCTGCACGCGCGCGGTCATCCCGTCACCAGCGTCGGGCGCGGGGCCGACGCCCTGCACCGCCACCGCGACGCCGACCTGGTCCTGCTGGACCTGGGACTGCCGGACATCGACGGGCTCGACGTGCTGCGGAAGATCCGCGCGGTGTCGCCGGTTCCGGTCATCGTGCTGACCGCCCGCGGTGACGAACGCTCGATCGTGCGTGGCCTGCGCCTCGGCGCCGACGACTACCTGACCAAGCCCGTCCGGCTGGCCGAGCTGCTGGCCCGGATGGACGCCGTCGTCCGGCGTGCGGTCGCCCGCGAAGCGCCGGCCGGCGACATCGTGCGCGTCGAAGACGTCGAGATCGACCTCGGCGCCCGCCGGGTCCTCGTCGCCGGGCACGACGTCGGGCTCACCACCAAGGAGTTCGAGATCCTCGCCGTGCTCGCCGCCCGCCCCGGCACCGCGGTCAGCCGCCAGCAGCTGATGGACGAGGTGTGGGGCGACGCCTACCTCGCGGTGTCGCGCTCGCTCGACGTCCACCTGACCGGCCTGCGCGCGAAACTGGACCGGCCGGGGCTGCTGACCACCATCCGCGGCTTCGGCTACCGGCTCGGCCGGGACTGACCCGTGCGCACCCGGCTGCTGGTGGTCCTGGTCGCCCTCGCGCTCGCGGTGGTCGCCGCGTTCGCCGTGCCGCTGCTGGCGTCCACCGCCGAGCAGCGCACCCAGCAGCTGGTCATCTCCCGCACCGCCGACGTCGACCGGTTCGTCGTGCTGGCCCAGCAGGCCGTCGACACGCGCGACCCGGCCGCGCTCGCCGCCGACGCCGCTCGCTACGCCGAGCTGTACGGCGAAGGCGTCGTGATCGTCGACGCCCGCCGCGCGCCGCTGGTGCAGGCCGGCGGGCTGACCGCGGCCGACCCCGCGGTGCACGCCCTGGTCGAGGCGACCATGCGCAACGAGCCGGCGCCGCAGGTCGACCGGCTCGGCCCGTGGTCGGCCGGACCGGCGTACTTCGCGCGGCCGGTCGGCACCGGCACCCGGGTGTCCGGCGTGGTCGTGCTGCGGGCGTCGGTGACGGCGGCGGCCGCGGACGTCGCCACCCGGTGGGGCACCATCGGCGCCGGGGCGCTGCTGGTCGCGGTGGTGTTCGTGCTGCTCGCCGTGGTGCTGGCCCGGTGGATGGTCCGGCCGCTGCACGAGCTGGAGACCGGCGTCCTCGCCGTCGCCGCCGGGCACCGCGCGCACGTCCCCGAACGCACCGGGCCGCGCGAGCTGCGGGTGCTGGCCGGCGAGGTCAACCGGATGTCCGAAGCCGTGCTCGAAGCGGCCGACCAGCAGCACCGGCTGGTCGCCGACGCCTCCCACCAGCTGCGCAACCCCATGGCGGCGCTGCGGCTGCGCGTCGACTCGCTCGCCGGCCGGGTCGAGGGCGACGAGGCCACCTACCGGGCGACGGTGGCCGAGGTGGAACGCCTCGAGAAGCTGCTCGACGGGCTGCTGGCCCTCGCGCTGGCCGAGAGCACCGCGACGCGGGTCGCGGCCGGCGGCGCGGACGAGTCGTGCGACCTCGCCTCCGTGCTCGCCGAACGCGTCGACGCCTGGCGCCCGTCCGCCGACGACGCCGGTGCCACGCTCGTGCCGCCGCCCGGGCACGACGAGCCGGTCACCGTGCGCTGCCCGGAAGGCGAGCTCGCGCAGATCCTCGACGTGTTGCTGGACAACGCCGTCCACTACGCCGGCCGCGGCGCGAAGATCACCACGGACTGGGAAAGCGGCGTCTCGACGGCGACCCTCGTCGTCCGCGACGACGGGCCCGGACTGTCCACTGAGGACCGCGCGCGGGCGACCGAGCGGTTCTGGCGCGCCGGTGGCGAAGGCGCCCCGCGCGGGACCGGGCTCGGGCTGGCCATCGCGCACCAGCAGGTGCGCACCCGCGGCGGGACGCTCGAACTGCGCCAGGCACTCCCCCGCGGGCTCGAAGTGCGCGTCACGCTGCCGCTGCGGGAGGTGCCGCGATGACGCTCACCCGCCGCACCGCCCTGCTCGGCGGCCTCGGACTGGCCCTGGCCGGCTGCTCGACGTCCGCCTACGGCGGTCCCGATCGGACGGTCACCATCGCGGCCGGCGAGCGCGGCGGCTTCTACCTGGCCTTCGCCGAACTGCTGGCGGCCGAGCTGAGCCGCGCCGAGCCGCGGCTGCACGCCACCGCCGTGCCGACCGAGGCGAGCGTCGCCAACGTGGACCTCGTCCGGCGCGGGCAGGCCGACCTCGGGCTGGTGCTCGCCGACGTCGCCCAGACGGCGCTCCTCGGGAACGCGCCGTTCGCGGGGAAGGTGCCGCTGCTCGCGCTCGGCCGCGTCTACGAGAACTACCTGCAGCTCGTGGTGCGGGCGGACGGCCCGGTGCGCCGCCTCGCCGACCTCGCTGGGCGGCCGGTGTCGCTCGGCGCGGGCGGATCCGGCGCGGCCCAGCTCGGCGAACGGCTGTTCGCGAAGGCCGGGGTCGCGGTCGACGCCCGGCACCTGCTCTTCGACGACGCCGTCCAGGCACTGGCCGGCCGGCGGGTCGACGCGATGCTGTGGTCCGGCGGGGTGCCGACGCCGAAGCTCGCGGACCTCACCCGCACGACGCCGATCTCGCTGCTGCCGCTCGACGCCGTCGTCCCCGCGCTGCGCGCCGCCTACGGCCCGGTGTACGACCAGGTCCAGGTGCCCGACGGCGCGTACCGCGGGGTCGGGCAGCTGGGCACGATCGGCGTGGCGAACCTGCTGGTCTGCTCGCCCACGTTGCCTGACGACGTCGCCGCGGCGATCGTCCGGCTGCTCGTCGAACGGGCGACCGACCTCGTGCCCGCCGAGGCGGTCGGCACGCAGTTCCTCGACGTGCGGACGCTGATCGGCACGCAGCCGGTGCCACTGCAGCCGGGCGCGGCGGCCGCGTACCGGACGCTGCACGGCTGAGCGCTAGATTGGGCCGGTGACCGAACCCCGCCCCCCGATCGCCGAAATGCCGCTGCGCGTGCGCTACCACGAATGCGACGGCCAGGGCATCGTCTTCAACGCCCACTACCTGGCCTATGTGGACATGTGCTCCTTCGAGGCGGAGAAAGCGCTGTTCGGTTCGCACGACGAGTTCCTGGCCAACCGCGTCGACGTCGTGGTGGCGGAAGCGAACCTGAAGTTCCGCTCACCGGCCCGGTACGACGAGGACTTGGTCGTTTCGCAGTACCTGAACCACCTCGGCACGACGTCGCTGATCTTCGACTTCGAGATCCACCGCGGCGAGGCCCTCGTGGCGGCGGCGACCGTCCGGTACGTGTTCATCGACCCGGCCACCCTGCGCCCGGCGGCGCCGCCCGACGCGGTCCGCAAGGTGTACGCCGCCCTGCTCGGAGACTGAGCCGTGTTCCGCATTCTCTTCTACCAGCCCGAAATCCCGCCGAACACGGGCAACGCGATCCGGTTGACGGCGAACACGGGGTGTGAGCTGCACCTGGTCGAGCCGCTGGGGTTCACGCTCGAGGACAAGCAACTGCGCCGGGCCGGGCTCGACTACCACGACCTCGCGCGGGTCCAAGTGCACGCTTCGCTGCCCGCGGCTTGGGAAGTGTTGCTGCCGGCCAAGGTCTACGCGTTCAGCGCGTCGGCGACGCGGCTGTATACGGACGTCGCGTACGCGCCCGGGGACGTGCTGCTGTTCGGGCCGGAGTCGGCCGGCCTGCCCGCGGCAGTCCAGCAGGCACCGGAGGTGACCGACCGCGTGCGGCTGCCGATGCTGCCGACCAGCCGGTCGCTCAACCTGGCCAACACGGCGGCGATCACGGTCTACGAGGCGTGGCGCCAGAGCGGCTTCGCGGCCGGGTGATCACCGTCCGGTAGGTTCGCCGGATGCGACAGCAGTTCCTGGGGGCGCTCATCGGCGCCGCGTTCGGCACCGTGTTCGTCCTCGTCAACTCCGGCGACCCGCTGCCGCCGGCGATCGCCTGGGTGCTGCGCGCCCTCGCGGTGCTCGCACTGGCGGCGGTGGTGGTCCTCGGCGTCCGCGCCGGCGGCCGCCCGACCCTCGAGGGACGGCCGATGTTCGGGCCGAGCTACCGGGTGATCGTCATCGGCGAAGTGGTGCTGCTCGTCGCCGGGTTCTTCGTGCTGAGCCTGCTGGACGCGCCGGTGCAGGCGAACGTCGCGTGGATCGCGACTATCGTCGGGCTCCACTTCGTCGCGCTGGCTTCGGCGTGGAAGACGCGGTCGATCCTGGTGGTCGGCGTGGTGCTGACCGTGCTGGGTGTCGTCGGCCTGGCCCTGCTCGGCAGCGCGGCGCAGTGGGTCCCGTTCGTCAGCGGCGTCCTCTCCGGAGTCACCCTTCTCGGCGGCAGCCTGTACGGCGTCCGCCGGGAAGGGTGAACCTCACGGGAGTCTCTGGCCGTAGAACAGGCTGGCCGCCGCGCCCAGCATGAGGATCAGCGTCCCCACCACGACCCACGGCTTGCTCGCGTCGGCGTCCTTCAGCTCGTAGCCGATCTGCTCGCCGAGGTCCCCGTACACCTTCTTCAGCTCTTCGGCGCTGGCCGCCTTGTAGAAGTCGCCGCCGGACAGGCGGGCGATCTCGCGCAGGGACTCGTCGTCCACGCTGACCGGCTGGGCCTTGCCGTCGATGTCGACCGACCCGTGGGTCGTGCCGAACGAGATCGACGAGATCGGCACGCCCGCCTGCTTCGCCGCCTGGGCCGCCGTGTAGCCGCCGCGGGCCGCGTATAGGTCCTCGGGCACTGTCTGCTTGCCGTCGGACATCAGCACTATCCGCGCCGGTGGCGGGCCGTCGGCTCCGCCCACCACGCTGGAGAAGCTCTCCACCGACTGCAGGGCCGCGAAGATGCCCTCGCCGGTCGCCGTGGACTGGGCCAGCTTGAGGTTCTCGATCGCCTTGATCACGCCGTTGCGGTCGGTGGTCGGGTTGACCAGCACCGTCGCCGTGCCCGCGAACGAGATCAGGCCCAGGTTGATCCCCGGGGTCATGTTCCGCGCGAACTGCGTCGCCGCGTCCTGTGCCGCCTTCAGCCGCGTCGGCGCGACGTCGGTGGCCTCCATCGACAGCGACACGTCGATCACCAGCATCACGGTCGCCCGGTTGCGCGGGACCTTCTGCTCGGCGGTCGGGCCGGCCAGCGCCACGGTGAGGATCAGCAGCGACAGCACGATCAGCACCGCCGGCAGGTGCCGCACCCAGCCCTGGCTCTTCGGCGCGACCTTCTCCAGCAGGGCCAGGTTCGCGAACCGCATGGTCCGCTTCCGGCGGGCCCGCTGAGCCAGGACGTACCCGATCGCGACGGCCGCGACGGCGATCAGCAGCAGGAACCACCAAGGCGCGCTGAAGCCCGTCAAACTCACGCCACACCCCCGGACCAGCGCCGCTTGCGGGCGACGACGAACCGCACCATGTCGGCGATCCAGTCGGCGTCGGTGCGCAGCGTCAGGTGCGCCGCACCCGCGCGCCGCAGGCCGGCCGCCACCGTCTGCCGGTGGGCGTGGGCCGCGGCCCCGAACTCCTTGCGCAGCAAGGCCGACGCATGCACTTCGCGCTGTTTCCCTGTCTCCGGGTCGGCCAGCACGACGGTGCCCACCTCGGGCAGGTCGACGTCGCGCGGGTCGAGGATTTCGATCGCGATCAGTTCGTGGCGGCCGCCCAGCGCCCGCAGCGGCCGCTCCCAGGACGTGTCGCCCAGGAAGTCGGAGATCACCACGGCCAGGCCACGACGGCGCGGCGGCCGGCGCAGCGCCTCCAGCGCCTCGGCGAAGTCGCCGCGCGTGCCCTCGGCCGCCCGGGGCGTCTCGGCCAGCCGCCGCACCAGCCCGCGGGCGTGCGCCAGGCCGCCACGCGCCGGGATCCGGGTCGTCTCGGCGCCGGTGGAGATCAAGCCGCCGATCCGGTTGCCGCCGCCCCCGGTCAGGTGCGCGACCGCCGCGACCGCGCAGACCACCAGGTCACGCTTCTCGCACAGCGCCGTCCCGAAGTCGAGGCTCGCCGAGAGGTCGGCGACGACCCACGTCTCCAGCTCGCGATCGGCCACGGTCTCGCGGATGTGCGGGGTCGTGGTGCGGGCGGTGACCGCCCAGTCCATCCGGCGGACGTCGTCGCCGGGCTGGTACGGACGCGCCTCGCCGGGCTCGGACCCCGGCCCCGGCACCAGGCCGAGGTGGTTGCCCTGCAGCAGCCCGTCGAGCCGCCGGCGGACGTCGAGCTCCAGGGTCCGGAGCCCGGCCTCCAGCCGTTCGCCGCGCAGCACCGGCGGCGCCCACGAAGGGCGGGCGCCCTTCTCGTTCTTCGCCATCGCCGGCTACCTGACCGGCGCGCCCGCCGGGACCGGGCCGCCCTGGCCGGCCCCGCCCTGCGGCCGGGCCGAGACCTGCGGCAACGGCACGGTCTGCAGCACGCGCGTGATGATGTGGTCGATCGGCACGCCGTCGGCGAGGGCGTCGTAGGACAGCACGAGCCGGTGGCGCAGCACGTCCGGCACGACGTCGACGACGTCCTGCGGCAGCACGTAGTCGCGGCCGCGGACCAGGGCCAGCGCCCGGGCGGCGGCGATGATGCCGAGGCTCGCGCGCGGCGAGGCGCCGTAGGACACCCAGCCGGCGACGTCGGCGAGGCCGTGCTCGTTCGGCGTCCGGGTGGTCAGCACGAGCCGCACCACGTAGTCGACGAGGGCGTGGTGCACGAACACCTGCGCCGCGACGCCCTGCAGCCGGACCAGCTCGCCCGGGCTGAGCACCTCGTGCGGGGTCGGCGGCGTGACGCCCATCCGGTAGATGATCTCGCGCTCCTCCTCGGCGGAGGGGTACTCGACGAGGATCTTGAACAGGAACCGGTCGCGCTGCGCCTCCGGCAGCGGGTACACGCCCTCGTTCTCGATCGGGTTCTGGGTGGCCAGGACGAGGAACGGGTCGGGCATCGGGAACGTCTGCCCGCCGATCGACACGTGCCGCTCGGCCATCACCTCGAGCATCGCCGACTGCACCTTCGCCGGCGCGCGGTTGATCTCGTCGGCGAGCACGAAGTTCGCCACGACGGGCCCGAGCTCGACGTCGAAGCGCTCGGCGCCCTGGCGGTAGATCCGGGTGCCGAGGATGTCCGCGGGCACCAGGTCGGGCGTGAACTGGACGCGGGAGAACGACCCGCCGACGACCCGGGCGAACGTCTCCACCGCCAGGGTCTTCGCCACCCCGGGCACGCCTTCGAGCAGCAGGTGGCCCTTGGCCAGCAGGCCGACCAGCATCCGCTCGACCAGGCGGTCCTGGCCGACGATGATCCGCTTGACCTCGAACACGGTCCGCTCCAGCAACTGGGCGTCCCGCGCCGGCGTGCCGGGCTGTTGCCCGTTCCCGCCCTCGGCGTAGCCGGGCTCGGTCACTCTGCCTCCTCGAAAGTTCGTGCGCCGCCCCCGCGACGGTGATCACGCGGTGCGACCGTACTGCGTCCCCCGGTCGTTCGTCCGTCCGGCACGCGGACGCGCGGGTTGCCCCGTGAGTAGCCAACACCTCCCCCGGTGTGACATCTGTGAAGCAGCCCCTCAGCGGTGGCGCTCGAGGTCCTCGGGGGTGTCGATGTCGTCCGCTTCGCCCCGTTCCGCCGGCACGTCGGCGATGCGCAGGCCGCTCAGGGTGCGGCGCAGGCCGGCGTTCTCCGGTTCCGCCGGCAGCGCGGCCTTCAGCGCGGCGACCCGCCACGCGCCGAGCAGCCACTGCCTCGCTCCGGTGGCATCGACGAGCACGGCGCCGTCACCGTCACCGATCGCGGCGACCAGGCGGTCCACTGTGGACCGGCGGACGCCGGGGAGGTCGGCGGCCAGCACCGCCACGGCCTCGACGTCGTCCGGGACGAACGCGAGCCCCGCGGCCAGCGCCGCCACCGGCCCGGTGCCGGGCACCGGTTCCCGGGTCCACACGACGTCGAACCCGGGTCGCCGCGGGCCGACGGCGACCACGCGCTCGGCGCCGTCGAGGGCGTGGATCGCGCGGGCGAGCAAGGGTTTCCCGCCCACCGACAAGGCCGGCTTGTCCACGCCGGACAGTCTGCGGGCCGCACCTCCGGCCACCACGATCCCCGCGTAGCGCATCCGGGGAGGCTAGCGGCCCGGCACGAGGTAGGTGAAGCCCGCCGCCGGGCGAACCCGGCCCGGCCGCTCATCCCCCGCGGGCAAACCGGCGAGCCGCGGACGCCAGCCGGCTTTCACCGGCCCAGCACGAGGTAGGTGAAGCCGAGCACGCCCCGG
This sequence comes from Amycolatopsis ponsaeliensis, assembly GCF_030182635.1. Taxonomy (NCBI): domain Bacteria; kingdom Bacillati; phylum Actinomycetota; class Actinomycetes; order Pseudonocardiales; family Pseudonocardiaceae; genus Amycolatopsis; species Amycolatopsis ponsaeliensis. The sequence goes on from NZ_JAPZLD010000058.1 coordinate 39,360, forward strand.
TAGTCGCGGACGTATTCGCGCAGCCGCCGGTCGAGCCAGTCCCGCACTTCCCCGGCGCGCGGGTCGTCCGGGTGCGCAGCCAGCCACTCCGCCCAGCCGGCGCGCGAGGTCGACTCGAAGTCGTCCCATTCGAGCTGGTCGGCGGTGCTGAAGTGGAGGACCCGCCAGCCGGCGGCGTCCGCCGCGTCGAGCAGGGCCGGCAGGGTCAGCATGTCCGGGCCGAAGATCTCCTGCGCCGCGGGGTTCGGCGGTGCCGCCCAGAAGCCGTCGCCGTAGAGCAGCCGCCCGGACGGAACCTTCCGCGCGAGTCCGTCGAGCGCGGCCTTCGTCGAGCCGAAGATGTGGGCGGAACCGATGCAGAAGGCCCGGTCGGCGTGTCCTTCCCAGCCGGCGGCATCCGCTTCGACGAACTCGACGGCGCGGTCCCCGGCCGCCGCCCGCCCGCGCTCGAGACCGGTCACGTCGCTGTCGACGCCGGTTCCGCGCAGGCCCGGCGTACGGGCGACGGCCCGCAGCAGCAGCTCACCCCAGCCACAGCCGAGGTCCACGAGGTCGTGGCCGGCGTCGAGGGCCATCCGGTCGAGCAGCAGCTCCGCGTGGGGCTCGGACAGGGGCGTGTTCCAGCGCATCCGGGTGCGCCGCAGCGCGTTCATTTCGTCGTCCACCGGGCGATCTTGAAGCCCGGACGCCGGGGAGTCGACCGGATTTCCGGCATACTCGGCGCGTGACCCACCCCGCCGAGCCCCGCGTCGACGCCTACATCGACGCCCTGCCCGAGTGGCAGCAGGCGATCTGCCGGGAGGTCCGCGAGCTCGTCCACGCGGCGGACCCCGAGGTGGCCGAGACGATCAAGCGCACCCGGCAGCCGTACTTCGTGCTCGAAGGCAACATCTGCGCGCTGCTGGCGGCGAAGGACCACGTCAACGTCTTCGTCTACGACGGCGGCATCGTCCCGGACCCCGAAGGCATCATCACCGCCGGGCACGACAACAAGACCGCACGCACCGTCGCCTTCCGCCGGGGCGAGGTGATCAACGCGCCCGCGCTCACCGAGATGTTCCGGCGGATCATCGCGAACAACCGGGCCGGTGGCTGGCGCAAGATCAAGCGCGAGCAGGCAGGCTCCTGACGCCGCTCAGCCGATCAGGCGGGTCGCGTACGGCATGATCCCGCCGTAGCGCACCGGTGCGACCCGGACCCGCAGTCCGGACTGCGGGGCCTCGACCATCTGCCCGCCGCCGAGGTAGAGCGCGACGTGGTGGATGCCGCCCGCGCCGCCCCAGAACAGCATGTCGCCGCGGCGCATCTGCGAGAGCGGCACCCGCCGCCCCGCCGTGTACTGGTAGCCGCTGTAGTGCGGCAGGCCCCTGACTCCCGCGAAGGCGTAGATCATCAGGCCGGAGCAGTCGAAGCCGATCTTGTTGTAGTCGCCGTAGCGGTCGGCGACACCGCCGTCGCGGATGCCGCGGGTCGGACCACTCGCGTTGCCGCCACCCCAGGCGTAGGGCAGGCCGATCTTCGACAGCGCCCGGGCGATGACCGCCTCGATCGACGAACCGGCCGGGCCCGACGGTGGCCTGCTCGCCGGGCGGCCACCGCCGCCGGACGAGCCGAGCGCGGCCTGGCGGGCGCGTTCGTCGTCCTCGCGCTGCTTCTGGGCCAGCCAGTCCTGATAGCGCTGCCGCTGGCCCTGCAGGCCGCTGACCTTGGACTGGGCCGTGTAGAGCTGCTGCTCGACGTCGGACTTGTTCTTCTCGAGCTGGGTGTTCTGCGTGGCCTGGCTGTCCTGGGCCGTGATGGCCGCGGACTGCGCGGAGTCGGCGCTGTTCTTCGCCTCGCGCGCGGCGTCCTGCTTCTGCTGCGCGATCTCGGCGGCCTTGCGGGCCGCGGAGTCCTTGTTCGCCTTCTCGGTCTGCGCCTGCTGGAGCCGGTCGAGGGCGTTGAGCCGGTCACCGCCGACGGCGTCGAGCAGCTGCGCCCGGGCCAGCATGTCCTTGGGGCTGTCGGCGCTGAGGTACGCCGAGAGCGAGCCGACCGTGCTGCCCTGCTGGAAGCTCGCGGCGGCGAAGGTCTTCAGGTCGTTGCGGGCCTTCTCGATGGCGGCGGCCGCGGCGTCCGCCTCGGTCCGGGCGGCCTTCGCGTCGTTCTCCGCCTGCGCCGCGGCGTCCTGCGCGGACTGCAGGTCGACCAGGGCCTTGTTGGCCTCTTCCTGCTTGAGCTCGACGTCGTCCTGCAGCTGCGACAGCTTCTGCTCGGCCTGGGCCAGCTGGTTGGTCAGCCGGCCGACCTCACCGGCCTTCGCGTTGGCGTCGGCCTTGCTGTTGTTCAGCTCCGAGTCGCTCGGGTTGGGCGGCGGCGGGGGCGCGGCGAGGCCCGTGCCCCCCGCGCCGAACAAGATCACCAGGACCAGGGTGCTCACGGTCAGTCCACGGCGCCCGCCCGGCACACACCAGCCCCTGCGCCGTTCCGGCACGACCGCCACCTCCGCTCACCTGCGCACATCGCGCGTCACTGCAGTCACACCACTATCACAAGCATCACCGGAAACTTACACACCGTAGGCACCAATTCCCCTTATTGAGGGACCCCCGGCGCGGATGGCGCAGCCCACACCGCGTGTCGTCTTGTCCGCCAAACAGGACGCGCGTACTGTTTGAAGCACCGCGAGGTGTGCCATCCCGATTCCGGTCCTACGGTGGGGGTGCGCAAGACTCGCGTCCGCCTCGTGCGGACCGCACGACACCCGAACTGACCGCACTGACCCGGGACTCGACCGCCGCACCGGCGCGGAAGTCCATGCCACTGGAGTTAGACGTGACCGCACCTGCCAGCAAGGACAGCTTCGGCGCCAAAGACACGCTGAAGGTCGGAGACGCCTCGTACGAGGTGTTCCGCCTGAACAAGGTCGAGGGCGCCGAGCGCCTGCCGTACAGCCTGAAGATCCTGCTCGAGAACCTGCTGCGCACCGAGGACGGCGCGAACATCACCGCCGACCACATCCGCGCGCTGAGCTCGTGGGACCCGAAGGCCGACCCGTCGATCGAGATCCAGTTCACGCCCGCCCGCGTGATCATGCAGGACTTCACCGGCGTGCCCTGCGTCGTCGACCTCGCCACCATGCGCGAGGCGGTCACCGACCTCGGCGGCGACCCCGACAAGGTCAACCCGCTCGCCCCGGCCGAGCTGGTCATCGACCACTCGGTGATCATCGACGTCTTCGGCCGCCCGGACGCCTTCGAGCGCAACGTCGAGATCGAGTACGAGCGCAACCGCGAGCGCTACCAGTTCCTGCGCTGGGGCCAGGGCGCCTTCGACGAGTTCAAGGTCGTCCCGCCGGGCACCGGCATCGTGCACCAGGTCAACATCGAGCACCTCGCCCGCACGGTCATGTCCCGGGGCGGCCAGGCCTACCCCGACTCCTGCGTCGGCACCGACTCGCACACCACCATGGTCAACGGCCTGGGCGTGCTGGGCTGGGGCGTCGGCGGCATCGAGGCCGAGGCCGCCATGCTGGGCCAGCCGGTCTCGATGCTCATCCCGCGCGTCGTCGGCTTCAAGCTGACCGGGGAGATCCCGGCCGGCGTCACCGCCACCGACGTCGTCCTCACGATCACCGAGATGCTGCGCCGCCACGGCGTGGTCGGCAAGTTCGTCGAGTTCTACGGCGAGAGCGTCGCGGCGGTGCCGCTGGCCAACCGCGCCACCATCGGCAACATGAGCCCGGAGTTCGGCTCCACCGCGGCGATCTTCCCGATCGACGAGGAGACCGTCCGCTACCTGAAGCTGACCGGCCGCTCGGCCGAGCAGGTCGCGCTGGTCGAGGCCTACGCCAAGGAGCAGGGCCTCTGGCACGACGCGTCGCACGAGGCGACCTACTCCGAGTACCTCGAGCTGGACCTCTCGACGGTCGTCCCGTCGATCGCCGGCCCGAAGCGCCCGCAGGACCGCATCGAGCTGACGGACGCGAAGTCGTCGTTCCGCAAGTCCATCCACGACTACGTGGACGGCGAGGACGTCACGCCGCACACCAAGATGGACGAAGCCTCCGAGGAGTCCTTCCCGGCCAGCGACTCCCCGTCGCTGTCGTTCGCCGAGGACGACGCCGCGCCGGTCACCTCCTCGGCCGCCAACGGCGCGTCGGGCCGCCCGAGCAAGCCGGTCAAGGTCTCCACCTCCGACCGCGGCGAGTTCGTGCTCGACCACGGCGCCGTGGTGATCGCCTCGATCACCTCGTGCACCAACACCTCGAACCCGTCGGTCATGCTCGGCGCCGCGCTGCTCGCGCGCAACGCCGTGGACAAGGGCCTCGCGGTCAAGCCGTGGGTCAAGACGTCGATGGCGCCGGGCTCGCAGGTCGTCACCGACTACTACACCAAGGCCAACCTGTGGCCGTACCTGGAGAAGCTGGGCTACCACCTGGTCGGCTACGGCTGCACCACGTGCATCGGCAACTCGGGCCCGCTCTCGGACGAGATCTCCGCGGCGATCCAGGAGAACGACCTCACCGCGGTCTCGGTGCTCTCGGGCAACCGGAACTTCGAAGGCCGGATCAACCCCGACGTGAAGATGAACTACCTCGCGTCGCCGCCGCTGGTCATCGCCTACGCGCTGGCCGGCACGATGGACTTCGACTTCGCGAACCAGCCGCTCGGCCAGGACAGCGATGGCACCGACGTCTTCCTGAAGGACATCTGGCCGACGGCCAAGGAGATCCAGGAGACCATCGACTACGCGATCACGCAGGAGATGTTCACCAAGGACTACGCCGACGTCTTCGACGGCGGCGAGCGCTGGAAGGCGCTGCCCACACCGGAGGGCAAGACCTTCGAGTGGGACGCCGAGTCCACCTACGTCCGCAAGCCCCCGTACTTCGAGGGCATGACGCCGGAGCCGGCCGCGGTCACCGACATCTCCGGCGCGCGCGTGCTGGCGAAGCTGGGCGACTCGGTCACCACCGACCACATCTCCCCCGCCGGCGCGATCAAGCCGGGCACCCCCGCCGCGCAGTACCTCACCGAGCACGGCGTGGAGAAGAAGGACTTCAACTCCTACGGCTCGCGGCGCGGCAACCACGAGGTGATGATCCGCGGCACGTTCGCGAACATCCGGCTGCGCAACCAGCTCCTGGACGACGTGCAGGGCGGCTACACCCGCGACTTCACCCAGGACGACGCCCCGCAGGCGTTCATCTACGACGCGGCGCAGAACTACGCGGCGGCCGGCACCCCGCTGGTCGTGCTGGGCGGCAAGGAGTACGGCTCCGGTTCGTCGCGTGACTGGGCGGCCAAGGGCACGTCGCTGCTGGGTGTGCGCGCGGTGATCACCGAGTCGTTCGAGCGCATCCACCGGTCGAACCTGATCGGCATGGGCGTCATCCCGCTGCAGTTCCCGCAGGGCGAGTCGGCGGCGTCGCTGAAGCTGGACGGCACCGAGACGTTCGACATCTCGGGCATCACCAAGCTGAACGACGGCGAGACCCCGCGCACCGTGCACGTCACCGCGACCAAGCAGGACGGCAGCAAGGTGGAGTTCGAGGCGGACGTCCGCATCGACACCCCGGGTGAGGCGGACTACTACCGCAACGGCGGCATCCTGCAGTACGTGCTGCGGAAGATGACGCAGGCGTAAGGGTTACGCTCTTCGGAGGCCTCCCCGTCGATTCCGGCGGGGAGGCCTTTTCCGTTACGGTGGCGGGCATGGGGGAACGCATCGAGCTCGGCGACGGCCACCTGTCCTGCGAAGAACGCGGCGAAGGTTCGCCGGTGGTGTTCCTGCACGCGGGCGGCATGACCCGCGCGATGTGGGAAGAGCAGTTCACCCGCTTCGCGCGCGACCACCGCGTGATCCGCTACGACGCCCGCGGCGCCGGCGGCTCGTCGGACCCGGCGGGTCCGTTCTCACACCGCGAAGACCTGAAGCAGCTCCTCGACGCCTTGGACGTGGAACGCCCGGTGCTGGTCGGCTGCTCGCTCGGCAGCCGGGTGTTCCTCGACTTCGCCCTGGCCTGCCCCGACCGGGCGGCGGGACTGTTCCTCAGCTCGCCGGGGATCAGCGGGATGGAGTTCCAGGACCCGTACGTCCTGGGTCTGCTGGCCGAGACGGGCGAAGCGGCCCGGTCGGGCGACGGCGCCGCGGTCCTGGAGTGCGTCCTGCGGTTGTGGGTCGACGGCCCGCACCGCGCGCCCGCCGACGTGGACCCGGCGGTCCGGCGGCGCTGCCGGGACATGCTGGTCGACAACTTCTCCCAGGGCCACGGCGCCCCCGATCCGGGCACCGAGCTGGGCGCGATCGGCCGGGTGGCCGAGATCGGGACGCGCGCGCTGGTCGTCACGGGTGACCTGGACTCCACCGACATCTTCGCCGTCGCCGACCTGGTCGAGCGCGAGGCACCGCACGCGCGCCGGGCCCGGGTGCCCGGCGCCGCGCACATGGTGAACCTGGACGAGCCCGCCCAGTTCGGCGAGCTGCTCGAGGAGTTCCTCGCTACACCGTGACGGCTTCCCAGCGCACGCTGGAAACCGAGGGCTCCAGCGAAAGCCGCGACACCGCCGACTCCATCTGCGCGTCGTCGCGCTGGTCGGCGGCCAGCTCGGCGCGGACTTCGACTGTGCGGTTCTCCGGCTGGTCGGTGCTCAGGACCGAGAGCAGCCGGAAGTCCGTGCGCGCCAACGCCTGCACGAGCAACGCCCGCACATGTGCCTCGGAGTCGTCACGGGTCACCGCCTGGAATTCGTAGCGGGCCGGGGTTTCGTCGCCCGAGTCGGGACGGCGGTCGACGACCCGGCCGAGCGGCCGCAGCACCACGTTCACCCCGACCACGACGGTGGTCCCGGCCGCCGCGACGACGTACAACCCCGCGCCCGCAAGGGAACCCACAGCAGCCGAGCACCACAGCGTCGCCGCCGTGTTGAGGCCGCGGACGTTGAGGCCGTCCCGCATGATGACCCCGGCACCGAGGAACCCGATGCCCGAGACGATCTGCGCGGCCACCCGGGTCGGGTCGGCGTCACCGCTCGACGACAGCCCGCCGAACCCGTGGGCGGACAGCAGCACGAACAGCGTCGCGCCGACCGCGACCAGGGCGTTGGTGCGCAGCCCGGCCATCCGGGCGCGGAACTGGCGCTCGAACCCGATGACGGCACCCAGGCCGACGCCGGCGCCGACGCGCAGCAGCATTTCGAAGATGGTCATGATCCGGCTCTTTTCCGGCGTGCGCGCACTGCCGGACAGGAAGGAGACCGGACGGGATCAGCCCAGCCGGAAGCCTCCGGTGAGCGCACGCCCGGTCGTCCGCTGACTGTCCGCTGGCATGTGCCGCTCACCTCGCTTCCGTTGCTCGTGGTTGATCAACGGCACCCACCTTAGCCGAGGCAGGCGGGCCCGGGCTGTGATGATCACTACGCCCAGTGCCGGCGCAGGTGCGGGACGAGGTCTTCGGGCCGCTCGTCCGGGAAGAACAGCTTCGCGCCGGGCACCTCGACGACTTCGGTGACGCCCGGGACGGCGTCGGCGAACCGGTGCGCCCACTCGATCCCGAAGTTCGGGTCGCCGGTGCCCCAGACCAGCAGCGTCGGCACGCGGAACTCCTTGAGCAGCGGCTCGATCGCGTCCAGCTCCTCGCCGCGGACCGACGTCAGCAGGCGCTCGAACTGCCGGGCCGCGTCGAGGGTGCCGAACACCGGGCGGACGAAGGCGTCCAGGACCTCGTCCGGCACCCGGTCCGGCCGCTCGTACCCACCGGCGAGCACACCGGTGCGCGCCCGCTGCCGGTCCGCGGCCAGCCGGACCGACAGCGGCGCGAGCTGCCCGCGTTCGGCCAGCTCGACGATCGGGCGGAACGCCTCGGGCGGCAGGTTGCCCTGGGTGTCGCAGTTGGTCAGGGTGAGCGTCCGGAGCCGGTCGGCGTGGTGCACGGCGAAGACCTGCGCGACCGCGCCGCCGGTGTCGTTGGCGACGACGTCGAGTTCGCCCAGTTCCAGCGACTCGCAGAAGTCGCCGAGCAGCCGCGCCAGGCCGTTCAGGCTCAGGTCCTGATCGGGCGTCACGGGCGAGGCGCCGTGGCCCGGCAGGTCGGGCGCGATGCACCTCCGCTCCCCCGACAGTTCGCTGATCGCCTTGCGCCACAACAGGTTGTTCGTCCCCGCGCCGTGCACGAAGAGCGCGACCGGCCCCTCGCCGACGTCGGTGTAGCTCACGTCGCCGGACGCCGTCGACACGCGCCCGCGCTGGTCCTCCCAGGTTCGCAGATTCATGAACTACAGTCCCTCCAGAAGTAAACCGACTGACGGTCTAGTATGAACAGACCGTCAGTCGGTTTGTCAACGACGGAGGCTGCCGACCCGCATGAACAAGAAGATCGACCGGGGCCAGGCGACCCGCGAGCACCTCGTCGCGGTCGCCACCGGCCTGTTCACCGAGCACGGCTACGACGGCACCTCGATCGAGGCCGTCCTGCGGGCCGCCGACGTGAGCCGGGGCGCGCTCTACCACCACTTCCCCGGCAAGGACGCCCTGTTCGCCGCGGTCCTGGACACCGTCTACGACCGCGTCGAAGCGGAAGGCGCCAAGGCCATCGAGGGCCTGGACGACCCGGCGACGGCGTTGCGCGCCGCCTGCCTGACGTGGATCCGGAGCGCCGCGGACCCCGTGGTGCGGCAGGTGATGCTCATCGACGCGCCGGCCGTGCTCGGCTGGCAGCGCTGGCGCGAAGGCGACGAAGCTCGCACGCTCGGCAAGCTCAAGGTCGCCCTGCGGCTCGCGGGCCGGCTCGCCCCGGTGCGCGTCGACTACTTCGCGCACGTGCTGCTGGCCGGACTGAACGAGATCGCGATGCTGGTGGCCCGCGCGGATGACCAGGCGAGTGCCGCCGTGGAGGCCGAAGCGGCGGCCGGGGACCTGCTCGACCGGTTGCTGCGAGCGTGAGAACGGGCCGGGGCGACGGTGTCACCCCGGCCCGTTTCCGCCGTGCTACGCGGTTTCGAACGGCTGGACGTTCGGCTGGAACACCTGCCCGCCGGCCGGGACCTTGAGGTCGGTCAGGTAGTCCGCCACGGCCTTGTCGACGCCCAGTGCGTCGCCGAGGATGCAGTGGCCGAACGCGTCGACCGACAGCAGCCGCGAGTTGCCGAGCTCGGCCGCCATCCGCTGGCCGAACTTGTACTGCGTCGCCGGGTCGTAGTAGTTGCTCACCACGACCACCGGGACGTCGGTCTTGGCCCGCCACGGACCGCGGTAGACGTCCGGCTTCTTCGCCGGCCACACCGGGCAGCCCGCCGTGTCGGCGAACGCCTGGTAGCGGCCGAAGGTGCGCGACTCGCGCTCCCACTTCGCGGCGATGTCCGGCACCTGCTCCTGCTTGATCTTGAACGGCTTGTCGGAGCAGTTGACGGCGAAGTACGAGTCGTCACTGGTGTAGGGGCTGTCCGGGTTCTGGTCGACCAGGCCCTGCATGCCCGGGAGAAGCGCCTTCAGCGGCTTGGCCTGCAGCGCCTGCGCCTGCGCGCCCACCGGGTGGATGGCGTTGTAGAGGCCCTGCAGGTCCTCAGCCAGCTCCGCGAAGCGCGACGGGGAGTACAGGATGTTCGAAACCCCGCCGGTGAACAGGTTGATGTCCATCGTGTCGCCGCCGGGGCGGGTGATCGGCTGCTTGCGCAGGTACTCGCGGAGCTCGTCGAACTTCGCCCGCGGGTTGCCGTCGCTGAACGCGCACTTGGTGCCGACCTGGTCGCAGCGCTTGAGGAACCCGTCGAGGGCGATCTCGAAGCCCTGCGCGCGTTCGCGGTCGTACTGCACACCGTCGCTGGTGCGCAGCGCCGGGTCGACGTTGCCGTCGATGACGATGGCCCGCGACTGCTTCGGGAACATCGAGGTGTAGGTCGAGCCGATCAACGTCCCGTAGGAGAAGCCGACGTAGGTCAGCTTCTGGTCGCCGACCGCCGCGCGCAGTGTGTCGAGGTCGCGCACGACGTCCTTGGTGGACATGTGGTTCAGCAGCGAACCGGCGTTGTTCTTGCAGAACGTGCCGTAGTCGCGGTAGCTGGCGAGCGTGCCGGAGATCTCGGCGCGGCTCAGCGGCACCGGGATCTGGGCGCCGAAGACCTCGTCGGCGTCCTCCTGGGTGGTGAAGCAGCGCAGCGGGTTGCTCTGGCCGACGCCGCGCGGGTCGAACCCGATGAGGTCGAAGCGGTCGACGACCTGTGGCTGGAAAATGTAATCGCCGCTGACCGGCATCGTCAGGCCCGAGCCGCCGGGGCCGCCCGGGTTGAGGAACAGCGAGCCGACGCGCGTGGCCGGCGTGCGGGCGGCGCGCTTGAGCAGGGCGATGTCGATGGTGCCCAGCGACGCGTTGTCGTGGTCGATCGGCACGCGGTAGCGGGCGCAGCTGTAGAACTTGACCTGGTCCGCGGGCACGCCGGCGAGGGTGTCGCTCGAGCAGGTGCCCCAGGTGACGGCGGCGGTCGCGCCGACGACGGCGGGCTTGGCCACCGCGTCTTCGGCCGCCGCGGCGGTACCGGCCGTCCCGGCCAGTCCCACGCCGGCCACGAGCGCCCCCACCAGTGCGAACGACCGCACCCGGCCCTGTGTGGATCTCGGCAAGAGATCTCCTCCCTAGGTCACGCACATCCCTTGAATGCGCACTGCGCCGCGCGGTCGAGACGTCACGGCGCGTTACCCGGGAGACCCTGGCACAAACCGGTGAATCCCGGCACCGGCCAAAAGGATGGTGGGAACCTATCGAGCAGGTCGTTTGAGTACGAAAACGGGCAACGGCCGCCCAGCCTCTTTCTGCTCCATCGCGTAACCCGGCCAGAACTCCAGCAGCTCGGCCCACATCGCCGCGTACTCGTCGCCGGTCAGCTCGCGGGCCACCACCTCGGCCGGCCGGCTGGCGATGGCCACCTCCGCCCGCGGGTTCGCGCGGAGGTTCAACGCCCACGCCGGGTCGTTCGGGCGCCCCCAGTTGGACGCCGTCAGCACCAGGTCGTCGCCGTGCGGGAAGTAGAGCAGGTTCGTGCTCCGGGGCAGCCCGCTCTTGCGGCCGGTCGTCGTGAGGCGCAGGGACGGCAGACCGGCGAGCGCCACGAGGCTCACCCGGCCGCCGAACACCTTGTGCAGTTTCTTGTCCGCCCACACGACGAACCCGGCCGTGCGCATCAGCCACGGCTTGGTGCCGACGGCCCGGGCGAGCGCCCGGAGAGGATTAGCCACGCACAGATCTTGCCAGGCTCACCCCGAACCGCTGCTGCGAGTCGGTCCACCAGCGCTCGAGCGCGAACCCCGCCGCGGCCAGCTCCGCTTCGACGCCGCTCGGGCGGAACTTCGCCGAGATCTCCGTGCGGATGTGCTCCCCTTCGGCGAACGCCACCGTGAGGTCCGCACCCGGGATCTCCACCGAAAGCGCGCGGCGGGCGCGCAGGCGCATCTCGATCCACTCGTTCTCAGCGTCCCAGTGCGAGACGTGCTCGAACTCGTCGACGTCGAAGTTCGCGCCGAGCCGGGTGTTGATCACCCGGAGCACGTTCTTGTCGAACTCGCCCGTGACCCCGGCGGCGTCGTCGTAGGCGCGTTCGAGGATGCCGGGGTCCTTGACCAGGTCGGTGCCGAGCAGCAGCCACTCCCCCTCGTCGAGCACTTCCCGTACCGACCGCAGGAACACCGCGCGCTCGGCGGGCAGGAAGTTGCCGATCGTGCCGCCGAGGAACGCCACCACCCGCGGCTGGCCGCCGGGCAGCAGGTCGAGGTGCTGGGTGAAGTCGCCGACGACCCCGCGCACGGTGAGTCCCGGGTAGTCCTTCGAGATCGCCTCGGCGGCCTCGGCGAGGGCGGACTCGGACACGTCCAGCGGCACGAACGCCTCCAGCGTCCCGTGCCCGGTGAGCGCGTCGAGCAGGAGCCGGGTCTTCTCGCTCGACCCGGACCCGAGCTCCACGAGCGTGTGCGCGCCGGTCAGCTCCGCGACGTCGCCGGCGTGCCCGGCCAGCACCTCGCGCTCGCTGCGGGTCGGGTAGTACTCCGGCAGCTGGGTGATCTTCTCGAAGAGCTCACTGCCCTCGGCGTCGTAGAACCACTTGGGCGGCAGCCACTTCCGCTCGGCGGTGAGCCCGGCGACGACGTCCGCGCGCAGTTCCGCGGTGACGGCGTCGCCGGAACGGTGGTGGTCCAGATCGACTTCGGTCATGACAGGGTGCCTTCCAGGGTCAGGGGAAGCAGGTCGACGCCGGCCGCGGTGGCGCGCACGGCGTGGTGGTCCGGGACGGGTTTCCAGCGCGGATCGCCGTCCAGGGGTTCGGACGCCAGCAGCACGCCGGCCGGGGTCTCCAGCAGCGACAGCGCGTGCGTCCAGGCGGTGCCGATCAGCGTTTCGCCGTCGGTGAGCAGGAAGTTGAGCCGGGAGCCGGGGGCGGCCGCCTCGACGGCGGTGGTCAGTCCCGCCACCGCCGTCAGCGGGTCCTCCCCCGCCGCGAGCCGGGCCCGCAGCAGGGCCCAGAGCACCGCCGAGTCCGTCGGCGCCTCCAGGGTCAGCAGTTCGGTGACGGGCAGGGTCTTGGCCGCTTCGGCCAGCGAGTCCGGCCAGCCGCGGACGACGCCGTTGTGGCTGAACAGCCAGCGCCCCGCGGTGAACGGCGCCGCGGCCGCTTCGGTCACCGGCATGCCGGTGGTGCCGTTGCGGACCGCGGCGACGAACGCGCCCGAGGTCACCGACGCGGCCAGCGGCGGCAGCGTCTCGTCCGTCCACAGTGGAGTGGACCGCCGGTGCCGGAGCGGCTCGGCGCCCGGGCCGGGGTACCACCCCAGCCCGAACCCGTCGGCGTTGACCGAGCCGCCGCCGCGCATGTCCGCCGGCGCGTAGGACTGCACCAGCAGGGAATGCGGCGCGCGAAAGACCGCCTCGGCGGGCGAAAGCGGCTCGCCGAGGTAGGCGATGTGCCTGCACATGGCGCCTAGCCCACCTCGCCGGGTGCCGCGTCGCGGGCGGTGCGGAAGCCGGCGAAGATCTGCCGCCGGATCGGGTAGTCCCAGTTGCGGAACGTGCCCCGGATCGCCGCCGAGTCGGTGCCGAACGAGCCGCCGCGCAGCACCTTGTACTCCGGGCCGAAGAACACCTCGGAGTACTCCCGGTACGGGAACGGCGCGAAGCCCGGGTAGCCGTGGAGGTCCGTGCTCGTCCACTCCCAGACGTCGCCGATCAGCTGGTGCACGCCGGTCGGCGACGCGCCGGCCGGGTACGCCCCCGCGGGGGCCGGGCGCAGGTGCCGCTGGCCGAGGTTGGCGTGCTCGGCCGACGGCTCCTCGTCACCCCACGGGAACCGCCGCGAGCGGCCGGTCGCCGGGTCGAACCGGGCGGCCTTCTCCCACTCGGCCTCGGTCGGCAGCCGCCGCCCGGCCCAGGCCGCGTACGCCTCGGCTTCGTAGTAGGAGACGTGCACGACCGGCTCGTCGGCGGTGACGCGCTCGTACACCCCGAACCGGGTCCGCCACCAGCCGTCCTGCTCCCGTTTCCAGAAGCGCGGTGCGGTGATGCCGTTGTCGGTCCGGTAGGCCCAGCCGGGCGGGCTCCACCACTGCTCGTCGTCATAGCCGCCGCTGTCGAGGAACTCGGCGTAGGCCCCGCACGTCACCGGGGTCGTGTCCAGCCAGAACGCCTCGACGGCGAGCTCGTGCGCCGGGCGCTCGTTGTCCAGCGCCCACGGCTCGGCCGAGGTGCCCATCGTGAACGCACCGCCCGGCACGAGGACCTCCGCCGGGAGGGTGCCCGAGCGGGCGGGCGGCGGCTCGGGCGCGTGCAGCACCGGGTCGCCCTTGCGCAGCTGGTGCGTGGCCAGCATGGTTTCGTCGTGCTGCTGCTCGTGCTGGGTGATCATGCCGAAGGCGAAGGCCTGCTCGGTCAGCCGCCGGCCCTCCATCGGCGCGTGTTCCAGCACGTCGAACGCCTTTTCACGGACCTGCTTGACGTACGCGCGCGCCTCGGCCGGGCCGAGCAGCGGCAGCTCCGGCCGGTCGGCGCGGGCGTGCTGGAACGCGTCGTAGATGTCGTCGATGTCCGGCCGCAGCGGCTCCCGGCCGCCGACGTCGCGGACCAGCCACAGCTCCTCCTGGACGCCGATGTGCGCCAGGTCCCAGACCAGCGGCGACATCAGCTGGGAGTGCTGGCGGACCAGGTCTTCGTCGTCGACCGCGTCGGTCAGCGCGACGCTGCGCGCCCGGGCCCGGGTCAGTGCTTCGGCGGCCCGGGCACGCAGGTCCTGCGCGCTCAGGTCACCCAGTGCTTCCGTGCTCATGCTTCGCTCCTCGATCGGTACGCGCGCCCCTGCACGCTCTTGCTGATCTCGGCGATCGACTCCTCCCCCAGCCCGGTGGCACCCAGCTCGGCGCAGCCGAGGTCGGCCAGTGCCGCCGCGGCCGCCGCCAGCTCCGGGTCCGCCAGGCCGTGCCGCGCCGCCGTGGTCCAGCGGCCGGCGACCGGTGCGCAGAGGTCGCGCACCTGCTCCACAGTGGACGGACGGGCGAGCAGCGCGGCGAGCAGCGCCACCGGTGCCAGCCATTCGCCGGGCGGCTGCGCGTCGAGGTACCGGATCTCCAGGTACCCCTGCGGGCGGACCGGGGTGAACATCGTGGTGAGGTGGTAGTCGAGGTCCGCCACCGTCGGTCTCGGCAGCAGGGACGCCGCGCCCCGGCCGTCGATCCAGTCGGCGAACGTCAGCCCCTCCGGCGCGTCCCACGGCCGGTCCGGCCGGGGCAGGACCATCAGCGGGGTGTCCATCATCCGCGTGGCCCACTCCGCCGCCGGATCGCCCGCCACGGCCGCCGTGCGCGTGCGCACCGGCTCCGTGTCGTGCACCGCGAGCCAGCGGGCGGACGCCAGCCCCGTATCGCACCCGGCGTGGACGCGGGAGTTGGCGAAGAGGGCGAGCAGCGGCGGGCCCATGGCGTGCGCGGCCGACCACCGGGCGGCGTGGTGCTCGGCCTCCCCGGCGTCGAGGCACACCTGCAGGCCGGCGGTGCTGCACATCATGGTGATGCCGCCGGGCCCGATCGGCGCGAACCGGCTCTCCATCGCCGCGTAGCGCGGCGTGTGCAGGATCCGCCGGGGCGCCCGGTGGGCGTCGATGCCCGATTCGCCCAGCACGAGGCCGTGCCGGGCGAGGCGGTCACGCAGGTGGTGGAGGTCGGCCGTGACCACTGCGTCGAGGTCGCGCAGGGAGGCCTGGGGAAGAGCGGAGATTTCGACCTGGCACCCGGGCTCGAGGCTCACTGGTGAACCTGCCGGGAGCGGTGCGGCGGGGCTGTCGGGGCGGAGGGTCCGCGGGGTGTGCGGGCCCAGCGCCGTGGCGAGGAGGTCGGGATCGAGGGGTCTGGCCGGGTCGTCGGCGTGGTGCACGGTGAACTCCAGCTCGACGCCGGTCAGGCGCGGTGGGCCGTGCTTGAAGCACACCGATGCCACGTACGCTTCCCCGGCCGCGCGGTCCGCCAGGACCCGCGCGGTGCGGTTCGACGCACTCCCCGACTTCTCGGGAAAGTGGTGCACCGTAGACGCTTCTGTCATGTCCGTCCTTGTTCCGGGTGGTGGAACTTCTTGACTTCGGACGCTACACGCGGGGTACGACAAAATCAGGCCGGATCTTGCGCAGCGGGACCGGTTCACCACTCCGTAAGAAGTCCCGGATCAGGGCAAAGCGGATTCGGTGCCCAGCCCCAGCTCGGCCGCCGAGGCCCGGACGGCGTCGATCACCAGGTGCAGCGCCGGCCGCCGGAACGCGGTGCGCCGGTAGGCGATCGACACCGTCCGCAGCAGCGGCGTGGTGAGCGCGACGACGTCGATCCCGGGCGGCCGCAGCAGCCGCAGGCCCAGGTCCGAAACCAGGGTGACGCCGAGGCCGGCCCCCACCATCGCCATCGCCGTGGACTGCTCTTCGACCTCGTGGTTGATCTTCGGGGAGAAGCCGTGGCGCCGGCAGGCCGTGCGCATCGCCCGGCCGAAGTGCGACTTCGGGCTGGCCAGGATCCACGGGTGCTCGGCGAGGTCGTCCAGGGAGGCCGACCCCGACGGGACCGCACCCCGCGGCACGGCCGCGTGCAGCCGCTCGACGGCGACGACCGCGCGTTCCAGCCCGGCGTCCCACGCGGTCGGCGTGTCGGAGTAGTCGATGACGAACGAGAGGTCGAGCGTGCCGTCGCGGACGGCCTCGGCGGTGTCCTCCGGCGCCAGCTCACGGGTGCGCACCTCGATGCCGGGGTGCTCGCCGGCCAGGGCGGTCAGCGCCGTCGGGAGCAGCCCGGAGGCCACCGACGCCCACACGCCGGCCACCAGCCGGACCGTGCGGGCCTCCTGGGCCTCCTCCAGGGCGAGCGTCGCGCGCTCGACCGAACCCAGGATCTCCTCCGCGTGCTCGGTCAGCAGCTTGCCCAGCTCGGTCAGCTGCACGCGCCGCCCGAGCCGTTCGAACAGCTTGGCACCCACATCCCGTTCCAGCTGCGCGAGCTGCTGCGACACCGCCGAAGCGGTGTAGTGCAGGGCCGCCGCGGCCGCGGTGACGGTGCCCCGGCGGTGCAGCTCGCGGAGCATCCTCAACCGATGCAACGAAAGCTCCATGCACCAAACCTAAACGAGATCGTGCAGCAGCGGTAAATGGACGCGAGGGCCACCCGGGGCGCACGCTCGGTGGGGCGGTCGCCGGACCGCCCCGGACTTCCCTGGAGGTGAGTGGCCCTGATGACCCCGCGCAACGCCGAGCCGCTGATGCGACTGACGTGGACCGACCCCATCACCGGCGCGAACGGCTACCTGGTCGTGCACTGCCTGGTCTCCGGCGTCGCCACCGGCGGCACCCGGATGCGGGCGGGCTGCACGATGAGCGAGGTCGAGGACCTCGCCCGGGGCATGGCCAACAAGACCGCGACCTTCAACCTGCCGGTCGGCGGGGCGAAGGGCGGCATCGACTTCGACCCGAAGGACCCGCGGGCGTTCGGCGTGCTGAAGCGGTTCTGCGCGTTCCTGCGGCCGTGGCTGGACGCACACTGGGTGACCGCCGAGGACCTCGGCGTGCCCCAGCACCTGATCGACGAGGTGTTCGCCGAGCTCGGGCTCGAGCAGTCGTACCACGCGGCGATCGCCCGTTCGGCCGATCCGGCGCGCACCCTGCGCCGGGTGCAGGCGGGCCTCAACGCACCGGTGCCCGGCGGGCTGCTGCTCGGCGACGTCGTCGGCGGCTACGGCGTGGCGCAGGCGTGCCTCGGCGTCGCGGCGGCGTGGGACTGGGACGTGCGCGAGACGACCGTGACGATCCAGGGCATCGGCACCATGGGCGGCGGCGCGGCCTGGTACCTGCACGAAGCCGGGATGAAGGTGGTCGCGGTGGCCGACGCCGCGGGCACGCTGTACGACCCGGCGGGGCTCGACGTCCCGGCGCTGCTGGAGCTGCGCGACCGCTTCGGCGAGGTCGACCGCTCCCGGCTCCCCGAAGGCGTGCGTTCGCTGCCCCGCGAGGCGGTCGTCGGCATCGACGCGGACATCTTCGTGCCGGCGGCGATCTCCTACGCGCTGCGGCCGGACAACGAGAACCTGGTCAAGGCGTCCGTGGTCGTCGAGGCGGCCAACGCGGCGACGACGCCGGAAGCGGAAGCCGCGCTCTCGGCCCGCGGTGTCGCGGTCGTGCCGGACTTCGTCGCCAACGCGGGCGCGGCGGCGTGGGCGTGGTGGCTGCTGCTGGGCGAGGTCGGCGCGGACCCGGCCGACTCGTTCCTGCGGCTGCGCACGGAGATGCAGGCGAAGGTCGCGCTCCTGCTGACCGAGTGGAACATGGACCGGCTGCCGCTGCGCATCACCGGGCTGCGGCTCGCCGAGACCACCCGGGCCCAGCGCGCCGAGGCGGCCCTCGCCCCGGAAGGCGAGCCGGCGCTGCTCATCCCGTAAGCCGGGGGTCCGCGCGGCGCCCGTCGGGGTGGTGCCGCGCGGAATCCCTCAGCCCGCGAACCGGTCGGTGGCCCCGACCAGGACGTCCTGCATCGGGGTGTCCTGCGTCGAATGCCCGATGTTCTCCAGCATCACCAGCTCGCTGCCCGGCCAAGCGTGGTGCAGCAGCCAGGGCGTGCCGACGATGTTGCTCGTGTCGAGCACCCCCTGGGCGAGCACGGCCGGGATGCCCGCGAGCTTGCCGAGGTTGCCGAGGATTTCGCCGTCGGGCAGGAATGCCCGGTTGCTGAAGTAGTGCGTGACCAGCCGCGCGAAGCAGAGGCGGTAGGCCGGGTCCTCGAAGCTCTTGTACGGGGGCACGCCCGGGAGCATCGCGTCCTCCCAGGCGCACCAGTCGTCGGCAGCCTTGTGGTGGACCGCCGGGTCCGGGTCCAGCAGCAAGCGGTTGTAGGCGGCTGAGAGGTCGCCGTCGCGCTCGCTCTCCGGAACACCTTCGCGGAACTTGGCGAAGCCCTCGGGGAAGTACGCGCCGAGACCGCGGATGAGCATTTCGATCTCGAGGAAGCGATCGGTCGCCAGGCCCATCAGGACCATTTCGCTGACCCGGTCGGTGTGCCGCAGGGCGTAGGTCAGGCTGAGCACGCACCCCCAGGAACCGCCGAACAGCAGCCACTTTTCGACGCCCAGCCGGGTGCGCAGCAGCTCGAAGTCGGCGACCAGGTGGTCGGTGGTGTTGGCGGAGAGGTCGGCGACCGGGGCGCCCGCGTGCGGGGTGCTGCGGCCGCAGCCGCGCTGGTCGACGAGCACGACCCGGTACTTCGCCGGGTCGAAGTACCGCCGGAGGTTCGCCGAGCACCCGGAGCCGGGCCCGCCGTGCACCACGAGCGCCGGCTTCCCGTCCGGGTTCCCGCAGGTCTCCCAGTAGATTTCGTGCCCGTCGCCGACGTCGAGCAGTCCGTGTTCGTAGGGTTCGATCCCGGGGTACAGCCCAGCCATCAGCGCGTCCTTCCATCGGATACAACAGCGCTGTCACATTACCGCCGGAAGACACCCTGCGCGGCCCCTTTTTCGCCGGGGCCGCGGCTCAGACGAGGTCGACGGCCAGTTCCATGAGCGTGTCGGCCAGATCGCGCGGACCCGCCGGGCCGATGTGGATGACGGCGTCGTCGCCCGCGCCCGAGGTGTAGCTGAGGTAGCGGCCCCAGTCCGTGTCGGCGTAGTGCAGCGGCTGCCGCAGGCAGGTGTGGCGCCCGACGTCGTCGCGGCGGCCGACGTAGAGCTCCCCGCTGCCCGAGACCGGGCGCTGTACGAGGCTGACGACGTCGGCGACCGCCGGGTCGAGCGGGTAGGCGTCCTGACCGCGGCGGGCCGCCTCGGTCAGGTCCGCGACCCGGACGCTGCGCGGGCGCCCGCCGCCCGCGCCCATCGGCGGCAGCTGCTCGACGAGCGACTCGGCGAGCCGGTTCCGGTCGATCTCCTGCACGCCGACCTGCGTCCCGTCGGAGACCGCCAGGATCGCCTGCAGCCCCTTCGCGGCGGCGAGCACGCCGTACGTCCGGCCGTCGACCCCGACCCAGCCGTAGCACTCCCGCGCCGGGCTCACCAGCAGCGGGAGCCAGTCGAGGAAGTCGACGGTCGACCGGCCGCGCGCGTCGATCAGCCCGGATTCGGCCAGTGCGGCGTCGATGCGCTTGCCGGCCTCGTCACGCTCCTCGTCCGAGAGCCACAGCGGCTCCGGGCGCAGCGTGACGTGCAGCTGACCGACCTGCTCGCGCTCGGCCAGTGCGGCCAGCGCCTCGACCGGAACGTCCACCCGGCCTGTTGCCACGTCCACCCGCCTACTCGCTCTACTCGCCGATGACCGGCGGGCTGGTCCGCTGGTCGGTCCCGAAGATGGCGTCCGGGTCCGCCTCGATCAGGAAGTCCGGCCGCTGGTGCTCATCATCTTCCTCACCCTCGCCCCGGCGGCCCCCGGCCCCCATGGGTCCCATCTGCCCGGACCGCCCGGCAGCCGACCGCGCGGCGGCGGCCTCCGCGGCGGCGGCGTTGCCGAGACTGCCCATGCCGGAGCCGCGGCCGCCGCCGAGCCCGCGCTCCCCCACGGCGCCACTTCCGCTGCCGCCGGCACCGGTTCCGCTGCCGCTGATCGGCCGGCCGTTGGAGTCGAGCAGCCGGCTGCCGGCGTTGCCGCTGTTCGGCCCACGGCCGCCGGTGCTCGAGTTCGGGTCGCTGCCGAAGGTGTTCGAGTAGTTCTGACCGCCCCCACCGCCGGTGCTGGTCGGGTAGAAGTCGATCCCATCGGTGCCGATCGGCGTCCTGCCGGGCCGGTCGGTGCCCGTCGGCCCGGGCCGGGTGGTCGTCGTGGTCGGGCGGCCGGTGCCGGTGGTGTGGGTCTCGTCGCCGGGCCGGTCGGTCCCACCGGGACGGTCGGTACCGCCCGGGCGATCGGTGCCACCGGGACGATCCGTGCCACCGGGGCGGTCGGTGCCGCCGGGCTGGTCGGGGCCACCGGTGTGCGTGGTGTCGACGCTGGTGGTCGAGGTGTGGTCGTCGCCGCCCGGGTCGCCGCCGCCGTTCTCGGGGTACCACTTGTTCTTGTCGGTGATCTCGATGTGCCCGGGCGGGTTCGGGGTGTTCACGGAGATGGCCGCGCCGTCGGACTCGAGGACGCCGTAGTCGGTGGGCAGCGCCGACCTGGTGCTGTCGGTGGCACTGCTGTACTGGTCCATCACGCGGACGTTGGTCTCGTTCGCCGCGTTGTACTTCGCGATGCCCTCTTGGTAGTTGTCGATGTCGTCCTTGGCCATGAAGGGCCCGGCGATCGGGATCGCGGCCTTCAGACCGACGCTCCAGGCGCTGGGCTTTTCGGGCTTCGGCGGGATTTCGACGACGGAGCTGCTGGAGTGGTCGAAAACGGCGGCTTGGGAGTCGACCGACGCCTTGGTGACGTCGAGCGGCTCGGCGGTCTGCGCGAAGGCTTGTTCGAGCGGACCGGCCCCGGCGTTCGCGGCGTCGGCCGCGTCCCCGCTCCACGAGCTCACCATCCGTGACTGGAGCGCCTTGATGCTCGCCCCGCGCTCCATGTAGGCGTCCGACAGCGATTGGACCGTCTCCGCTGTCTGACGCAGGCCGGCCGTATCACCCTGCCGGAAGTTGTCGTAGATCTGCTTTCCGTCCACTCGTCATGCCCCCTTGAGTGTTTTGACGACGCCGGCCGCGGCCTGGCTCGCCGCGGCGCAGGAGTCGTCCTGCCCTTGGTATCCCTGCGCCTGCACACTGAACGAAAGGTCATCGGCGATGCCGGTGACCAGGGTGCAGGTGCCCATCGGACGCTCGTCCTGGATGTCGGCGTACACGGCCGGGTAACCCTCGACGTCCGGCGCGTGCTCGAGGAACCGCACGAACTTCTTTTCGCGGTACGCGGCATAAGTGCCGGCCAATCCGCCCGCTCCGTGGTCGCGGTTACCGGTGCCGAGGATGATCTGCAGGCCGATGCCCTCGCCGCTGATCTTCCACGCACAGGACGGACCCGCCGCCGTCAGCGGCGTGTCGCCGCCTGCCTGGAACTTGCCGGCGTCGGTGTACCGCAAGGACGCGAGGAGGTCCGGCGGCAGGAGCCCGCAGGTGTCCGAGGCGTACTTGCCGGCGTCGAGGGGTGGCTGGGTCACCTTGGGCACGTCGGGATCCGCGGCGGGCGCGCTCGTGGAGGGCGGCGCGCTCGGCGCCGGAGACGCGGCACCGCCGGTCGTCGAGGTACAGCCCGCCGCGAGTCCCGCGGAGACGATCAGGAGCGCGGCCAGGCCGCGGATTTCGCTTCGCACGAGATCGGTTCGCCTATGCCTTGAAGGTGCCGGACAGGTCCTGGTCGGTCGCCACGGTCTTCGTCTGCGCCGCCTTGAGCTTCTTGATGTACTCCTGTGCGTACTTGCGCATGGAGTCGTTCTGCCGTTGCAGAGCGGCGATCGAGTCCGAGGTGGTCGAGGCGTAGCTCCCGCTGACCGTGTCTTCCCCCGGCGCCAGCTTGGGCGCGTAGACGAGGCTTTGGATCTTGGTCCCGTCCTCGACGATCTGGTCGAGGACGTCCTCCCACTGGCCGATCACCGTGTTGAGCTCTTCAGGGTCCATCTTGAACTGGCCGCCCTTGCCCCCGCCGCCGTACACGCGGCCGGGCGTGTTCAAGACGTCGCCCCAAAGCGCCTGGACCGCCTGCCCGGCTTCGCCGATGATCACGCCCCGCACCTACCCCTCAGTTCACCCACCGTGATGGTGCAAAGATTAGCCAACTGTCTCACGCCGTGTCAGCGAATCGCCGCAACGTTCCGACGATGGGGGTTCGGGTTCGGTTCCAGGACACTCCGGGTCACAGTACGTACGTACGGATTGCGAGATCCCGGTCCGCGGTGCCAGGATTTCAGGATGCCACGCGTAAGCCAGGATCACCTCGACGCACGCCGGCGCCAGATCCTCGACGGCTCGCGCGTGTGCTTCGCACGCTACGGCTACGAAGGTGCCACAGTCCGGCGCCTGGAGGAAGCCACCGGGCTGTCGCGCGGGGCAATCTTCCACCACTTCCGCGACAAGGAGTCGCTCTTCCTCGCCCTCGCCGAGGACGACGCCATCCGGATGGCCGACGTCGTCGCCGAACAGGGCCTGGTCCAGGTGATGCGGGACCTCCTCGCCGGCGGTGACCACCCCGCCGACTGGCTCGGCACGCGCCTCGAGGTCTCCCGCCGGCTGCGCACCGATCCGGAGTTCCGCGCCCGGTGGGCCGAGCGCTCCGAGCAGCTGACCACCGCCACCCGGCTGCGCCTGCTGCGCCAGCGGGAGGCCGGGATCCTGCGCGACGACGTCGACGTCGACGTCCTCACCGCGTTCCTCGAGCTCGTCCTCGAAGGCCTGGTCTCGCACCTGGCCATGGGCCTGCCGGCCGCCGGCCTCGGGCCGGTGCTCGACCTCGTCGAGGAAACCGTGCGGCGGCACCGGCCGGGCACCGCCTGATCCGTCGTGGTCAAATGGCCCGCGTGGATCTCCTCGAGGCGCACGGCCACGCGTTGCGGGCCTTCGGCGACGCGGTGCACGCGGCCGGCGAAGCCGATTGGGGCCGCCGCACGCCGTGTACCGAGTGGACCGTCCGCGACCTGGTGAACCACCTCGTCACCGAGCAGCTCTGGGCACCTTCCCTGCTGGCCGGCGCCACTTTGGACGACGTGGGCGACCGCTTCGACGGCGACGTCCTCGGCGCCGACCCGGTGTCCGCCTGGGACTCGGCCGCCGAAGCCGCCCGCGAAGCCTTCCTCGACGACGGCGTGCTGGAACGCGCGGTGCACGTGTCGACCGGGCTGCTCCCCGCCCGCGAGTACGGCTGGCAGATGACGATCGACGCCGCGGTGCACGCATGGGACCTCGCGACGGCGTTGGGTCTCCCCAGCCCGGTGACCGAGGACCTGGCCGAGCGGCTGCTCGACGTCGTCCGGCCGTGGGTGGACGAGTGGCAGGGGCTCGGCATCTTCGACCCACCGGTCCCGGTCCCCCGCGGCGCGGGGCCCGCCGCGCGCCTCGTCGGCCTGCTCGGGCGCACACCGCGGTGAATCACGCGGCTCGCTGAGACTCCACACGGCCGGGCGCACGCGCGGCCCGTCATCCCCGGGGCGAGTGAGCGGCTCGATATCCGATCCACGCGATCGGCGACCTCGCGCGGGCCCGCCGCGCGCCTCGTGGGCCTGCTCAGACGCACACCGTGGTGAATCACCCGCCGAGGTGAGCGCGCCGACACACCGATATCCGCGCGGGCGCGGGCGGGGACACGTTAAGATTGTCCGCATATTCGCAGTACACGCCTCTTCACTGCTAGGAGTGACCGTTTCGTGCGCGCAGCGCAGTCACCTGGTGACAGTACCGAGCCGGGTGACCGACCCGGCTGTCCGATAGGTTCATCCCCCGCCGTCCGGGCGGGTGCGGAATGATCCAGATCCTCTTCGCCGTGCTCGGCGTCCTCCTCTTCGTGCTGCTGACCGTCGGCACCGGGCTCGCGGTCGCCGCCGAGTTCTCGCTGACCGCGCTCGAGCGCAGCACCGTGGACGCCAACGTCCGCCAAGTCGGCGACCGGCGCGCCCTGACCGTCCAAAAGGCCCACCGGACGCTGTCCTTCCAGCTCTCCGGCGCCCAGGTCGCGATCACGCTCACCACGCTGATCACCGGGTACCTGGCCGAGCCGCTCATCGGCGAGCTCGTCCGGCCGCTGCTCACCGGCGTCGGGCTGCCCGAGACGTTCGCCGCGGGGGCGTCGATCGTGCTCGCCCTCGTCATCGCCACCTCGCTGTCGATGATCCTCGGCGAAATGGTGCCGAAGAACCTCGCCATCGCCCGGCCGCTGCCGACCGCGCGGGCCGTCGCCGGCTACCACTCGCGGTTCTCCTCACTCTTCCGATGGCTCATCACGCTCATGAACAACAGCGCGAACTTCCTCGTGCGCAAGTTCGGCGTGGAGCCCCAGGAGGAGCTGCGGTCCGCGCGCTCGCCGCAGGAGCTGGGCTCGATCGTGCGCTCCAGCGCTGAAAGCGGCACGCTCGACACGTCGACCGCGGAGCTGCTGGACCGCTCGCTGCGGTTCGGCGAGCGCACCGCTGAGGAGCTCATGACCCCGCGGGTGCAGCTCGAGTCGCTCGCGATCGACGACACCATCGAGGACCTCATCGACATCTCGCGCCGCACCGGCTTCTCGCGGTTCCCGGTGCACGCCGAGGACCTCGACGACGTCCGCGGCGCCGTGCACGTCAAGCAGGCCTTCGCAGTGCCCGCCGCCGACCGCGCCGCGGTGCCGATCGGCTCGGTCATGCGGCCGGTGCCGACCGTGCCCGAGTCGCTGCCCGGCGACGACCTGCTCAACCGGCTGCGCGACTCCCGCTTCCAGCTGGCGATCGTCGTCGACGAGTACGGCGGCACGGCCGGGCTGGTGACCTTGGAGGACGTCGTCGAGGAGATCATCGGCGACGTCCGCGACGAGCACGACGACCGCGAAGCGCCGGCGTCCCAGCAGGTCGGCACCGACAGCTGGCTGGTGTCCGGGCAGCTGCGGGCCGACGAGGTCACCGACGTCACCGGCTTCCGGATGCCGGACGGCGACTACGAGACCATCGCCGGGCTGATCCTCGAGCGGCTGGGCAAGATCCCCGCCGAGGGTGACGCCGCGGAGGTCGACGGCTGGCGGCTCACCGTGACCACGATGGACAAGCGGCGCGTCGCCGAGGTCGAAGTGGCCCCGGTGCGGACACCGGCCGAAGCCGAGGTGGCCTCGTGAGCGACTGGCTGAACATCGCCCTCGTGGTGGTCCTGCTGCTGCTCAACGCCTTCTTCGTCGGCGCGGAGTTCACGCTGATCTCCTCGCGGCGGGACAGGCTCGAAGCGCTGCTGGAACAGGGCAAGACACGCGCGAAGATCGTGATCAACGCGAGCAAGCACGTGTCGCTGATGCTGGCGGGCGCGCAGCTGGGCATCACCATCTGCTCACTGCTGCTCGGCCGCCTCGGCGAGCCCGCGATCGCGCACCGGCTCTCGGCGTTCTTCGACCTGCTGGGCCTGCCCGAGACGCTGCTGCACGCGATCTCGTTCGCCATCGCGCTGGCGTTCATCACCGTGCTGCACGTCCTGATCGGCGAGATGGTGCCGAAGAACCTCGCCATCGCCGAGCCCGAGCGGCTCGCGCTGTGGCTGGTGCCGGTGCACGTCGGGTGGGTCAAGCTCGCCAACCCGTTCATCTGGCTGCTCAACTTCGTCGCCAACTCGCTGCTGCGCGCGGTGAAGGTCGAGCCGAAGGACGAGCTCGAGACGGCGTACACGTCCGACGAGCTGGCCGAGCTGCTCAGCGAGTCGCGGCGGGAAGGCCTGATCGACCAGTCCGAGCACCGGCGGCTCACCCAGACGCTGTCGTCGGTGCAGAAGACGGTGGCCGACGTGCTGGTGCCGACGGCCGAGCTGACGACCCTGCCCTGCGGGCCGACGGTCGGCGACGTCGAGCGGGCGGTGTCGTCCACCGGCTTCTCGCGGTTCCCGGTGTGCACCGACGACGGGCGGCTGACCGGCTACATCCACGTGAAGGACGTCCTCGACCTGGCCGGGCAGGACCCGGCGACGAGCGTGCCGACGGCCAAGACGCGTGCGCTCACCGAGCTGCGGGCCGACGCCCGCCTCGACGTCGCGCTGTCGGCGATGCGCAAGGAAGGCAGCCACCTGGCGCGGGCACTCGACGTCGACGGGAAGGCCGTCGGGGTCGTCGCACTGGAAGACCTCGTCGAGGAGTACGTGGGCACCGTGCGCGACGGAACCCACGTGGGCGCATGACCGCCGTCGACGTGCTCGCCGAACCGGACTGGCTGGCCCGGGAGGCGGCGCACGTCGAGCGGATGCGGCGGTGGACGGTCCCGCACCAGGAGCGGCGCTCGCGGGGCGAGAAGCACCCGGTGCTGGACTTCCTGTTCACCTACTACTCGTTCCGGCCGTCGCACCTGCAGCGGTGGCAGCCCGGGCCCGGCGTCGCGCTCGCCGGGCCCGCGGCGCGGCGTTTCCTGGACCGCAAGGGCTACGCCGAGACCGCCGACGGGGTCATGCTAGATCCCGCGGGGTTCACCGAAGGCAAGCAGCGGACCGCGGAGTTCGTCCTCGGCCTGCTGACCGCGACGGCGTCCCGCGCGCCGCGGCTGAGCTGCTTCGGGCTGCACGAGTGGGCGATGGTCTACCGCGAGCCGGCGGACTCGGTGCGACACAACCAGGTCCCGCTGCGGCTCGGCTCGGCGGGCACCGACGAGGTCGTCGAGTCCCTGGACATCCGGTGCGGGCACTTCGACGCGTTCCGGTTCTTCACCGCCGACGCCCGGCCGCGCAACGAGCTGACGCCGTCGCGGGAGACGCAGGTCGCACTCGAGCAGCCGGGGTGCCTGCACGCGAACATGGACCTGTTCAAATGGGCGTACAAGCTCGATCCGTTCGTGCCGGCGGAGCTGGTGGCGGACGGGTTCGAGCTGGCCGTCGAGATCCGGACGCTGGACATGCGGGCGAGCCCGTACGATCTGGCCGAGCTCGGCTACCCGCCGGTGCGGATCGAGACGGCCGAGGGACGCGCCGAATACGCCAGGGCCCAGGCGGATTTCGCCCGGCGGGCGGCACCGGTGCGTGCTCGCCTGATCGCGCACTGCCATCGCCTGGTCAGCGCAGCACCCTGAGTACGCGCCACTGTGAGTCAGATTATTCTCTCACTGATACTCACCTGTTAGGGTGATAACGGTTTCATTGCATCGCAGCGCGTACTTGACATGCGCCGACGCCGAAAGGACGACCATGGGGCGACACGCCCGGGACGACGAGCCCGTGCCGCACCCTCAGGACCGTGGCGGGGCGCCGGGCGGACGCCGCCCGGACGAGCCTCGCGCCGCAGGACGCGGCGAGGCATCGGGCGCGCACCCGGTCGCGGGCACCCCGAAGCGCAGCTCCATCTCGGACGCCTTCGGGATCGCCGGTCGTGGTGCCGCTCGCGGTGATTCGTCGGGCTACTTCGTCTCCGGGGGCGGCGAGCCGGCCGGCTCTGCGCGCCGCGGTGAGGCTTCCGGTTCGTACCCGGTGGCCGGGCGTGGCGAGGCTTCGGGTTCTTACCCTGTCGCGGGCCGCGGTGAAGCTCCTGCCGGCCGTCGTGGTGAGGCTTCCGGTTCCTATCCCGTCGCTGGCCGCGGTGAAGCTCCCGCCGGCCGCCGGGGTGAGGTCTCTGGCTCCTACCCTGTCGTCGGCCACGGTGAGGCTCCCGCAGGGCGCCGCGGTGAGACCTCTGGCTCCCATCCCGTCGCCGGCCGTGGTGAAGCTCCCGCAGGCCGCCGGGGCGAAGCATCCGGTTCCTACCCCGCCGCCAGCCGCAGTGAGGCTCCTGTCGGCCGCCGCGGTGAAGCCACCGGCTCCCACCCCGTCGCCGAACGAGGCAAATCGTCCCGCGCCACTCGCCGTGGCGAGGCTTCCGGCTCCTACCCCGTCGCCGGCCTCGGTGAAGCTCCCGCAGGCCGCCGGGGCGAAGCCACCGGCTCCCACCCTGCCGCCAGCCGCAGTGAGACTCCCGCAGGCCGCCGGGGCGAAGCCACCGGCTCCCACCCCGCCGCCGAACGCGGCGAATCTCCCCGCGCCACTCGCCGAGGCGAGGCCACCGGCGCCAACCCCGTAGCCGGCCGCGGCGAAGCCACCGGTGCCCACCCGGCCCGTCGGGGCGAAGGCGGCGGCCGCCGCCGGGTCAAAGCCGCGCCTGCCCGGCCCGCGGAGTCGGCCGCCGAGCGGACCGAGGTCATCACCCGGCACGACGAGGCCTCCGGTGACTACCCGATCACCGCCCGGACCGCCGGCAAGACCGAAGACACCGGCTCCCAGCGCACCCTCGAGCGCGAAGAAGCCCCCGAAAGCACCTCGCGCCGCGGCCGCCGTCGCCGTGAAGCCGCCGAGGACGAGACCCCCGGACGGCTTCGCGCCCCCGGCCGCACCGACGCCACCGCCCCCTCGGGCAAGAGCGAGAACACCGGCTCGCACCGGACCCTCGGCAAGGGCGACGCCACCGGCTCACACCGGATCGTCGGTAAGAAGGCGCCGCGGCGCCGGATCGCCGGCTGGCCGATCGCCTGCGCCGTGCTCGCCGCCCTGATCGGGCTCGGCGTGATCGGCTGGAACTGGGCCGACAGCGAGCTCAACAGCCGCGCCGAGGCCCAAGCCGCCAGCTGTTCCGGCGGCACGTCTCAGATGCGGATCCTCGTCACGCCGAGCGTGCAGAAGCCGCTCACCGCCTCGGCCGACCGCTGGAACCAGGCCGCCACCGTCGTCCACGGCCAGTGCGTGCACGTGGTGATCGAGGCCAAGCCCTCCGCGCAGGTGCTCGACGCGCTGGTCGGCCGGACCAACCTCGACGCGATCGGCGGGCTCCCGGCCGCGTGGCTGCCGGAGTCGTCGTACTGGGTCAGCGAGCTCACCACCAAGAAGCCCGAACTGATCGGCTCGCCCGCGCAGTCGGTGGCTAACGCGCGGTCGGCGGACTACCCGTTCATCGGGCTCACCGGGCAGGGCATCGACGACACCGTGCTCCGCGCCGCCCAGACCTTCCGCGAGTACCTCGAACAGCCGGCTCAGCAGGCCGACTTCGCCGCCGCCGGGATCAAGTCGACCTAGACGCGCGTGCCGTTGTCGAGCTCGGCCACCACCGCGAGGTCGTCGTCGGCCAGCTCGAAGTCGAAGATCCCGAAGTTCTCGCGGGTCCGGGTCGTCGTGGCCGAGGCCGCCACGGCGACCGTGCCCGCCTGCAGGTGCCACCGCAGCACGATCTGGGCGGGCGTCTTGCCGTACTTCGCCGCGAGCGCGGTGACCGTCTCGTCGGCGAGCAGGCCGGCGTTGGCGGCCGGGCTCGACGCGGCGGTCACGATGCCGCGCTCGGTGTGGAACTCGCGCAGCGGGAGCTGCTGCAGCCACGGGTGCAGCTCGATCTGGTTGAGCACCGGGACCGCGCCGGTGGCGTCGATCAGCCGGCGCAGTTCCGCGACGCCGAACCCGGCGACCCCGACCGCGCGGACGCGGCCGTCGGCGCGCAGGCGGCTCAGGGCGCGCCAGGTGTCGGTGAACGCGCCTTTCGTGCCGTCCAGCAGGCACAGGTCGGCTTGCTCGAGCTGGAGCGCGGTCAGTGCCTGGTCGGCGGCGCGGCGCGCGACGTCGTAACCCTGCGCGGGCACCTTGACGCTGACGAACAGCTCTTCGCGAGGCACTCCGGCGAGCGCGTCGCCCACCGCGGCCTCGGTCCCCGGCGCAGTGTCGAAGCCCCGGTAGCCGGTGTCGAGGGCGATGCGGACGGCGCGGCCGGTTTCGGCCGCGGTCAGGCCCGCGACACCGAACAGCAGCTGGGGGATGCGGACTCCGTCGGACAGGGCGAGCGAAGGCGGGACGGCCATCTACCGGTGATCCTCACGTCGGATGCTGCGCGGGTGCGTCCCATCATTCCACCGACGCGGCCCGCTCGCGCAGGTATGCGGCCGTCGCCGGGTCGGCCGGGAAGAACGACTCGATGACCAGTTCCGCGACCGTGACGTCCAGCGGCGTGCCGAAGGTGGCCACCGTGCTGAAGAACGTCAGGTCGGTGCCTTCGTGACGGAACTTGAGCGGCACGAAGATGTCACCCGGTCCAGGGACCTCCACCTCGGGCACGGGCTGGTCGCAGGGGTAGCCGCGCAGCTCGTCCAGGAGATCGGTGAGCCCGGGGTCCGCGGTCTGGCCGACCTGACGCCGCAGCCGGCCGAGCAGGTGGGCGCGCCACTCCCCCAGGTTCAGGACGTGCGGGGCCATGCCGTCGGGGTGCAGGGTCGCGCGCAGGACGTTGGTGGTCAGCTCGGGCGGGATCCCGGCGACGAACAGGCCGGTGGCGGCGTTGGCGTCGACGAGGTTCCAGCCCCGGTCGACGACGGCGGCGGGATAGGGCTCGTGGCTCGCGAGCAGCTGCCGGACGGCCTGGCGGACGGCGGACATTTCCGGGTCCCCCAGCGCGTTCTCGGTGTAGGCGGGCGCGAACCCGGCGGCGAGCAGCAGCCGGTTGCGCTCGCGCAGCGGCACGTCGAGGTGTTCGCCGAGGCGCAGCACCATGTCCCGGCTCGGCCGGGAGCGTCCGGTCTCCACGAAGCTGAGGTGGCGGGTGGAGATGTCCGCCGAGATCGCCAGGTCGAGCTGGCTGATCCGGCGCCGGTCCCGCCATTCCCGCAGCAGCTCCCCGACGGGCCGTTGCCGCGTCGCCTGCACCGTAGTCGTCACGCGAGCGACGCTACGGCGATCACGGGGTCGCTGCCATTACTTCGGGGGTAATGGCCCACGCGGCTCGTTCGCCGCCCCGGCATTACCTCGCGCGTAATCGACGGGCCACTGCTCGTCCGCCACAGTCGGTCTCAGCACAGGACGACGACAACCCGTTGTCCCCCAACGAAAGGAACCGCCATGACCGACGTGCGCACCCTTGTCGAGCAGTACATCGCCGTCTGGAACGAGACCGACGGTGACAAGCGCCGGGCCCTCATCGGCGATCTCTTCACCGAGGGCGCCGGCTACACCGATCCGCTCGGGGCCGTCACCGGGCACGACGGGATCGACCAGTTCGTCGGCGGGGCGCAGCAGCAGTTCGCCGGGCTGACCTTCAGCCTGCCCGCCGAGCCCGACGCGCACCACGACCTCGCCCGGTTCCAGTGGTACCTCGGCACGCCCGGGGCCGAGCCCGTCGCCATCGGGTTCGACGTCGTCGAGCTCGAAGGCGGGAAGATCGCCAAGGTGCACGGTTTCCTGGACAAGATCCCGGGCTGAAAAGATGGGCGTGGGGGGGGGGCGGCCGGGGGGGCCCCCCCCCCGGCCGGGGCCGCCCCCCCCCGCCCTCGACCAGTTCACCGGCCAGGCGGGCTCGGCGCTGTGGTTCGACTCGAACC
>NZ_JAPZLD010000059.1:0-65340 GCF_030182635.1 Amycolatopsis ponsaeliensis
GGTGGGGGTCCGGGCGGGGGCGGGCGCGGGGGGGGCCCGGCGGCGTGGCGGCCGCGTCGGGGGGGGGCGGCGGCGGCGCGCGGGCCCCCCCCCCCCCCCCCCCCCCCCCCCACGGCCGATTCCCGCGAGTGTTCTTGCCGCGGCGGCGGCAGGATCGAGGGTGTGAAGACGGAAACCCTTGCGCACACGGCCATCGAGCCCGGAATCCTGTACTTCGGCACCCCGGTCGTGTTGATCTCCAGTTCCAACGAGGACGGGTCGGCGAACCTGGCCCCGATGTCCTCGGCATTCTGGCTCGGCTGGCGCGCCATGCTCGGGCTTGGTGCCCGGTCCAAGACCGCCCAGAACCTGTTGCGCACGCGGGAGTGCGTGCTGAATCTCCCTTCCGACGCGCTTGCGGCGGCTGTCGACCGGTTGGCGTTGACCACGGGGTCGGATCCGGTTCCCGCGGGGAAGACTTCTCGCGGTTATTTCCACGTCGCGGACAAGTTCTCGCGTGCTGGGCTGACTCCGGTTGCTTCTTCGACTGTTGCTCCGCCTCGGGTTGCCGAGTGTCCTGTTGCGATGGAGGCCGTTGTCGAGGCTGTGCATCCTGTTGCCGATGACGATCCTCAGCAGCGTGGGGGGATTGTTGCCATCGAGGTTCGGGTTCAGCGGGTTTTCGTGCATCCGGAGATTTTGGTGCCCGGGAGTTCGGATCACATCGATCCTGATGCCTGGCGGCCTTTGATCATGAGTTTTCAGAAGCTTTACGGGTTGGGGTCGCAGGTTCATCCTTCTACTTTGGCTCGGATTCCCGAGCGGATGTATCGGGGGCCGGATATCGAACGGGCTCGTCTTTCTTGAGTTTTAGGGATCCGGCTTCGCCGGGGCGTGGGAAATCGGCGCTTCGTGTTGTTGCTTCCTGCTCGGTGCCGGAGCGCCGATTCCCCACGCAACGGTGCCCCTGCCGGGCTTGCGCTGGATCATCCTTTCGAGTGATGACATGCGTTCGAATGCCGGTAATCTTGTTGTATGGACAGCGAAGCGGTGTGGAAAGCGGATGCGGTGGCCCTGGCCGACCGCATCTCCACGCTGCTCACTTCCATGCGCTCCTTGGAAGCCGAGATCGGCTCTCTGCTCGTGGAAATCGAGTCCCGCGGCGTGATGGAACTCTTCGGCTACCGTTCTGTCGCACGGCTCTTCGAGCACCTTGCCGACGTCCCGAAGTCCGCCGCCGAGACCATCATCAAACGAGCCCGAGCCCTCACTTCCACTCACACCCTCGACGGCACCCCCATCCCCGCGGTCGCTCCCGCCACCGGTCTTGCTGCCTCGGATGGCCGGTTGAGCACCCCGATGATCGACACGATCGTCGGCGTAATGACTCAGATCCCATCCGAGCACCGCGACGAGGCTGAGCAGCACCTGCTCACGTTCGCCTCCGAGGCCAGCCACAAGCAGGTCGCGGCACTGGGCGCCCGGATCGTGGCCCACCTGGACCCCGACGGCACCGAACCCGACGAGACCGAACCGGTCACGCCCAGCCGCGAACTGTCGTTGCGCCGCAAGAGAACCGGGTTCTGGGAGCTGAACGGCCGTTTCGACGACGAGACCGGCGCCCGAGCCAGCGCCCTGCTCGACTCTCTCGCACAACGCCGCACCAGCGATGAGGGACCGGACTTGCGTTCGCCGCTGGAACGCAACGGCGACGCATTCTCCGACGCGATCGACCTGGCCCTCAACTCCCCAGAGTTGCCGATGCAGGCCGGCGAGCGGGCGCATGTGATGGTGGCGGTGTCGTTGGCGGACTTGAAGTCCGGCCTCGCCACAACAATCCTCGGCGGCACCGGTGCCATGCCGAAGCCCGCTACCAACCCGGCCACCTTCGGTAACCCGCGCACCACAACCAAGACCGCTGCCGGTCAGGCCGCGTTCGGCAGTACAGGCACCATGCCCAAGCCCGCTGCCAGCCAGACCGCCTTCGGCAACACCGCGACTACGCCCGCTACCGGCCAGGCCGCCTTCGGCAGCACCGCGACCACGCCCGCCATCGGCCAGGCCGCCTTCGGCAGCACCGGCACCACCCCCAAGCCCGGCGTCGGCCGCGCCACCCTCGGCGACCTCGGCACCATCTCTGCGGCCGAAGCCCGGATCCACGCCTGCGACTGCATGCTCATCCCCGTCGTCCTCGGTGGCAAGAGCGAACCCCTCGACCTCGGCCGCCAGCGCCGCCTCATCTCCACCCCACTCCGCCGCGCCCTGTACCTGCGCGATCGCGGCTGCGCATTCCCGGGCTGTCATCGCCCACCTCGGCATTGTCAGGGTCACCACGTCCGCCACTGGGCTGATGGTGGCCCGACCGAGCTGGGCAACCTGGTCCTGACGTGCGCTCACCACCACCGGCTGCTGCACCGTTCCGGCTGGCAGGTAAGGATCGCCGCCGACGGTTTGCCCGAGTTCCTGCCACCGGTGTTCTTGGACAAACGCCGAAGACCCAGGCGCAACAACCTGCACCCACCATTGCCATTCGCAGCGTGAACGGGAAAGGCCCGCAGTCAACCGGCTGCGGGCCTGCACCCGCGCGCTGGATCTCCGTCGGGCCGATGAGCAAGCCTCTGCCCCGAAATCTCAAACTCCGCAGCCCGCCCCAGGGCTCTTGCTGTCATCCGGCGTCTGTCCGTGGGCTGAGCCGGGGCTCGAAGCCGCCGGTCACCCTGCACGGGCCACCCACCTCAAGTCGCGTCGAGCTGGCTGAGCAGCGGAGCCAATGTCTTGATTCCCGCCGTCACCGCTTCGCGGCCCTTCGCCGAACTCACCAACGGTTGCTGCGTCATCAACACCACCACGTACCGCCCACCCACCACCCCGGTCGTGTTCAGCACCAGCGCATTCCGCAGGATCATCCACCCCTGCTTGATCTGCCACGAGCGCCCCGGCAAGGCGTCCGGGATGCCGAAATACTGATCCCACCCGTCATCCGCCGGATTGCGCGCATTGCCCAATGCCGCCAGCAATGGCGCCGCCACGTCGTCCGGGACCTCGTCCAGCAAATACTCGTACGTTGCCACCACGTCGCTTGCGCTCGTCTTCGCCATTCCCCACTGGGTCGGGTCGGCCGGGGGCGTTGTGTGCGACAGCCCGATCAACGCCGCCGTGCGGGTCACGATCGCGTTGCCGCCGTTCTGCTCCCAGAATGCCGAGGCGATCGCGTCGTTGCTGCCCTCCAGCATGTCCGTCAGGTCCTCGACCGCGTCCGCGTCCGGCAGGGCCCAGCCTCCGTTCGACCGGACCTCGTCGATCGCGATCAGCAGCTTGACCACCGATGCCGTGTAATACGGGCGGTCCGCGTCCAGCGATGCCAGCTCCTTGCCCGACTCGCGGTCGTACAGGACGAATCCGACACTCGTGCCGCGCGAAGCCGCCGTCACCGCTTCGCTGACCTCGCCGGCCACCGATGACAAGTCCGGGTACGGGACCTCGGACGTCGATGCCACCGGGCTGACCGCCGTGTCCTCCGGCGCCGTGGAGGACACGGCCGATGGCGCCGCGGCCGGGGTTGCCCGGTGCCCGTCGACCACGACGACCATCCCGGCCGTCAACGCGGCCGCCGCCAGCCCGGCGGCCGTCAGTGTCCAGCGGATCCGTCTTCCCATGCCTGGTCAACGCCCGGCGCTCGCGAAACGACCTGTCGTTTCGCTGTGCGTTGCTGTGCAAAAGCTGTGGTCCGGAGACTGGGACGGTGGCCCGGGAGGCGTAGCGTCACGTCGTGAGCGACTTGAAGATTCTGGTGGTGGGCGCCGGCGCGACCGGTGGTTACTTCGGTGGACGGCTGCTGCAAGCGGGCCGCGACGTCACCTTCCTGGTCCGGCCGGGCCGGGCGAAGCTGCTGCGGGACCGCGGCCTGCGCATCACCGGCCTCGGTGAAGAGACCGTCCTCCACCCGCCGCTCGTCGAGACCGGCGCCCTCGACCGGACCTACGACCTCGTGCTGGTGGCCGTCAAGGCGACCGGCCTGGCCTCGGCCATCGACGATTTCGCCCCCGCCGTCGGCCCCGGCACGCTGATCCTGCCGTTCCTCAACGGGCTCGCGCACATCGACGCCCTCGACGCGCGGTTCGGCAAGGACGCCGTGCTCGGCGGGGTCGCCAAGGTGCAGACGACGATCGACGACGACGGCGCCATCCGGCGGCTCGGCCCGCTGCAGAGCCTGGCCTACGGCGCCCGCACGGAGCCCGCGCCCGAAAAGCTGCGTGACGTCGACGAAGCCATCAAGAACGCCGGGTTCGGTGCCACCCTGGACGAGCGGATCACCGAGTCCATGTGGGCGAAGTGGGTGTTCATCGCCGCGATCGGCGCGGTGAACAGCCTCATGCGCGCCACGATCGGCGACGTCGTCGCCGTCCCCGGAGGCACCGAGTTCGCCGAAGCCGTCGTGGCCGAAGCGGCCGCCGTTGCCGAGGCCGCCGGGTACCCGGTGCCCGAGGCCGAGCTCGCGGGTACCCGAAAGACCGTCACGGACCCCGGGATGGGTGGATCTTCGCTCTACCGTGATCTGCTCGGCGGTCACCCGGTCGAGGGGGACCAGATCTTCGGCGATCTCACCGCGCGTGCCCGTGAGCTGGGTGTTGCCGTGCCGATTCTCGATCTCGTCACCCTGCAGCTGCGGGTGCACCAGCACCGCATCGGGTGATCTCGTCACCGACCGCGCTTTGCCCGCACAGGCCGGTGATCGTGGTCTTTCGGGCACCCGCGTGGCGGTGCCGACGCGGGGTCCCGGGGCACTGATAACCTTTGGCAGGAAAGTTGCTTGAGGGTTTGACGACTCGAGTATCTAACGACGAACACAGCGAGGGGAAATGGCGGACAGGTTCGAGTTCGTCCTCGAGGTCGTCGAAGCCCTCGTCGTGGGCCAAGCCACCGGTGGTGACGTGCGGCGCTACCCGCTGCGCGCGGGCAATCTCCCGGCGGACCCGGTGCGGTTCGTGCGGGTCGCGCGCCAGGTCTACGACGCGCTCGAGGAGCGACGGCTTTCGGTTTCGGGCGAACTGCACCCCGGGGTGCGGACGGCGTTCGAGCTGCTGGCCGCGCCGCGCGTTTCGGTTGCGGTGAGCGGGATCGACGGCCTCGGCGCCGACGTCGCCGTGCTGGTGGTCACCGACGGCGCCCAGGCGCTCGGCATCACCCAGGCCGCGGACACCGACGACCTGCTGTTCTCGCTGTTCGCCGACGAGGACCTGGTCGAGGTCGTCACCGGCGTGCTGCCCCCGGCTCCGGCCGCGACCACCGGCAAGCACGTCGTGCACCGCGCCGCCGGGCGCGAGGTCTCGGCCATGGCGGCGAAGCGGATCGCGGACGCCGAGTTCGACGAGGAAGAGACCGACGCCTTCGGCATGATCGAGGTCAAGGCGGTGGTGCGGCCGGGCCGCCGGCCGCCGGCGCCGAAGCCGTCCGACGTCGCGGTGCTCGAGCGGGTGCTGGCCGAGCCGCGGCTGGGCGGTGGCCACATCGCCGTCACCGCGCAGAGCCGGCGCGGCGAGCGGCTCGCGGGCGAACCGCTGAGCTGGCTGGACACCGCCGACGGCCGCTACCTGGTGCACACCAAGTCCGGCGAAGCCGGCGAACTGACGGCGGAATACGTACCGGCCGGCCGCGCCGACCTCGCGCGCGCGATCCGCGAAGCGATCGCCGCCGTCTACTGACCGGGAAGGAACAGCTTCTGATGACGGAAGAGACCGAGGCGACGGCCCAGGCTCTCCAGGCGACGATGCAGCTGCAGTCCGCCACGACGCCCGAGACCAAGGCGCTGGCCGCCGTCCGGGTCGGCCTGGCCGGTGCGCAGCTGAAGCGGCTCGCGCAGTCCGGTGGCTTCGCCATCGACGACACCACGGGCAACCAGCTGATCGAGGCGCTCGAAGGCGTGCTCGAGTCCCTGGAGCAGCGCTGGGCGAACCTCCAGCGGCTGCACGACGCGCCCGCGATGAGCCGGACCGCGACCGGCCAGTGGGTCTCCGCGCACATGGTGAGCACCGCGGCCGACGAACACGGCCTGGTCACCCAGCTGCAGGCGGCGCGCCAGGAGTTCCCGACCTACATCGAAGCCATCAAGCTGGCCAAGCAGAACTACAAGTCCCGGGAAGAGACCACGCGCACGACGCTGACGTCGCTCCCGACCGCCGACCAGAGCTGAGGGAGACCGTGGCAGCCACCGCCGAGTCCGTGTCGGACCCCTCGTCCCCGGACTACAACCCGCGCAGCCCGCTCTACGACGTGACCGCCGATTCGTCGTCGAAGTACTACGTCGGGCCGCTGAAGACGGACAACACGCCCTCGGGTGACGAGATCCGGGAGATGGCGACCCAGCAGATCGACGACGAGATCCGGGCCGGCTGGCTCGGCCCGGCCGTCGACCCGGTGCTGCGCGACAAGAAGATCCAGGAGCTGTACCAGCAGCACCTCGACAACTCCAAGCACGGCCTCGACGAGGGTCTCGCCATGCGCGAGAACGGCGGCGCGCCGAAGACGCTGTGGGCCAACGCCAGCCACGAGCAGATGAACGACGCCATCACGCAGGACGCCAACCCGGCGACCGTCGCGGAGACGTCGGAGGAGTGGGTCGCGGTCGGCAACGACCTGGGCACCCACCAGAAGACCCTCGGCGACGCGATCAACGCGAGCACCAGCAACTGGCAGGGCGACGCCGGTGACGCCGTGCGCGAGCACCTCGCCGGGGTCGGCAAGTGGCTGGGCGCGACCGCGCAGGGCGCGACGCTCGCCGGGCGCCAGCAGGAGATCCACTCGCAGGCGCTCAACGAGACCCAGCGGCAGATGGTCGCGAACCCGCCGGTGCAGTTCGACCTGCAGAGCACCAACCAGCGCCTGA
Source organism: Amycolatopsis ponsaeliensis (assembly GCF_030182635.1). Taxonomy (NCBI): domain Bacteria; kingdom Bacillati; phylum Actinomycetota; class Actinomycetes; order Pseudonocardiales; family Pseudonocardiaceae; genus Amycolatopsis; species Amycolatopsis ponsaeliensis. The sequence continues at coordinate 6,863 of NZ_JAPZLD010000059.1, forward strand.
TGTCGATGACCGACCCGGTGCAGTACGCGGCGGCGGCCGGCGAGGCCATGCAGACCTACCGGGCGCAGACGGCGGCCCGGGACCACGCCGCGCAGATCATGACGCAGTACGACGAGACCATCGGCGGCGCGGTCGCGACGCCGCGGTTCCCGGCTCCGCCGAAGCTGCCGTCGGCGACGGCTCGTTCGGCGACCAGCCAGGCCGGCGGTGCCGGTGCCGGCACGGACGGTTCCCAGCCGCTGACGGCGCGCACGGCGATGGACCCGCTTTCGGCGCGGATCCCGGCCGAAGGGACCACGAGCGGTCTCGACGGCGTGAACGGTCCGGGCGCCGGTGCGCCCGGGTCCGGCATCCCGGGTTCGGGCATCCCCGGTGACGGCTCGGGCTCAGGTGGCTCCGGTGGTTCCGGGTTCTCCGGCAGCGGTATCCCCGGCGGCGGCTCCGGTGCGGGCGGTTCCGGGTTCTCCGGCGCGGGCATCCCGGCCGCGTCGGGCGGCGGTGGCGCGGGCGGCTCGGGCGCCGGTGGCTCGGGCTTCTCGGGAGCGAACATCCCGGAGATTCCGGGTGGCGGCAGCTTCACGGGCTCCGGCATCCCCGGGTCGTCGATCCCGATCAGCGGCGACGGGACGACGTCGTCGGGCTTCTCGCCGTCCGGTATCCCCGGCGGCGGGGGCCCCGGCGGCAGCGGCTTCAACCCGGGCTCGATCCCCGGTATCCCGGACACCTCGGGCGGCGGTGGCGGCGGTATCCGCGGCGGCGGCATCCCCGGCTTCACCCCGCCCGGCATCGACCCGATCACCGGCCTGCCCACCGGCACCGGCCCGGGCGGTATCCCCGGCGGCGGCTCCGGCATCGGCAAGATGCCGACCATCGGCCGCGGTGGCGGGATCAACGGCGAAAGCATCGCGAGCCGCCTCGGCGGTATCCCCGGCGGTGGCGGAGCCGGCGGCGGTTCCCTCGGCGGGATCGGCGGCTCGGGCAGTGGCGCCGGTGGCGCGGGCATGCGCGGCGCGGGCAGCCTGAGCGGTGGTGCCGCGTCGGGCGCGGCCGCGGAGGCCGAAGCGGCCGCCATGCGGAACGCGGGTGCGGCCGGCGGCAAGGCCGGTGCGGCGGGCAGCCCGGGCATGGGCGGCATGGGCGCCGGCCGTGGCGGCAAGAAGGAAGACGACAAGGAACACAAGGCGGCCGACTACCTCGAGAGCGACGACCCGAACTTCTTCGCGGGCGAAGAAGCGGTGGCGCCTCCGGTGATCGGTGACTGGAAGAACCAGGATTGGAAGTGAGGGCATGACGGCCGCTGGTTTCGAGGTCGAGCCGGACGAGCTGGTCGCGCACGCGAGCCACGTCGAGAGCTTGGTGGACCGGCTCGACACGGCGGCGTCCGCGGCCGACTCGGCGATGTCGGACCACGCCTACGGGCTGCTGTGCGCGTTCCTCCCGCCGATCATCCGGCCGACGGGTGAGAAGGCGAAGGAAGCGCTGACCGCGTCGAGCGAGGGCGTGCGCGGCCTGGCCGACAACGTCAAGACGGCCGCGCAGTCGTATCGGGACGGGGAAGAGGGCAACGCCCAGCCGTTCCAGCGGCAGCTGGCGGCCTCGCCGCGCACGGCGGAAGCGAAGGTGCAGGCATGACGGGCCCGAACACCGGCCTGGGGGACCTGATGCGGGACCCCGACGAGACGATCCGCCGGATGGACGACTGGGCGGCCGGGTTCGCGGCCAAGGCCGAGCGCTACCAGGCCGCGCAGGAGCAGACCGAACGGCTGCGGCTGACCGCGAGCAGCGGCGACGGCGCGGTGAGCGTCACCGTCGGTGCCGACGGCACGGTCACCGAGCTGACGTTCAGCAACAAGATCAAGTCGTTCCCGCTGGACGAGCTGTCCCGGACGATCCTGACCACCATGCGGCGGGCCCAGTCCGGCATCGCCGAGCGCGTGGCGGGCGTGATGACCGAGCAGCTCGGCGACGAGGACCGCGAGACCCGGACGCTGCTGCTGGACAACCTCCGCGGCCGGTTCCCCGACCCGGACGAGCCGGAGGACGCGCCGCCGCCGCCCGCCGAACCGCCGCCCACCCCACCCTCGCCCGCGCCGCCCGCCGGCAGCGCCGGGGCGCCCCCGGGGTCGCCGCCGCCGCGTCGCAGTGGGGCCGCCGACCCGGACGAGCAGGACAACAACCCGTGGTGACCGGGGGCTGAGGACCCGCCGACCGGCTTGGCCCGGCCGGGCGGCACTCCTCGACAGACGGCTTCCGGGGGTCGACACTGAGCCGATGACCGGCCTGATCACCGGAAGCCGCGTCCGCCTGCGCCCCGCCGCAGCCGCGGACGCCGCCCGGTTCGAGGAGATCCTGTCGCACCCGGACGTCGCCCGGTGGTGGGCGGACGCCGAAGAACCGGTGGCCGCCCAGGTTTCGTACCTGCTGGACCCCGACGACGGCACCACGACGTACGCCATCGAGCACGAGGGCGTCGTCGTGGGCATCGAGCTGGCCTTCGAGGAGGCCGACCCGCAGTACCGGCACGCCGGGATCGACATCGCCGTCCACCCGGACTGGCAGGGCCGTGGCCTCGGCTCGGACGCGATCCGGACGCTGGCCGAGCACCTGTTCAGCGTGCGCGGGCACCACCGGGTGGTGATCGACCCCGCGGCGGACAACAAGTCCGCGATCCAGCTCTACCAGTCGCTCGGCTTCCAGCCGGTCGGCACGATGCGCTCCTACGAGCGCGGTCCGGACGGCAGCTGGCACGACGGGCTGTTGATGGACCTGCTGGCCGAAGACCTCCTGCCGGCTCTCGCGGGCTCGTGAGCACGCCGGCGCCGGCCGAGGCGACTCGGCAGCTGCGACGGGTCGCCGTCGCGAGCGCGATCGGGACCACGATCGAGTGGTACGACTACTTCATCTACAGCACGGCGACGGCGCTCGTGTTCGGCAAGCTCTTCTTCACGACGCTCTCGCCCGCGTCCGGCACCCTCGCCGCGTTCGCGACGCTCGGCGTCGGGTTCCTGGCCCGCCCGGTCGGCGGGATCCTGTGGGGCCACTTCGGCGACCGCGTCGGCCGCAAGGCGATGCTGGTGCTGTCGCTGCTCCTGATGGGCGTGGCGACGGTCGGTGTCGGCCTGCTGCCCACGTACTCCGCGATCGGTGTCTGGGCCCCGATCCTGCTGCTGGTCCTGCGGTTGCTGCAGGGCTTGAGCGCGGGTGGCGAGTGGGGCGGTGCGGCGCTGATGGCGGTCGAACACGCGCCGGAGGGGCATCGCGGCCGGTACGGCGCGTTCTCGCAGATCGGCGTCCCCGCCGGGCTGATCCTGGCGCAGCTGTTCTTCTTCATCCTCGGCCGCACCATGACCGACGCGCAGTTCGCGGCGTGGGGCTGGCGGGTGCCGTTCCTGGCGAGCATCGTGCTCGTCGGCGTCGGCCTGGTGATCCGGCTGCGGATCGAGGAGACGCCGGTGTTCGCGCGGTTGCGGGAGACCGAGGCGCGCAGCAACCGGCCGATGGTCGACGTCTTCCGGGAGCGGCCGCGCGCGTTGCTCGTGGCGTCGGGCAGCTTCATCGCGAACACCGCGATCGGGTACATCTTCCTGGCGTACCTGCTGTCCTACGGCACGTCGGTGCTGAAGATCGACCGGACCACGCTGCTGGTGGTGGTCATCGTCGGCAGCGTGACGTGGCTGGTGAGCATCCTGGTCACGGCCGCGTGGTCGGACCGCGTCGGCCGCAAACCGGTGTACCTGGCCGGGTCGGTGCTGCTGGTGGTCTGGCCGATCCCGTTCTTCCTGCTGGTGGACACGAAGGCCGCGGTCTGGCTGATCGTGGCCGTGGTGGTGCTGAACATCGGCCTGGGCGCGACGTACGGGCCGCAGTCGGCGTTGTTCGCGGAGCTGTTCGAGCCGCGGTTCCGGTACAGCGGAGCGTCGTTCTCCTACGCGGTGGGCGCGGTGCTGGGCGGCAGCTTCGCACCGCTGATCGCGACGGCGCTGCAGACCTCCACCGGGACTTCGTTCTCGGTGTCGCTCTACCTGGTGGGGGTGGCGGTGCTCAGCCTGGTGGCGGTGCTGTTCATCCCGCGCTCACAGCCGGTCTAGGCGGACGGCGGCGGCCATCCGCTCGTACCCCGCGTCGCCCGGGTGGAGGTGGTCGCCGGAGTCGTACGCCGGGAGCATCCGGAGCGGGTCGGCCGGGTCGCGGACGGCGGCGTCGAAGTCGACGACGCCGTCGAACACGCCGCTGGTGCGGATGAACGTGTTCACCGCGGTGCGGGTCGCTTCGAGGGTTTCGTCGTAGACGCCCCAGCCCTTGAACGGCGTGAGCGTGCCGCCGAGGACGCGGATGCCGCGGGCGTGCGCCTGCGTCACCAGCTGGCGGTAGGCCGAGGTGATCGCGTTCGGGTCGGTCTGGTGCGGGTTCTGCTGGATGTCGTTGATGCCTTCCAGCACGATCAGCGTCCGCACGCCGCCGACGCTCAGCACGTCGCGGTCGAAGCGGGACAAGGCGTTCTGGCCGGCGCCCGAGCCGGGCACGTCGAGCAGCAGCCGGTTGGCGCTGATGCCCGCGTTGAGCACGCCGAAGCGGCCGTGCAGCCGGTCGGCGAGGTAGTCCGGCCAGCGGTGGTTGGTCCCGGCAACACTTCCGACGCCGTCGGTGATCGAATCGCCGAGCGTGACGATCGAAGCCTCGGCACTGCCCTGGACGTCGACACCGGAGACGTAGTGCCACACCGACGTCTGCTCGGTGTAGGGCGCGCCCGACTCGCTGCCGGCGAAGTCGCCCGCGCGGGTGAAGTACGACGTCTGCGACGCGGCCGGGTGGTAGGTGACCGGGCCGGACTTCGTGGGCACGTAGGTCGTGACGAGCAGATTGACGTCGGCCGGCACCCGCAGGCTCACCGGGTCGCTCAGGGCTTCGCCGCCCGCCGGGACGACGACGCTCGGCGCGCCGCCGAAGGTCAGCGACCGCAGCGTGCCGGGCACGGCGTCCGGGCCGGTGCCCTGGACCGCGACGGTGACGTGCCCGAAGGTCAGGGGAGTGGCGCCGAAGGCGTTCGACAGGTGGACGCGGGCCCGGCCGCCGCCGGCACTGGTGTGCACGACGTTGCGGATCGAAAAGCCGGGGTAGCCGTCCGGGGTGTTGGCGACGGCGGACGCGGGCGCGGCGGCCCACGTGCCGACCCAGCCGCCGACGGCGTGCTCGGCGACTACGGGGATAGCACTCTGTGAATCGGCACTGACCTGATTCGCGCTGCCGGACGTCGTGAGGATGCCGAGCCCTGCCAGAAGTGCCGCGCTCACGGCCAGAAAGCGTCGCATGCACTCACAGTGGCGTGACTGCTCCGGACCAGCGACCGCTGATCAGGTGACCGAATCGGACAAGATCCCGGACAGTGCACACGGCGGGGGAGCGGGCCCGTCCGGGATTCTGGGGATGCCGGACGGGCCCGCGCGAGGTGGCCGTTGCCGCGACGGCCGCTCGCCGGAGTGCCCGGTCCCGATCGGGCGGAGGCTGGCCCGGATCGTTTGCGTCGTGGCGACTCCGGAGGGCGTGTGCGAGACGCCCTCACCCAAAGCACGGTCCCCGGCCCGGGGCGGTTCAGCCCGGTTCGGGGTTTTGTCGACCTCACTGTGTCGACCTCACTGCGTCGCCGCATCGGAAGACGCGAAAGCCGTGAAGGGCACCCTCATGGCTGTGACGTCCATGAGGGTGCCCTTCACGGCTTTCGAGCGGGAGGCTCAGGCGGCGGCGGGAAGGCCTCCGCCGAGCGCGCGGTGCCCGGCGTCGGTCAGTTCGGCCGGGGCCCACTGGCCGCGTGCCGGGGTGCCGATCGCGCGGATCAGCCCGGCGCGGGCGAGGTCGTGGGCGGTGTTCTGGTCGCAGCACGACAACCCGTCCACGCGGAGGTCGGGTTCACAGCTGCAGCGGAGCTCGGCTCGGCCCTCGCCGACCGCCTTCAACATGGCGATCGCGCGGCGGCTCAGTGCGCTCGGGTAGGTGGACATCGGTCTGGCCTTTCGACGCGGCTGGGTTCTGACGGCGAGTGCTGCAGCTCGTTACCGAGAACCACGGGCCGGACGTGAGCACGGTTCATAACGATCGGTCCGGTTGGCTCTTGACAGCGGAAGGCGCAGCGAGCAGGGTCAGTCATCGGATGAATCAGCTCCGCCATCGACAGATTTGCCAACTAGGGGCGAACTCTGTCGTCATTCCGCCGTAGTCATCCGATCCCTGGAGGTTCAGTGACGACCTTCCCTCGCCGTCAGGCTCTCGGTATCGCCCTCGGTGGCGCTGTGGCGCTCAGCGCGGCCGGGCACACGTCGGCCGGTGCCACTGGCGTGCCCGTGGACGCCGCTCCGGACGCGCCCGGCACCCCGATCGTCCCGCCCCCGCCGCCCGTCCCGGTCGCCCTCGACGCCTGGTTCTCGAACGACGGCATCGACAGCGCCTCGGCCCCCGGCGGCGACTTCGACGGCTCCGGCTACACCTTCCCGGCCGAGCACCTGCCGGTCGGGCAGACCGCCACCGTCGGCGGCGTCCCGTTCAAGCTCGGCTCCGCGGCCGCCGGCGCCAAGAACGACATCGCCGCCACCGGCCAGACGATCGACCTGCCGAAGGGGCGGTACTTCGTCGCCTACTTCCTGGTCGCCGCCAGCTACGGCGCATGCGGCGGCACGGCGACCGTCCACTACGCCGACGGCAGCACGAGCACCGGCTCCCTCTCCGGCCCCGACTGGTACACCGGCACCGGCGCCCTGGTCTCGCCGTTCCGCTACGCACCCGGCGGCGTCGTCGACAACAACCCCGTTTCCCTGGCCACCGGCCAGGTCTGGGTCGACCCGGCCCGCGACGCCGTCGCCCTGACCCTGCCCACCACGGCCACGCCGGCACCGAACGTCTCCAGCCTGCACGTCTTCGCGCTCACCCTGCAGCCGGTGGCCGTGGGCCGCTCGGCGCTGATCCTCGACGGCCGCTCGACGGCCAACCTGCTGACCGACGGCGGTCCGCAGGCCGCCGAGGCGACCGTCGTCAACGCGGGCACGGTGTGGCTCGGGGCCGGTGACAAGGTCAGCGTCACCGTCGACGTCCCCGGCGGCCGCACGACCGTGCCGGCGACCATCCGCGCGCTCGCGCCGGGGGAGCAGGCGACGGTCCGGCTCGGGCTCGCACCGAACGCGTCCGTGCCGCCCGGGACCACCACGAACGGCCAGGTCCGCGTCACGGCCGGGCGCGGCACCCTCGCCACCCAGCAGGTCCCGATCACCCTCGGCGTCCCGGACTTCCGGCCGACCGACGCGTCGCTGTCGACGCACCGCGCGCCCTACTGGTTCAACGACAGCAAGTTCGGCATCTTCATCCACTGGGGCGTGTACGCCGTGCCCGCGTGGGCGCCGGTCGGCCAGCAGTACGCGGAGTGGTACTGGCAGAACCAGCAGGACCCGAACGGCGCGACCTACGCCTACCACAAGGAAAAGTACGGCGAGGACTTCGCCTACGACGACTTCATCCCGATGTTCACCGCGGCGAAGTTCGATCCGCGCACCTGGCTGAAGCTGATCGCGGACGCGGGCGCGGAGTACTACGTCCTCACGTCCAAGCACCACGACGGTTTCGCGTTGTGGGACACCAAGGTCAGCGACCGCAACTCCGTGAAACTCGGCCCGAAGCGCAACGTCATCGCCGAGCTGTTCGCGGCGTCCCGGAAGTACACACCCCAGCTGCGCAACGGCCTGTACTTCTCGCTGCCCGAGTGGTTCAACCCCGACAACCCGTGGATGGGGCACGCGCCGCGCAACCCGTACACCGGCGCGCCGCTGCCCTACACCGGTTACACGGCCGGGAAGGACTTCGTCCGTGACTACCAGGCGCCGCAGGTGCTCGAGCTGATCTCCGAGTTCGACCCGGACGTCCTGTGGTTCGACATCGGCGGCGTCAACGACAGCCGCAACGTGCTCACGGAGTACTTCAACCACGCGAAGAACCGCAAGCGCCCCAAGGACGTCACCTACAACGACCGCGGCGGCATCCCCGACCACGACTTCACGACGCCGGAGTACACGACGTACCCGAACACCGTGGTGGCGAAATGGGAGTCGAGCCGCGGGCTCGACCCGTTCTCCTACGGCTACAACCGCGCGACCCCCGACGACCGGTACATGACGGCGGAGGAGGTCGTCCGGACGCTCGTCGACATCGTGTCGAAGAACGGGAACTTCCTGCTCGACATCGGCCCTGACTTCGACGGCACCATCCCGGACGTCATGCAGAAGCACCTGCGCGACGCGGGCGCATGGCTGAAGGTCAACGGCGAAGCCATTTACGGCACGACGTACTGGTCGCGGATGGCCCAGCTCGGCGACCTGCGGTTCACGGTCAAGCAGAACGAAGCGTTCTACGTGCATTCACTGGCAGCCCCGGGCAGCAGGCTGGTGGTCGACGCGCCGGTGCCGATCCGGAGTGGGGACCGGGTGACGATGCTCGGGTACCGCGGGAACCTGCACTGGACCGTGGAAAACGGCTCGCTGGTGATCGACGTCCCGGCCGCGGCCCGGCAGGCGGGCCGCTTCACCTGGGTGTTCAAGATCGCCTGGAGCTAGAGGTCGGCGTTCTTGCCGATGTAGAGCTCCGCGAACGCCGCCGCGGCCGTGGGTGAACCCAGCAGGCGACGCATCCGGGCTTCCGCGATGCGCGCCGCGAACGGGTTGTCGCCCGCGGCCGCGGTGTGGTGGAAGATGTCCGACAGCCACAGCGAAAACTCCTGGTACTGCCACACCAGCGGCAGGCACGCGTCGGAGTACCCGGCCAGCCGCGTGGGATCGCCCGCGTAGTGCGCCTGGTAGGCCTCGGCGAGCAGGAACGCGTCGTGCAGGGCGAGGTTCATGCCCTTCGCCGCGATCGGCGCGACCAGGTGCGCCGACTCGCCCGCCAGGTGCAGCCGGCCGTGGGACATCGGCTCCACGACGTAGTTGTGCATATCGAGGATCCGCTTCTCGATCAGCTTTCCTTCGGTGATCGGGCCGTCGGGCACCGCCAGCCGGGCCTGCAGCTCCGTCCAGACGCGCTCGTCGGGCCAGTCCTCTTCGGTTTCGCCCGCCGCGGTCTGCAGGTAGAACCGCGTCACCGTGGGCGTGCGGGCCATGTGGGCGCCGAACCCGCGCGGGTGGATGCCGAACAGCACTCCGTCGGCGGAGGGCGGCGCTTCCGCGAGTAGGGCCAGCCAGCCGATTCCGTAGTCGTGGTGGGACTTCACGGTGGTTTCCGGGGGCAGGTGACCTTGGGAGACACCGCGCGCGCCGTCGCAGCCGGCCACGAAGTCGCAGTCGATCCGGTGTTCGCCCTCGGCGGTCCGGAACGTGACGGCGGGGGAGTCCGACGTCAGGTCGTGCAGCCGGACGTCGGAGACCTCGAAGACCGCTTCACCGCCCGCGTCGGTGTACTGGGCGATCAGATCGGTGACCAGGAGCTGTTGCGGGTAAACGAAATGCCGCTGCCCGGTGACGTCGCCGTAGCGGAAGGTGTGCCGCTGCCCGGCGAACCGGAACTCGAACTTCTCGTGCCGCGGTGCCTTCGCGACGAGCTGCTCACCGAGCCCGCGTTGCTCGAGCCCGCGGACGGCCCACTCTTCGATGAACCCGGCCCGCGGCCGCTGTTCGATGAACGCCCGGCTTTCCTGCTCCAGCAGCACGCAGCCGATCCCCGCGCGCCGCAAGAGGTTCGCCACCGTGAGCCCGGCCGGGCCCGCCCCCACCACGGCCACCGCCGTGCGCCTCGCCACCATGCGCCCGAGGGTAGCGCGAACCGGGCAAATCAGTAGCTGTGCCTGATCAATAGAACTGACGCAGGACCGGCCACGCCGTCGACCACGGCTCGGTCAGCGTGCACAGCGAGAGCATGACGCCGTTCTCGTCGTTGTCGACGCCTTCGGCGGTGTGGTGTTTGGCGACCACGCGGCAGCCGGTGATCAGCCGCGACGCGGGCGAACCGCGCTCGAAGCTCCCGATGAGCAGCACCGGGCCGACCTGCCGGTCCGGCGGCGGGCCCCAGTCGGCGTAGGACATGTGCGGCGAATACGGCTGGGGCAGCCCGCGCTCGGGTCCGTAGTGCTCGAGCGCGCCCGCCTCCCCGTAGTTGGCGGCGAGGATCACCGCGGTGTCCCGTTCGGTGTCCGGGATCCGCGCCCACGCGCCGGCGACCGTGTCGGCGAACCCCGGCCAGCCGACCTGCTCGCCGGGTTCCTTGTTGACCGCCAGCAGCGGGCCGTTCAGGGCCGGCGCCGGGACCACCGGGAGTCCGGTGAGGACGGACACGATCGCGCACACTGCGGCGGCCGCGCCGGTGAGTGCCCGCCGCGTCGTCCCGCCGCGAGCCAGCCACCGCAGCGCCGGCTCCGCGCCGAGTGCCACCAGCGGCAGCAGCAACGGCACCGAGTAGTACGGCTTCCCGCCGAGAACCAGGAGTTCGGCGCAGACCACCGGGTAGGCGATCGCGAGCGCGCGGGCCCAGCGCAGGGCGGGGTCGCGCCACGGCCGCACGAGCCCGGCGATCCACACGGGCACCAGCACGGGGGAGAGGTAGACCAGCTGCATCGGCACGAACAGGACGCGGTTCTCGACGCCGTCGTCCTCGCTGATCCCGCCCGCGACGGTCAGCATCGGCCAGCCGTGCGACGCCTGCCAGACGACGATCGGCGCGGCCAGCACGGCGGCGATCCCGACGCCGGCCGCGAGCCACCACGTCCGCAGCACCCGGCGCGGCCCGGCGATCGCCACGCCGATGCCGAGCCCGGACAGCAGGAGCAGGACGAGCCACTTGTTCGCCAGGCCGACCCCCGCGGCGGCGCCGACGGCGAGCCACCACCGGCCGTCACCGGTGCGCAGGAGCTTCAACCCGAACAGGGCGATCAGCGACCACAGCAGCACGTCCGCCGAGTTGGTGGCCAGCATGTGCGACACGACCAGGACGTACGCCGAGAGCGCCGTCGCGATCGCGGTGAACAGCTGCGCGCCGCGGCCGCCGCCGAACTCGCGGGCGATCAGCGCGACGACCACCACCGTCGCCATGCCGAGCAGGGTCGCGACCACGCGCAGGCCGGTGGGCGTCTCGCCGAACACCGCCGTCGACGCGCGCGCGAGCCACGGCGTGATCGGCGGGTTGTCGACGTAGCCCCAGTCCGGCCGGCGGCCCGCCGCGACGAAGTACAGCTCGTCGCGGTGGAAGCCGTAGCGGCCGGACAACGCGGTCAGGATCACCGCCTGCACGGCGACGACGATTCCCACTGGCAGCGCGGCGAACCGCGGCAGCTCGCGACCGGCCCCCATGGCAGTCTCCCCTCGGCGTGCCCGGATGCTACGCCGATGATCACGCCTCCGGGAGCGCTCCGACGAATTCGCCGCCCGCGTCCGCGACGAGCTCGGCCACGGACTGCACGCGGCGGATCGGCGTGAACCGGACGTCGCCGTGCTCGCTCACCGTGAAGCCGTGCACGGCCGGGCGCGGCAGCGTGTTGTAGGCGTAGTGCGCGCCGAAGTAGTAGGCGCCGGTGTCGTGCGCGACGACGAGGTCACCGGGCTCCAGCAGCGGCAGCGGCCGTTCTTTCGCCAGGAGGTCGCCGGCGAAGCACAGCGGCCCGGCGACGTCCTGTGCCACCTCGGGCCCGGTCTTCGGCCTGCCGGTGGGGTCGAGCGCGGTCAGCCGCAGCGGCCAGTGCTCCGGCTGGAGCACCGTGCGGGCCGCGACCTGCGCGCCCGCGTGCGTCACGGCGATCGGCCGCCCGCCCGCGACCTTCGTGTACTCGACGGTGCTGACGAGGAAGCCGTTCTTCGCCAGCAGGGACCGGCCGAACTCGGTGACGAAGCTGTAGCGCCCGTCGGCGAGGGCCGGGACCCTCGCCAGCAGCGTCGAGACGTAGCCGGCGTAGGTCGGGCCCGGGTCTTCGGAAGCGAAGTTCACCGGCAGGCCGCCGCCGAGGTCGAGGCTGGTGACCTGCCGGCGCCCGGCCGCGGCGTTGATCTCCTCGGCGAGCGTGTGCACCGCGGCGACGCCGTCGGCCATCAGCTCCGGCGGGCAGCCCTGAGAGCCGACGTGGACGTGCAGCCGGGTCAGCCACGGCCGTCGCACGAAGGCATCGATGATGAGATTCCGGTTGTCCCGCAACGGAATGCCGAACTTCGACGTCGTGGTCGCGGTGCTGGTGCCGTCGATCCGGCCCGCGCCGACCTGGGGGTTGATCCGCAGGCCGAGAACCGAGCGCGGGTGGTCCCCGGCGAGCGCGTCGAGCCGGGCCAGCTCCTGGAAGTTGTCGGCGTTGATCGCGGTGCCCTCGCCGAGGGCGTGCGCGAGCTCGGCGGTGGTCTTGGCGGGGGAGTCGAGGACCAGCCGCGGGCCGCGGAGACCGGCGGCTTCGGCGACCGCCGTCTCGCCCGGGCTCGCGACCTCGGCGTCGACCCCGAGGTCGGCGAGGTACCGCAGGACGGGGGCCAGGCCGCACGCCTTGGCGGCGACGGTGTGCTGGACGCGCCCGAGCGGCGCGAACGCCTTCGTCAGGTCTTCGACGGCTTCGCGGATCCCGGCGAGGTCGACGAAGCCGGCCATCGGGTCGAGGAGGCCGGCGTCCGCCGCGGCGGCGAGGGCGTGGAGCTTGCGGTCGGTGCGGTTCACGTCCCCAGTCTTGGGGCGCTGCGCGGGGCCGGTCCAAGACTTCGTCCCTCTTGATCTATAGGTTCGTCCTATAGTGGCTGGGTGGACCTGCGCCGTTGGCACTACTTCGCCGTGCTCGCCGAGGAGATGCACTTCACGCGGGCCGCCGCGCGGCTGTTCGTGTCACAGCCTTCGTTGAGCCAGCAGATCCGGGCGTTCGAAGCGGAGCTGGGGGTGGCGCTGCTCGACCGGTCTGGTCCGCGGTTCGCGTTGACGGAGGCGGGGCGCGTGGCGGCGGCGGAGGCCCGGGACCTGCTGGACCGGCTCGACCGGGCGCGCGGCGTGATCGCGGCGGCCGGCCGGGGCGACGCGGGACGGCTGCGGATCGCGTACACGCGCTCGGCGCCCGGCCCGCTGGCCGGCGATCTGGTGGCGGCGTACCGCTCGAAGTTTCCGGACGTCGCGCTGGCTTTGGAGACGGGCTGGACGAGCTTGAACCTCGCTCGGCTGGCGGCGGGCGAGATCGACGTGGGGTTCGTCCGGCCGCCGGTGGTGGCGCCGGGCGTCGAGGTGGCGGTGGTGGGGTCGGAGGAGGTCCTGCTGGCTCTGCCGTCGGGCCACGCGCTGGCCCGGCGGCGCGGCCGGCTGCGGCGGGCGTGGATCGCTTCGGAGCCGGTCGTGTTCTGGCCGCGGGAGAACGGCCCGGGCCAGTACGACGCGATCAGCGCGCAGGTCTGGCCGGGCGGGGTGCCGCGGATCGTCCGCGAAGAGCCGGAGGACGAGCAGCTGATGCGCGCGGTCGCCGAGGGCGCGGGGATCGCGGCGGTACCGGAGCACCGCGCGCGGGGGTTGAAGCGGCGCGGGGTGGTGCTGCGGCGGTTGGAGGAGCCGGTGCCGGTGATCGATCTGGGGCTGGCCTGGCGGGCCGGGACGGCGGCGCCGGTGGTGCGGGCTTTCGTGCGGCTGGCGGCCCGCGGCGCGCGAGAGTAGGCAGAGAGCGTCCGGCGACGTGGATCACCCGGCGGGGGTGCCCGCGCGGCGTATGCTCACGACCGGACAGGAGGGGATTTCCCATGGCAGGCCACGAAATCACCGACCGCATCGCCGACCTGATCGACGAGGAGCACCGGCTGCGCAAGGGCGCCCTCCACCACGGCGGGCTCACCCCGGCGGAACGCCTCCGCCTCAAGGACCTCGAACGGCAGCTCGACGACGCCGTCGAGCTGCTGCACCGCCGCCAGGCCCTGTCCGCCTTCGACGACGACTGACGAAGAGACGGCCGCGGCGGTTCAACGCCGCGGGACTTCGGGGGAGTCGGTGTCGAGTGGCACCGCGCCGGAGCGGACGAGTCCCAGTTGGACGGTCTGGCGGCCGGTCAGCCGGTCCAGGATCCAGTCGACCGCCGTGCGCACGCGGTTGCCGGGCATCGCGATGAGGTGGTACCCGCGGGTCACGACCTTCGCCGGGAGCCCGGAAAGCGGGATGTGCAACGGGTTCGCCGCGGCGGCACCGGCGCCGAGGTCGACGACGAAGCCGAGGTCGTGGTGCCGGTAGGTGCCCGTGCGGCCGTACCCCAGCGACGCCGCGACGTTGCGCCCGGCGAGCTTGCCCTGCCGCTCGGCGTGCTGCGCGGTCATCGCCGTGTACTCGCCGGGGCGGGTGAGGTCGGGCACCGCGGCCGCGTCACCGCAGGCGAAGACGTCATCCCGGCCGGGCACGGCCAGCTGCGCGGTGACGACGAGCCGGCCCTTCGCCATCTCGAGCCCCAGAGCCGCCGCCAGCGGGTCCGGCCGCACGCCGACGCACCACACGAGGGTGCGGGTGGGGACCGGCTCGCCGTTCGTGAGGGTGACGCCCTTGGCGTCCGCGTGGTCGACCGAGGTCTTCATCAGCACCTCGACCCCGCGGGCGCGCAGCACCTCGTCGGCGGTCTTCCCCAGCCGCCTGCCGAGTTCGGGCAGCACGCGCTCGGCGACGTCGAGCAGCAGCCAGCGGATCTTCTGCCCGGCCAGTTCGGGGTGGCGCGCGGCGAGGGCATCGGTGAACGCGGGGCCCTGCGCGGCGACCTCGGTCCCGGTGTAGCCGGCGCCGACGACGACGAACGTGCAGCGGGCGTCGCGTTCGGCGGGGTCTTCGGTCGCGGCGGCCAGCTCGACCTGCCGCGTGATGTGGTCGCGCAGGTACAGCGCCTCCGGCACGCCGCGGAACCCGTGCGCGCACTCCGCGACGCCCGGGATCGGCAGGAGTTTGTTGACGCTGCCCGCCGCGAGCACCAGCCGGTCGTACCCGATCCGGTGCTCCTGGTCCTCCGGGTCTGTGTAGGTGACGTGCCGGGCGTCGAGGTCGACACCGGTCGCGACGCCGAGCACCAGGCGGACGCCGCGCAGCGTCTCGGGGATCGAGACGGTCACCCGCCGCGGGTCGAGGATCCCGGCCGCCACTTCCGGCAGCAGCGGCAGGTAGAGGAAGTAGTCCGTGGGGTTGAGCACGACCACTTCGACGTCTTCCCCGGCGACCTTCCGCAGGCTCTTGGCCGCGTGGTACCCGGCGAATCCACCGCCGATGATCACGACTCGCATGGCTGTCCTTCCGGGCCGGATGTCCGTCTCCGGCGATTACCCCAGGTCGGGGGCGGGGTGGCCCGCGGGGTTGACCTGGGGGCCCAGGGGCGTACGGTCAGTGTGTTGGCTGTTGTTCAGACACGTGCTCCGGTCAGCGCCCCTGCACGCCGCAATAGGGAGCGCCATGAACTGCTTTCGCACGATCGACGAACCGTCCGGCTTGACCTTCACCGCCACCGAACGGCCGGGCGGGGTCCGCGTGGTCACTTTAGTCGGTGACATCGACGCCGCCACTGTCGAAACTTTCGACGAAGCTCTCGCCACGGGCGAGCGGCTGGTGGTCGACCTGACCCGGGTCGCCTTCCTCAGCTGCGCCGGCGTCCGGTCCCTGCTCGAGGCGAACTCCCGCACCCGGATCGCCGTCGTCCTCGGCGGCCACGCCGTGACGCGCTCGCTGGAGGCCACCGGCGCGGACGTGCTGCTGGAGATCCACTCCCGGGTCGGTGCCGCGCTCGCGGAGCTGACCCCGGTGCCCGAGCCCGGCCGGGAGGCGTGACCGCCCGCCGGTCCCGCCTCCCGCCGTCCACTGTGGACACGGTCAGTCGTCCGGCCATTCGCCGGTCGCTTTTTCGTAGCCGATGGCACCCGCCCGCTCGGTCGCGGCCTTGACCGCGGCGAAGATCGCGCCCTGCACCGCCGCCGCGATGATCACCTGCTGCCAGGTGTAGTCGCGGTCGGTGGCGTCGGGCGCGTCGTCTTCGCCCGCCACGCGCTTCCAGACCTGCGTGAACGCCTGCCCGGCGAGGACACCGCCGAGGGCGCCGACGACCCAGCTCAGCGGCTTGTACCAGACCTTGTTCACGAGTCGTTCCTCCGTCGCAGAATCAGCCGGATCACGATCACCAGGCCCAGCACGCCGGCGAAGATCGGTACCGGGTTGCTCCGCACGACGTCGGCGCCCTGGCGGAACTTGACCGCGGTCGGCTCGTTCGTCACGTCGGCGACCTTCGCGGTCGCCTGGTCGAGCTTTTCGCTGACGTTCTCCTTGACCCGGCTCTTCACGTCGAGCTTCTGCCCGAGCGCTTCCAGGGTCTCGGTCAGCTCCTCCCGGGTGGTGTCCCGGTCCAGCCGCGCCTCTTCGGCGTTCTTCGGGAAGTCCCCGCTCATGTGCGCACTCCCTGCTTCACGGTGTCCACGTCCTGCCGGACGCCGCTGATGGCTTCTTCGGGCACCGGCGGCACGCCCTGCGTGACCTCCTTCTTGCCGACCAGCGCGGCGATCCCGGCGACCGCGAACAACGCGACGGCGACGATCACGGCGGCCAGCCAGCCGGGCACGACCAGCGCGAGCGCCAGCACGGCGGCCGCGACCAGCGCGCCGGCGCCGAACAGCGCGAACAGGCCCGCCGCGCCGAACAACCCGGCGCCGAGGCCCATCTTCTTGCCCTTGTGCTGCAGTTCGAAGACCGCGAGCCGCAGCTCGTCCCGGACGAGCCGCTTGACTTCGCCGGTCAGGTCCGTCACCAGCTCGCCGACCGAGCGGTCGGCCGCGGGCTTTTCGTTCACTTCTTCGATCACGGAACACCTCCTTGCCTGATCGCCGTGTACCCGGTCCGCCCGGGGTCAACCACGCCGGGTTTGCCCGGTCGCACACACGATCGGGTGATACGGAAGGAGGGTCCGCGCTCGCCGTGTTTCGCGTCCGGGGGCCTCGGGTAGGCCGCAGGAATGACGACCAACCCTGTCCCGGCCGTGGAACTCACCAACGGCGTGCGGATCCCGCAGTTCGGGTTCGGCGTGTTCCAGATCCCGCCCGAGGAGACCTCCGACGCCGTGCGGACCGCGCTGGAGGCCGGCTACCGCCACATCGACACCGCGCAGATGTACCGGAACGAAGAGGGCGTCGGCGCCGGCATCGCCGAGTCGGGGGTCGCGCGCGAAGACGTGTTCGTCACGACGAAACTGGCGAACGACGCGCACGGCCACGACAACGCGATCACCGCGCTGGAAGGCAGCCTGCGGCGCCTCGGCTTCGACTACGTCGACCTGTACCTGATCCACTGGCCGTTGCCGCACAAGGACAAGTACGTCCGGACGTGGCGGGGCTTCGAAGAAATCCTGCGGGCGGGCAAGGCCCGCGCGATCGGCGTCTCGAACTTCCAGCCCGCCCACCTCGACCGGCTCGCCGAAGAGACCTCCACGGTGCCCGCGGTCAACCAGATCGAGCTGCACCCGGCGTTGCAGCAGACCGAACTGCGCGCCTACCACCGGGAGCACGGCATCGCGACCGAGGCGTGGAGCCCGCTGGCCCAGGCGGAGGTCCTCGACGACCCGGTGCTGACGGACCTGGCCGGGAAGCACGGCCGGACGGCGGCGCAGGTGGTGCTGCGGTGGCACCTCCAGCTCGGCAACGTCGTGTTCCCCAAGTCGTCGTCGCCCGAGCGGATCAAGCAGAACATCGACGTGTTCGGCTTCGAGCTCGACGACGAGGACATGACGGCGATCGGCAAGCTCGACGACGGCCGGCGCACCGGACCGGATCCCGGCACCTTCACGGGGTGACCGCGGAGTTTCCCTCCGCGACCGGCCGGGTACTTCACCCGGAGAGGTTCCCCCGGAAGGAGCGTTCGGCATGAGCACCAACGCGTATCTCTCGTTTCTCGTGATCGGGGTGGTGCTGGTCCTGATCGACGGGCAGATCATCTACCGCAGCGGCCGCCGTTACCTCGAGAACTCCTACGGCGACCCGGCGGCGGGTGCCTCGATGACCCGCCTGGTCACGGTGCTGTTCCACCTCGGGACACTGGGCGTCCTGGCGCTCGTGTCGACCATCGACATCGGCGTCGGCATCACGGGTGTCGTCGCCCGCGTGGGCGTCCTGCTGCTGATCCTGGCGCTGGCCCACGGGATCACGATCGCCGCGCTGTCCCGCATCCGCGGTGAGCAGGAGGTCGAGGCGGTCGTCCAGCGCGGCCCCCGCCAGCAGCGGCCCGAACCCGAGCCGCAGGGCCCGACCGTGATGCCCGCGCCGGGCCAGCCGGGCACCTACCCGGAGGTCAGCCCGCCGCTGGAGAACCGGTCCCCGTACTCGGCTTCGTAGCCGGCTTTCGTTCCGAGGGCGGCACTTTCCCCACGAAAGTGCCGCCCTTTCACGGGGGTCAGCGCTCCGCCGTCGGCAGATCGACCTCGGTGTGCCGGGTGGCGAGCGTCCGGGCCACGTCGGCCAGCTTGACGTTCAGGTCCTGGGACGCGCGGCGCAGCACGTCGAAGGCTTCGTCGGCGGTGATGCCGCGGCGCTGCATCAGGATGCCCTTCGCCTGGCCGATCACGTCGCGGCTCTCGACCGCGCGGCGCAGGTGCTCCGTCTCCAGCTCGGCCGCCAGCACGGCCTCGGTGTGCAGCAGCGCCAGGGACGCGTGGGTCGCCAGCAGGAGCGCCAGGTCGATCGACGGCCCGTCGAACGCGCCCGGCCGTCTCGAGTAGATGTTGAGCGCGCCGGAGCGCCGCGGCGGGCGGGCGTCGGGGAGCAGCGTCGTCGCCAGCACCGAGTGGTAACCGTGGTCGGCCGTGGCCGGGCCGAAGGACGGCCAGCGCGGGTCGTGCGCGAGGTCCTGGGACCAGGCGATGGCCGGCCCGTCCGGGCGGGCCGACTCGACGCACGGTCCTTCGTCGTGGTCGTACTGCACCTGGTCCAGCCGCACCGCGACCGGGTCGGTCTCCACCGGCGTGTGGTACTTGCCGTCGGGTTCCCGGAGGGTGACGCTGACCAGGTCGGCGTCCGGGACGAGCGCGCTCGCGGCGCCGACGACCAGCCTGAGCACGCCGCCGACGGTCGGCGTCACGTCGAGCAGCGTGCGCGTGAGGTCGGCGAACTGCCGCGCCAGGAGGCCGGGAGACTGGTCTCCGTCCTGCCCGAACCGGGCCCGTTCCCGCGCCCACTCGTCTTCACCGATGCTCATGTGTCTCCGTCGTCTTCCGGGGGTGGACCCCCATTCAACCCGATGGCGGCGCTCACCCGGGTGAGCCGGCCGCGCGGCGCAGCGCGGCCCGCGCCCGGTCGACGAAGCCCGGGCCGGGCCACAGCTGGTCGGCCTGCGGCATCCGGTCGGACAGGTCCGGGTGCGGCAGCGTCGCCGCGGCACCCCGGACCGCCAGGACCTCCTCGCCCAGCTCGGCCCGCCGTTCGGGCGAGCAGGTGAGCCGGACCCGGCGCACCGCCGCCGGGCCCTCGTCGTGGACGTGCCGGCGCACGGCGCGGACCAGCGCGCTCAGCAGGCGCTCGAACCGCGTCTCCTGCGGTCCCACACCCTCCAGCTCCCGCATCAGGCCTTCCGCCTCCGCGAGGTCGCCTTCGCCCTCGAGGAAGGGCTCTTCGGCGACGGCGTGGCGGACGAGCTCCGCGATCAGGTGGTCGGCGAGGTCCTTGCGGTTCTCGGGGCTGCCCTGGCCGAGCTCGATTTCGGTGCACAGCCGGTCCAGCCCCCGGTGGTCGCCGGCGAGGACGGTGGTCAGGTCGGTTGCGGGCCGGCTGTCGTTCATGCACGCTCCTGGTCCGGACTCGGGTTTCCCGGACGGATACCCGCTGCCCGGCCGCCGAATCCCGTGTGGGCCGGCGTGCGCCGGGTATCCGTCAGGGCAACCGCCCGTCGAGGAGGATGATCATGGCAGCGCCGTCGTCGGTGATCGAGCGCGAGCGCAAGTACGAGATCGTGGCGGGCAGCGGGGTGCCGCAGCTCGTCGGCGTCGCGGGGGTCGCGATCCAGGACGACCCGGTCGAGCACATCCTCGACGCGTCCTACTACGACACCGCGAGCTTCCGGCTTGCCCGGAGCGGGATCACGCTGCGACGCCGCGTCGGCGGGCACGACGCCGGCTGGCACCTCAAGCTGCCCGTCTCCGCCGACGAGCGGCAGGAGATCCAGCTGCCGCTGGGCGGCGACCCGAACAAGGTCCCCGGACGGCTGCGCCGGCTCGTGCGCGCCTACACGCTGGGGGAGAAGCTGGTGCCGATCGCGCACCTGCGCACCGACCGGTTCGCCCACCGGCTGGCCGACGGCGACGGCCGGACCGTCGCGATCCTCACCGACGACCACGTGACCGGGGAAGCCGGCGGGGAGACCGCGCGCCTCGACGAATGGCGCGAGCTGGAGCTGGAGCTCGACCCCGCGACCGACCCGGGCAGGCTCGAGGAGTTCGACCGGGCACTGGCGGAAGCCGGCGCCTCGGCGTCGCCGTGGCCGTCGAAGCTGCGGCGCCTGATCGGCGACCGCGTGCCGGCCCCGCCCCGCGGCCGGAAGAAGCCGAGGGCGGGCGAGGTCGTGCTGACGTCGCTGCGCGAGCACTACGGCCGGCTGTGCCGGGCGGACGTCGGGGTGCGCCTGGACGTCGAGGACTCCGTGCACCAGATGCGCGTCGCGACCCGGAAGCTGCGCAGCGCGCTGCGTACGTTCGGGTCCATTGTGGACGTCTCCGCGCCGCTGGCGGACGAGCTGAAGTGGCTCGGGCAGCAGCTGGCACCGGCCCGGGACGCGGAGGTGAGCGAGCAGCGGCTGCGCGAGCAGCTCGACGACCTCCCGTCCGAGCTGGTGTTCGGGCCGCTGCGCCAGTACCTCACCCGCTACTTCGCCCGCGAGGCGGAGGAAGGCCGCACCCGCGCTCTGGCGGCGCTGGAGGGCAAGCGATACCGGAACCTGCTGCGCGCGCTGGACAAGGTGGTGACGGATCCGCCGCTGACCGGCCGGGCGCGCAAGCCCGCGAAGTCCGCCTTGCGCAAGCCGCTGCGCAAGGCCGCCGAGAAGCTGCGCCGGGCCGAGGCGGCGGCACGTGACCTCGACGGCCTCGAGCTCGAGACGGCCCTGCACGAGGTCCGCAAGAAGGCGAAGCGAGCCCGCTACGCCGCGGATACGGTCAAACCGGTCTACGGCAAGAAGCTGCGGGAGTGGCGCAAGAACGTCAAGGCCGTCCAGCGCACGCTGGGCGAGCATCAGGACACCACGGTCGGCCGGGACGTCCTGCACCACCTCGCCATCGCCGGGCACGCCGAAGGGCAGAACACGTTCACGTTCGGGATGGTGTACGAGCGCGACGCCGAGGCGGCGGAGAGGCTGCGCGAGCGGTTCGCGGGGGAGTGGCGGCGGCTCCGGAAGGGCGGGCGGCCGGGCCGGCTCCGCTGAGCCGCACCGAAACGTCTTGAATGAGTCATTCAGGACCTCCCCGGTCCTGTATGACTCATTCAAGACGTCTGCCGAGGGGGACGGGAACCGGCGGGACTCAGCTGTCGCCGGTGAGCTTCCCGCGCAGCTGCTCCAAGGTCTGCGACAGCAGCCGGGAGACGTGCATCTGGGAGATGCCGACGCGGTCGGCGATCTGCGTCTGGGTCAGCCCGCCGAAGAAGCGCATCACGAGGATCGCGCGTTCCCGCTTCGGCAGCTCCTCGAGCAGCGGCTGGAGGGCCTCGTGGTTCTCGACCATGGTCATCTCGTGGTCGGGTTCGCCCATGGTGTCCGCCAGCGACAGCGCCTCGGCGTCGTCGTGCACCGGCTTGTCGACGGAGAGGGCCTGGTAGGCGTTGCCGGCCAGCAGCCCCTCGCGGACTTCGTCGACGTCCAGGCTCAGGTGCTCCGCCAGCTCGGTCGGGGTGGGGGCGCGGCCGAGGCGCTGGGACAGCGCCGCCGAGCCCTGGCTCAGGGACAGGTGCAGTTCCTTCAGCCGCCGCGGGACCCGCACCGACCAGCCGGTGTCCCGGAAGTGGCGCCGCACCTCGCCCATGATCGTCGGCACCGCGAAGGACAGGAAGTCGTGGCCGCGGGCGGGGTCGAACCGGTCGACCGCGTTGATCAGGCCGATCCGGGCCACCTGGACCAGGTCCTCGCGCGGCTCGCCCCGGCCCGAGAAGCGGGTGGCGATGTGCTCGGCGAGTGGCAGCAGTTCGGTCACCAGTCTGCCGCGGACGACTTCGCGGCGCGGGTCGTCGGGGCCGAGGGTGCCCAGCTCCTCGAACAGCGGTTCGCAGTGGGCATATTCGTCCGGGCGGTGGAGGACGGTTTTGCGCTCGCCGCTCACGCGCTCGTTCCCGGGTTGAGCACCAGTTCGATCGTGACGATGCCCGCGCCTCCCCCGGGCAGGACGTCACAGTGCGCGGTCACGGAGCGGCTCAGCGTGGTGAGCACGTGCCAGCCGAAGGTGCGGTCGCTCGGGGGACGCGGGTCGGTCGACCGGGTCGAGATGGTCACGTGCAGGCCGTCGGGACCCTGCCGGAAGCGGCAGTGCAGCTGCGTACCCAGCTCGGCCAGCTGGACGAGCTGGGCGCAGGCTTCGTCGACAGCCATCTTGGCGTCGGCGATGGCGTCCAGCCCGAAGTCCGCGCGCGAAACGACGCCGTGCGTGAGCATCCGGACGAGGGGGATCTGCTCCGCCATGGCGGGCAGGCGCAGCTCCACCAGTTCCTCGAGGAGCTCTTCCAGCGTCGGCTTGGCGCTGTGCGAGCTACCGCCTCGTGTTTCTTCCATGCGGGAGGTACTACCCATCTGGGCGAACGACGACACTTCGTGGTCAGGGATTTCCGGATCGGTCACCGGCCGAGCGCCCGTTCGAGTTCCTTCTTGGTCATCGTCGACCGGCCGTCGACGTTCCGCTTCTTGGCCTCGTTGTAGAGCTGGTCCTTCGTCGGGCCGCCGGGACCCTTCCGGTTGCCGGACCGCTCACCGCCGCGCTGCTGCGGGGCCTTGTCCTCTAGGGAGGTCTTGCTGGCTTCGCGGGACTCGCCCGACTGCGCGCGGTTCTTGTTCACCGTGCGCGCGGCGATTTCCTTGGCTCGTCCGGGGCCGGCTCCGCGGTCCTCGGCCGAGTCCTTGACGTGCTCGTACTGGCGCTCGCGCTTCTTGCTCCAGGCCTGAGGCATGACAGCTCCCTTCGTGCTCACGGGTCGGGTACCCGGTCGATCATCCGGTAAACGTCCCATCCGGGCGATGAGCAGCGGGGATCGGACTGCCGGTTGGAGCGTGCTGGGCGCCGTCACGCAGGTCACCGCCCGCGCTGAGCTGATGACCTTCGCCGACCTGCCCGACCATGCGTCATCACCCGGCCGTGGTCGCTCGGCCCGCCGTCCCGCAAGATCGCGCAGCTGCCGGTCTCGTGGGCACCGACGGCGACGCGGCCGTGCGGCGCGCGCACGAGCAGTTCCGCTGGTTCGGCGGGGCCACGCAGTTTCGACCGCGAGTTCGCGAAGGCGGGCTTCACCGACGTCGCCCTGATCCGGACCGGCGGTGACCGCCAGGAAGGCTTCCTGGACCTCGCCGAGAAGGTGCTGCTCCCGGCGTTGCGGGAACAGCTCCACCCGTTCGGGTGAGCGCGGACCGGCGCCGGCAGGAGTAATACGCCCAGTACGGACAGTCCGGCGACGGGAGTTGCTGATGACCGACGTGAAGCCGACGCCGAGTGCGGTGCCCCTGGCGGTGGCGCGGCGGGGCCCCAAGGGCGGGACGCTGCTGGCCCTGCTGCGCACCACCGACCCGAAGCAGATCGGGCTGCTTTACCTGACGACGTCGTTCGCCTTCTTCATGGCCGGCGGCGCGATGGCGCTGCTGATGCGCGGCGAACTGGCCCGGCCCGGGCTGCAGTTCCTGTCGCCGGAGCAGTACAACCAGCTGTTCACCATGCACGGCACGATCATGCTGCTGCTCTACGCCACCCCGAACCTGTTCGGGTTCGCGAACTACATCCTGCCGCTGCAGATCGGTGCGCCGGACGTCGCCTTCCCGCGGCTGAACGGCTTCGCCTACTGGCTCTACCTCTTCGGCGGGCTGATCGTGCTCAGCTCGTTCCTGACCCCGGGCGGTGCGCCCGACTTCGGCTGGACGGCCTACACGCCGCTGTCCACCGCCATCCACTCGCCGGGCATCGGCGGCGACCTGTGGATCATGGGCCTGATCGTGTCCGGGCTCGGCACCATCCTCGGCGCGGTCAACATGGTCACCACGATCGTGTGCCTGCGCGCGCCCGGGATGACGATGTGGCGGATGCCGCTGTTCACCTGGAACATCCTGTTCACCGCCATCCTGATCATGCTGGCGTTCCCGATCCTCACGGCCGCGCTGTTCGGGCTCGAAGCGGACCGCCGGCTCGGCGCGCACGTGTTCGACCCCGAAAACGGCGGCGCGATCATGTTCCAGCACCTGTTCTGGTTCTTCGGCCACCCCGAGGTCTACATCGTGGCGCTGCCGTACTTCGGGATCATCACCGAGATCGTCCCGGTGTTCAGCCGGAAACCGCTGTACGGCTACCGGCTGATGGTGTTCGCGACCGTCGCGATCACCGGGCTGTCGGCGGTGGTGTGGGCGCACCACATGTTCGCCACCGGCGCGGTGCTGCTGCCGTTCTTCTCGATCATGACCTTCTTCATCGCGGTGCCGACCGGGATCAAGTTCTTCAACTGGATCGGCACGATGTGGCGGGGGAACCTCACCTTCGAGACGCCGATGCTGTGGGCGGTCGGGTTCATGGTGACGTTCCTGTTCGGCGGCCTCACCGGGATCATCCTGGCGTCGCCGGCGCTGGACTTCCACGTCACCGACTCCTACTTCGTCGTGGCGCACTTCCACTACGTCCTGTTCGGCACGATCGTGTTCGCGACGTTCGCCGGGATCTACTTCTGGTTCCCGAAGATGACCGGCCGGATGCTCGACGAGCGGCTCGGCAAGTGGCACTTCTGGACGACGTTCCTCGGCTTCCACACGACGTTCCTGGTCCAGCACTGGCTGGGCGACGAGGGCATGCCGCGCCGGTACGCGGACTACCTGACCAGTGACGGCTTCACGACGCTGAACACGATCTCGACGATCGGCGCGTTCCTCCTCGGCGCGTCGACGCTGCCGTTCGTCTGGAACGTGGTGAAGAGCTACCGCTACGGGGAGCAGGTTCTGGTCGACGACCCGTGGGGCTTCGGCAACAGCCTCGAATGGGCGACGACGTGCCCGCCGCCGCGGCACAACTTCCTGGACCTGCCCCGCATCCGGTCGGAGCGGCCCGCGTTCGAACTGCACCACCCGGAGGCGGTCGCGCGGATGGCCGAGGAGCGGCACGTCCGGTCGAAGCGCGCCCGGGCCCGGGCGGTGGATCGGGAGGCGCACGCGGGTTCGCCGCGCTGACCGCCGTGCCGCCGCGGCTCAGGCCGGTGCGGGCTCCGGGCGGAGGGTGGAGAGCGCGAGGCGCCGGTCGGCCTCCGTCACCCGCAGGGCGCGGCGGACCATCGGGTTCGTCCCGGTCACCACCTGCAGGTCCGTGCCGTTCTGTTCGGCCTGCAGCGCCGCGTGCAGCAGCACCCGGACGCCCGCCACGCCGAGGAAGTCCACTTCGGACAGATCGACGGTCAGCCGCTCCGGGACCGCCCAGAGGCGGTCCGAGACCAGCGCGGCCAGGTCACCGGCCGTCGCGGAGTCGAGGGCGCCGCGTGCGGTGACCAGCACCGCGCGCGGAGCGGGCCACGTCGTGCGCAGCCGCAAGAGGGGATTTCTTGGTCGGGGGACCTTCACGCCGGTTCGCCGCCGTCCTGGTAGGCGCGGGGCCGCAGCGCCGCGCTCGAGGGTGTTTCCGAGCCGGCTGCTGTGTTGAACCGATGGGAAAAGACTAACCGTGTGCGAGCCACCCGCAACCGTCGTTGCTCCGAATGGACGGATGGCCCGCCGGGGCGGTGACCGCTTGTGCCCGTGCCGATCGGGATGCAGTAATCTCGCGCTGGACCCGTTAAAGCGCTAGCGGCCCACTAGTGGCGCGCGCCCGGGTCCTCCCTGGTTGAGAGCGCCCTGAGAACCGAGAAGAGGGGCGTCACCAGGATGACGGGCGGGGATGAGCGGCTCACCGCGCGGTTGGACGAAGTCACGGTAGCGATGGAATCGCTCACCTCGATGCTGGACTCGGAGCTCGACCTCGGCCAGATGCTGCAGGCGGTCTGCGACCACGTGGTGCAGGTGGTGCCGGTGGCCGACATGGCGAGCATCACCCTGGTGCGCGAAGGCCTGCCGGAGACGGTGGCCAGCACCGACCAGCGGGCGGTGAACTTCGATCGCGAGCAGTACCGGATCGGGGACGGCCCGTGCCTGCGCGCGGCCGAGACCGGGCAGCCGGTGCGCGTCGGCGTCGGGGCCGTGGGCGACGTGTGGCCGCAGTTCGTGTCGAAGGCCGAGCAGCTGGGCGTGGCGAGCTTCCTGGCCGCGCCGCTGACCGTGGACGGCGACATGTCCGGCGCGGTGAACCTGTTCGGCTTCGGCGAGCACGGCTTCAGCGAGCTGAGCACGAAGATCCTCGAGCTGTACACGGCGACGGTGGTGTTCGGCCTGCGCAGCGCGCGCCGGTACTTCGCGGCCCGCGAGCTGATCGACCAGCTGAACCGCGCGCTCGAGACGCGCGCGGTGATCGACCAGGCCAAGGGGATCCTCATGGCCGCGCACCGGATCACCGCGGAGGAGGCGTTCCAGCGGCTGGTGAAGCGTTCCCAGGACGGCAACCGGAAGCTGCACGAGGTGGCCGCGGAGTTCGTGGAGGCGGTCGCGACCACGAAAGCGTGACCGCCCGCGTACCCAGCCGGTCGGCTCGCGTACCTGGACGGTCGGCTCGTGAACCGACCCTCTGGGTACGCGAGCCGACTCTGTGGGTACGTGAGCCGACTCTGCGGGTACGGCTAGCTGGTCGGGACCTCGTCGGGTGGTGCCTCGGTCTCCGTCACCGGGTCGGGCCGGTGTCTGCCGAGCTGGCACGTCGTGCAGACCAGCGTCCGGCCGAGCACGGTCCCGTCGTCGGCCACGACCTGGGCCACGTGCAACGTCGGGAAGCCACAGACTTCGCAGGGCAGCGATCCGTCCTCGCGGCTGATGCGGAGCTGGGTGCCCATCCGGCCTCCTGTGTGACGTGGGTCTCACATACCTTGCCGGTTCCCCGGTCAGAACCCGGTGAATTCACTCGTTCGGCCTAGCGTTGATTGTCTCCGGGAACCCCTTCGGTGCCTCTTGTGTTTGGTGGGATGAGGTCGGGTAACCGGCCGGTGAAAGGGATGACCGGGGATTGCCGGAGGGGAGCGAACATGCGAGACAAGCGGAACGACCTGCGACCGGTGGCGGACCTCCTGCTCGAGGGCGGGGACACGCCGGCGCAAGCCGCGACCCGGCGCAAGGCGGCCTTGGCCGTCGCGGCGAACGCGAAGGACTCCGAAGACTGCGCGCAGCTGCTCGACATGCTGGGCCTGCACCGGTCCGGCGGCCGCAGCAGCGAAGTCGCCTGACGCACGACTCATCCGGAGCCCGCCGAGACCACCCGGTCCGGTGGGCTCCGGCGCGTCACCCTCCGCTACGACCCGCGTTTCGCGCACCGGTCACGCGGGTATCGCTGCCGGTGAGGAGGTCGAGACATGGCCAGACCGGTGTGGAGCGGCGCGCTGAGCCTGGGGCTGGTCACCGTTCCGGTGGAGCTGTACCCGGCGGTGGCGGACCACACGATCCACTTCCACCAGTTCGAACGCGGGACGTCGGACCGGATCCGCAACCGCAAGGTCAACGAGCGGACCGGCGACGAGGTCACCCGGGACGAGATCGTCAAGGGCTACGACCTCGGCGGCGGCGACCACGTGCTCGTCGAGCCCGACGAACTCGACGAAATCGCCCCCGAGCGGTCCCGGCGGATCGACATCGAGCAGTTCGTCGGGCTCGGCGAGATCGACCCGTGGTTCTTCGATCGCACGTACTGGCTCAAGCCGGCGAAAGAGGACTTCGCCAAGGCGTACGGCCTGCTGCTGCAGGCGATGGACCGCAGCGAGAAGGCCGGCGTCGCGAAGTTCGTGCTGCGCGGCAAGGAGTACCTCTGCGCGATCCGTGCCGGCGAGGACGTCATGGTGCTCAACACCCTGCACTTCGTCGCGGACCTGCGGAAGCCGAAGGACGTCATGGGCGGGCTGCCCAGCCTGCCGAAGCCGCGGCCCAAGGAGCTCGACATGGCGCTGGCGCTCGTCGACGAGATGACGGCGCCGTGGAAGCCCGGCGACTACCGCGACGAGTACTCCGAGCGCGTCGAGAAGCTGATCAAGGCCAAGGAACAGGGCAAGGAGATCGCCCACGAAGAGGAGCCGGAGCCCTCGGCCGACGTCGTCGACTTGTTCGAGGCGCTGTCACGCAGCGTGAAGAACCGCAAGGGCGGCGGCAAGAAGAAGGACCTGGCCGACCTGTCGAAGGCCGACTTGGACAAGCTGGCCCGCGAGCAAGGCGTGAAGGGCCGTTCGAAGATGACGCGCGCCCAGCTGGAGAAGGCGCTGAAGGCGTCGTGAGCGACGGGATTTCACCCGGGTGGAGTTCCGCCGCCGGCTGTCCACAGTAGACGAATGGGGACCGGCCCGGCCGGCTCAGTGCGAGTCGGCGGCCGGAGTCGTGCCGTCGGGAGCGGGCTTGCGGGCCGTCTCGGCGCGGGCGATGTGCCACGCCACGAGCGCGCCGGCGCCGACCGTGCCCCAGAGCACGAGCCCGGCGTCGCGGGCGAACAGGCCGACGACCAGCATGACGACCGCGGTCACGTCGCACAGCACGAGCAGCAGGTTCCACCGCTGGGCTTCGCGCTGCGTGCGGCCGGCGAACGCGGCGGCGAACGCGGGGTCGCTCGCCTGCAATTCCAGCTCGATTTCGCGCAGCACGTGGCGTTCGCGATCCGGCAGCATGGTGGGCCTCCTCGCCTCGGGCTGTCTGAGTGGTACCCGTTCCGCTCCCATCCGAAGCGGCACTTTTCCGTGAAGGTCAGTGGTTATCGCGGGGGATGCCCTTCGTCCGCGCGATCCGCTGGTACGCCACCGCCGGCCGCAGCACCATGCCGTCGCAGAGCTGGTCGACCATCGACCGCTGGATCTCCTGCCACGGCGTCTGCGCGTCGGGGACCGGATACCCGCCCGACTCTGCCAGCTCCTTGTGCCGCAGCGCGAGTTCTTCGTCCGGGATGAGCACGTTCGCGGTACCGGCGGCCAGGTCGATCCGCACCCGGTCGCCGGTCCGCAGCACGGCGAGCCCGCCGCCCGCCGCGGCTTCGGGGGAGGCGTTGAGGATCGACGGCGATCCGGACGTCCCGGACTGGCGGCCGTCGCCGAGGCACGGGAGCTCGCGGATCCCCTGCTTGATCAGCGCCGCCGGCGGCCGCATGTTCACGACTTCGGCCGCGCCCGGGTAGCCGAGCGGCCCGGTGCCGCGCATGACGAGCAGCGAGTGCTCGTCGGCGCCGAGGTCCGGGTCGTCGATGCGGGCGTGGTAGTCCTCGGGGCCGTCGAACACGACCGCGGTGCCCTCGTAGACACCGCCGGCCAGGTAGCGGCGCCGGAACTCCGGCGAGATCACGCTCGACTTCATGATCGCCGCGTCGAACAGGTTGCCCTTGAAGACGAGGAACCCGGCGTCTTCGGTGAGGGCCGTGCCGAACGTGCGGATGACGTCGCGGTCGCCGGCCTCGGCGGCGCGGCAGTTGTCGCCGAGCGTGTGGCCGTTGACCGTGCGCGCGTCCTCGTGGACGAGCCCGTGCCGCATCAGTTCGTGCACCACCGCCGGGACGCCGCCCGCGCGGTGGAACTCCTCGCCGAGGTACTTCCCGGCCGGCTGGAGGTCGACCAGCAGCGGGACGTGATGGCCGAGCCGCTGCCAGTCATCGAGGGGCAGGTCGACGCCGACGTGCCGGGCGATCGCGCCGATGTGGATGGGCGCGTTGGTCGAGCCGCCGATCGCCGAGCTCACCACGATGGCGTTCTCGAACGCCTCGCGCGTCAGGATGTCCGACGGTTTGAGGTCTTCGCGCACCATCTCGACGATCCGCAGCCCGGTGCGGTAGGCCATCCGCGCCCGGTCGCGGTGCGGTGCCGGGATGGCCGCGCAGCCGGGCAGGCTCATCCCGAGCGCTTCGGCGAGCGCGTTCATCGTGGAGGCGGTGCCCATGGTGTTGCAGTGCCCGGGCGACGGCGCGGACGACGCGACCAGCTCCATGAACCCCGCGTCGTCGATCTCCCCGGCGGCGAGCAGTTCGCGGGCCTTCCAGACGATGGTCCCGGACCCGGTGCGCTCGCCGTTGTACCAGCCGTTGAGCATCGGACCGCCGGACAGCACGATGGCCGGGATGTCGACGGTGCCGGCGGCCATCAGGCACGCGGGAGTGGTCTTGTCGCAGCCGGTGGTGAGGACGACGCCGTCGATGGGGTAGCCGTAGAGCGTCTCGACCAGGCCGAGGTAGGCGAGGTTGCGGTCCAGGGCGGCGGTCGGGCGCTTGCCGGTCTCCTGGATGGGGTGCACCGGGAACTCGATGGCGATCCCGCCGGCCTCGCGGATTCCTTCGCGGGTGCGGTCGGCGAGCTGCAGGTGGTGCCGGTTGCAGGGGGACAGGTCGGAGCCGGTCTGCGCGATGCCGATGATCGGCCGGCCGGACTGCAGCTCTTCGCGGGTGAGACCCCAGTTCATGTACCGCTCGAGGTAGAGCGCGGTCATCCCGGGGTCGGCGGGGTTGTTGAACCAAGCTTCGCTGCGCAGTCCCATACCGGCCAGTCTGCCTCACCCGCGCCCCTGATGGCCGGTCGCGGAATGCACGCCCGCCGGCTTCCTCGCCCCGCAACGTCTTGAATGAGTCATTCAGGTCTTCGGAGGTCCTGAATGACTCATTCAAGACGTCGGTGGCCGGGCCCGGATCCCTCGGGCCCGGCCGGGAGCCCGGGGCAGGCCACCCGCGCCGGTGGCCTGCCCGGACCGGGACGTCAGCCGAGGCCGTTCAGCCCGATCACCCGGGAGTACCACTGCGCACTCCGCTTCAGCGTCCGGACCTGGGTCGCGTAGTCGACGTGGACCAGCCCGAACCGCTTCGCGTACCCCTCCGCCCACTCGAAGTTGTCGAGCAGCGACCAGTAGAAGTACCCGCGCAGGTCGACGCCCGCCGCCAGCGCGTCGTGCGCCGCCCGGAGGTGGGAGTCCAGGAACGCCACGCGGTCGGTGTCGACGATGTCACCGCCCTCGGAGACGACGTCCGGGTAGGCCGCGCCGTTCTCCGTGATGTACAGCGGCACCCGGCGGTAGCCGCGGTGGACCTGCAGCAGCGACTCGGTCAGCCCGGCCGGCTGGACCTCCCAGCCGGAGTCCGTGCGGGGGGCCGCCGGGTCCGGGACGAAGTGGACGTCGCCCGCGCCGACCCACTCCGGGCCCGCCGGCTCGCTGCCCGGCACCGGGCGCCCCGCGACGCGGTAGTCGCGGTAGTAGTTCACGCCCAGCCAGTCGACGTGCGCCGCGATGATCGCGCTGTCCTCCGGCTCGACGACGTCGCCCAGCCCGAACGGCTCGAGGTCGGTGACCAGGTCGTCCGGGTAGCCGCCGCGCAGCACCGGGTCGAGGAACAACCGGTTCTGCAGGCCGTCGATCCGCCGGGCCGCGGAGACGTCGGAGACGTTCGCCGGGTCGTGCGGCACGACGGGGTAGAGGTTGAGCGTGATCCCGGCCGGGATCCCCGGGGCGTGCCGGCGGATGACGTCCATCGCCAGCCCGTGCCCCAGCAGCAGGTGGTGCGTGGCGGCGACGGCGGCCGGGTGGTCGGTGCGGCCGGGCGCGTGGATGCCGCCCGCGTAGCCGAGCATCGCCGCGCACCACGGCTCGTTCAGCGTCGACCAGCTGGCGACGCGGTCGCCGAGGCGCTCCAGCACCGTCTCGGCGTACTCGGCGAACCGGTACGCGGTGTCCCGCGACGTCCAGCCGCCCTGCTCCTCCAGCGTCTGGGGCAGGTCCCAGTGGTAGAGCGTGGCCCACGGCTGGATCCCGGCCTCCAGGAGGGAGTCGACCAGCCGGTCGTAGAACGCGAGCCCGGCCGCGTTGGGGGCGCCGCCGTCCGGCCGCACCCGCGGCCAGGCCAGCGAGAACCGGTAGGCGCCGAGGCCGAGCCGGCGCATCAGGTCGACGTCCTCGGAATACCGGCGGTAGTGGTCGGCGGCCGGGTCGCCGGTGTCGCCGCCCACGACCGCGCCCGGACGGCGTGCGAAGACGTCCCAGACCGAGTCCGTGCGACCGTCGGCCTTGGTCGCTCCTTCCACCTGGAACGCCGCGGTGGCGGCGCCCCAGACGAAGCCGGGCGGGAACATCAGCGCTGTCTCCGCCCGAACGCTGTCGGGATGTACGGACATGTTCACCCTTTCACGGCACCTTGCATGATCCCGGCCACGATCTGGCGGCCGAGGAGGACGAAGACGATGAGGATCGGGATGGTGGCCAGGGTCGTGCCGGCCAGCACCAGCGAATAGTCGACGTAGTAGCCGCTCTGGAGCTTCTCCAGTGCGACCTGGACGGTCGGGTTGCCCGCGTCCAGGACCACCAGCGGCCACAGGAAGTCGTTCCAGGACATCATGAACGTGAACATCGCGAGGATCGCCGCGGCCGGGCGGACCGCGGGCAGGCAGACGTTCCAGAAGATCCGGATCATGCTGCAGCCGTCGACGCGCGCGGCCTCGATCAGCTCGTACGGCAGAGCGTCCACTGTGTACTGCCGCATCCAGAACACGCCGAACGCGGTGACGAGGTTGGGCACGATCACCGCCGTCAGGGTCCCCGTCCAGCCCAGTTCGGACATCGCGATGAACAGCGGGATGATGCCGAGCTGGGTGGGCACCGCGAGCGTGACGACGATGAACACGAACAGCTTGTCGCGTCCCCGGAACCGCAGTTTCGCGAAGGCGAACCCGGCCAGCGAGGAGAACAGCACCGTCGTCAGGGTCACCGTGCCGGACACGATCACGCTGTTGGCCAGCGCCTTCCAGAACGGCACGGTGTCGAACACCCGCGCCGCGTTGGCGAAGAAGTTGCCACCGGGCACGAACGGCGGGATGCGCTCGGTGAGCATCCCGTTGTCGCGGCTGGCCACCAGGAACGACCAGTAGAACGGGAACAGCGACCCGAGCACGAAGATCGCCAGCACGATGTAGGTCGCCTTGCGCGGCTTGCCGAGCGTGGCGACCCGCCGTCGCAGTCCCGCTTTTCGAATGTCACTGCGGAGTGTCGTCATTTCTTCTTCACCGCCGGGGTGCGCGCCAGCCGGCCGGTGAGGAAGAAGTTCACCAGCGCGATGAGCACGATGATCAGGAACAGCACCCAGGCGATCGCCGAGGCGTAGCCGAGATCGGCGTTCTGGAACGCCGTCTGGTAGAGGTACAGCGTCACGGTCTGGAACTGGTTGGTGGAGCCGCCGTTGTTCGACCCGGGCATGGCGTCGAACAGCTTCGGCTCGGTGAAGATCTGCAGGCCGCCGATCGTCGAGGTGATGGTGACGAAGATCAGCGTCGGCTTCAGCAGCGGCAGCGTGACGTTGAAGAAGCGGCGCCACGTGCCCGCGCCGTCGATCAGTGCCGCCTCGTGCAGCTCCTTGGGGATGGCCTGCATGGCCGCCAGCACGATCAGGGCGTTGTAGCCGGTCCAGCGCCAGTTCACCATGATCGCGATCGCGACGTGGCTGCCGAACCGGCTGGCCTGCCAGTCGACCGGGTCCAGCCCGATGGTCTGCAGCACGCCGTTGATCAGCCCGTACTTCGGGCCGAAGAGGTTGGCGAAGATGATGCCGATGGCGACGAGGCTGGCCGCGTACGGCAGCAGGATGCCCACCCGCCAGCCCGTCGCGCCGCGCAGCCGGGCCCCGAGCAGCGCCGCCAGCATCATCGCGATGATGAGCTGCGGGATGCTGGAAAGCAGGAAGATGCTGATCGTGTTCGTCAGCGCGTTCCAGAACTGCGCGTCGGCGAAGAGCTCCTTGAAGTTGTCGAGGCCGATGAAGTCGGGGTCGTCGCTGCCGGCTTCCCACTTGAACAGCGAAACGTACGCGGTGTAGAGCAGCGGGAACAGCCCGACGATCCCGAAGAGGATGAAGAACGGCGCGATGTAGAGGTACGGCGAGACCTTGACGTCCCACCGGCTCAACCGGTGACGGAAGGTGGGCCGGGGAGACACCCGCTCCCCGGCCTTGCTCCCTTCCGGCGCGATCTTGTCGATGACGGTCATCTGCTCAGCGCGTGATCTTCTTCGCGGCTTCGACCATCTGGTTCCAGCCGTCCGCCGCCGACTTGCCCTGTTCGACCGCCTGCAGGGCCGGGCTGGACGCGTTCTCCTGGATCTGGCCGTCGCCCGGGCCCTTGTACTGCGGCTTCTGGACCTTCTTGGCCTGCTCGGCGAACAGCTCGCCGACCTTCGTGCCGCCGAAGTAGTCATCGGTCTTGCTCAGCAGCGCGGGGTCCGTCAGCGCCTTGACCTGGCTCGGGAAGGTGCCCTTGGCCTGGAACGCCTTGATCTGCTGCTCCGGGGCGGTCAGCCAGGCCGCGAGCTCGGCGGCTTCCTTCGGGTGCTTCGACTGCGTCGGCACGGTCAGGTACGAGCCGCCCCAGTTGCCGCCGCCGCCGGGGAAGGCCGCGGTGACGGCCCACTTGTTCGCGTTCTCCGGGCCCGCCTGCTCCTTGATCACGCCGAGCATCCAGGCGGGGCACACCTTCGTGGCGAACGCGCCCTGCTTGAAGCCGGTGTTCCACTCGTTGCTGAACGCGGTGAGCTTGGCCGACTCGCCCTTGGCGACGGCGTCGGTGACCTTGGTCCAGGCGTCCTTGATGCCCTGGTTGTTCTCGACGGCCAGCTTGTCGTCGCTGCCGATGTAGCCCTGGGGGAGCTGGTTGACCATGGCGTTGAAGTTCTGCGCGGCCGAGTCGAACCAGGCCTTGCCCTTGGACTTGGAGACGTAGTCGGCGCCGGCGGCGAAGTAGCTGTCCCAGGTGGCGAACAGCGGCTTCACGGCTTCGGGGTCGGTCGGCAGGCCCGCGGCCTGGAACATGTCCTTGCGGTAGCACATGGCGAGCGGGCCGATGTCGGTCCCGTAGCCGATCAGCTTGCCGTCCTTGGTCTTGGCGGCTTCGTACTTCCAGTTCAGCCAGCGGTCGGGGGAGGCGTCGGCCGGACCGATCTTGCTCAGGTCGTTGAACTTGGAGCCCTTGTCGAGGAAGTCCGACAGGTGGCCCTCTTCGAGCGCCGTCACGTCGGCGAGGCCCGAGCCCGCGGCCATCTTGGTGACGAGTTCCTCGTGGTAGGGGCCGCCCTGGCCGGTCTTGCGGTGGGTGATCTTGATGTTGGGGTGCAGCCGCTCGTACTCCGGGATGAGCGCCTCGTAGCCGAACTCGGTGAACGTCGACAGCGTCAGGTCCACGTGCTCGTTCGGGGCCGCTGCCGGCGGGGTTTCGTCACCGCCGCTGCCACAGGCCGTGGCGCCGAGCGCCGTCATCGTGATGCCCAGTGCGAGGACCAGGCCGTTCCGGATCGTTCTCACGTGTTCAACCACCTTGTTGACGGGAATGAGCGCTCTCACTGCTGGGAGCCCGACTGGGAGCGCTCCCAGGTGTCGCAGAGTCTGGTTGGGGGCTTCACCGGTGTCAAGGGGTCGTAACCGGAGCGTTTCCTGCGAGGAGCGCTCCCGGACCGCGTGCGGGAGTGCCGGTTAAGCTGTCGACGTCAGGGTGGTCGTGGGAGCGAGGGCGGTAGGCGTGGGGCCTCGAGCAGGGGATGAAGAGCGGCCGACGTTGGAGGACGTCGCGGCGTTCGCCGGCGTGTCGCGGTCGACGGCGTCGCGCGCGCTGAACGACGACGCGTACGTCAGCGCGGCGGCACGCGAGAAGGTCCACGCCGCGGCCCGTGACCTGGGCTATTCCCCCAACCAGGCGGCCCGTTCGCTGGTCACCCGCCGCACCGGGGCCGTCGCGGTGGTGCTGTCGGAGCCGGAGTCCCGGCTGCTCGACGACCCGTACCGCGCCGCCGTCATGCGCGCCGGCTACCGCGAGCTCGCCGACGTCGGCCGGCAGATGGTGCTGATCTTCAGCGACATCCGCGAAGACCTGAGCCGGACCGTCCGGTTCCTCGAAGGCGGGCACGTCGACGGCGCGCTGGTGTTCGCGCCGCACCGGGCCGACCCGCTGCCCAAGGCGCTGCGGCTGCTGCGCATCCCGGTGGTGTTCGGCGGCCAGGCGGCCGGCATCCGCCGCGGCGTGCACGTGGTCGACTTCGACAACGAGGGCGGCGCCCGGCTCGCGGTCGAGCACCTGGTCGCGGCCGGGCGGCGGCGGATCGGCACCATCGCCGGGCCGCAGGACCAGAGCGCCCCGATCGACCGGCTCGCCGGCTGGCGCAAGACCCTCCTTGACGCCGGGCTCGACCCCGCCGACCTGGCCGAAGAGGCCGACTTCACGCTGTCCGGCGGCGCGAACGCGATGTCCGCGCTGCTGACCCGCCACCCGGACCTCGACGCGGTGTTCGTCGCGAGCGACATGATGGCGGTGGGCGCGCTGCGCACCCTCGACGCGGCGAACCGCCGCATCCCCGAGGACGTCGCGGTGGTCAGCTTCGACGACAACGCGACGCTGGCCCCGGCGATGGACCCGCCCCTGACGTCGGTCCACCAGGACCCGCGCGAGCAGATCCACGCGATGGTCGAGACGATGCTCCAGCTGCTCGACGACCAGAGCCTCAAGCCGCGCCAGCAGATCCTCCCGGTCTCCCTGGCGGTCCGCGCCTCGAGCTGACCCCGTGTCGACCCTCCAATCACGCGTGTCGACCTCCTGATCACGCGTGTCGACCCTTGCTGCACGGGCCCGGCCGGCGAACTCGCGTACCCGGAGGGTCGGCTCGCGTGCCTGGAGGGTCGGCTCGCGTGATCGGGGAGCCGACACGCGTGATTGGAGAGTCGACTCGCGTGATTGAAGGGTCGACACGACCGCGGGCGCCGGTGGCTGGGAGCGATCCCGCCTGAGGTGCATGCCTTCGGCGCTAAACAGCGTTTCCTTAGTACGCTGTGTGACCGACTCGCTGGGCCGTTCGAGTGATGGGGCGACCATCGGCCGCGGCTGTTCAGGAGTGTTCAGCGGGTCCTTGTTCGCCGGGCGCGCAAATGTGACGTCTTCGCCCGCGGTGTCCTTCTGACTCGATTCTTTACATCCACGTTTCCGGCTGGCTACCGTCTGCGCCTGGAAGCGCTCCCAGATCGCTGGCTCCCTACGGACAAAGGAGTTCCGAAGCCATGCGTTCCTCTCCCCGATGGCGCCGTGTGCGCCGAACGCGCTGGTTACGCGGCCGCGCGCTGGCCCTGGCTTCGGCCGTGGTCGCGTTCACCGCCGCGCTGGTCGTCCCCTCGTCGGCGCTCGCCGCCGACGTCGCCTGCACCGTCACCTACACCACCAACGACTGGGACACCGGGTTCACCGCCAACGTCTCGCTGCGCAACGACGGTGCGGCCCTCGACAGCTGGAAGGTCGGCTGGACGTTCCTCGACGGCCAGAAGGTCCAGCAGGGCTGGAGCGCCACCTTCGCCCAGAGCGGCGCCGCGGTCACTGCCACGAACCTCTCCTACAACGGCCACCTCGACACCGGGGCGAGCACCAGCTTCGGCTTCAACGGCTCGAAGGGCTCCGCCAACCGCCCGCCCACCGACTTCTCCGTCAACGGCACCGCGTGCACCGGCGCCAACAAGGCCCCCACCGTCAGCCTGACGTCGCCGGCGTCGTCCGGCACCTACTACGCCCCGGCCACGATCCCGCTCGCCGCCACCGCCGCCGACAGCGACGGCACGGTGAGCAAGGTCGAGTTCTACGCCGGCGACACGCTCCTGGCCACCGACACGGCCTCGCCGTTCGAAGGCAGCTGGGCGAACGTGCCGGCCGGGACCTACTCGATCACGGCCAAGGCCTACGACAACAAGAACGCGGCCACGACGTCGAGCCCGGTGAGCGTGAAGGTCCTTTCCGGACCCACGATCGTCGCGGCGCCGGCGACCGCGCAGGTCAAGCAGGGCGGGACGGCCACGTTCGCCGTCACCCTCGCCGGCGCGCCCACCGGTTCGGTCACCGTCGGCGTCGCCCGCACCGCGGGCAGCACGGACCTGACCGCGACTCCGGCGACGCTCACCTTCACGTCGACGAACTGGAGCACTCCGCAGAACGTCACCGTGAAGAGCGCCGACAACGGGGGAGCGCTGGGCAGCGCGACCTTCACCGCGAGCAGCAGCGGCTACACCGCGGCCACGGTGACGGTGAACGAGATCTCGTCGTCCACTTCGGACTACGAACTCGCGTTCCTGACCCAGTACAACAAGATCAAGGATCCGAACAACGGCTACTTCCGCAAGTTCGGGAACATCCTGGTGCCCTACCACTCGATCGAGACGCTGATCGTCGAGGCGCCGGACCACGGCCACGAGACGACGTCGGAGGCGTTCAGCTACTACCTGTGGCTGGAAGCGTCCTACGGGCGGATCACCGGTGACTGGTCGCTGTTCAACCAGGCCTGGACGTCGATCGAGACGTACGCGATCCCGTCGGCGGCCGACCAGCCGGGCAACTCCGGCTACAACGCGAGCAAGCCCGCCACCTACGCGGCCGAGTACCCGAGCCCGAAGTCCTACCCGTCGCAGCTGCAGTCCGGCGTGTCCGTCGGCGCCGACCCGATCGCGGCGGAGCTGAAGGCGGCCTACGGCTCGGCGGACGTCTACGGCATGCACTGGCTGCTCGACGTCGACAACATCTACAAGTTCGGCCACTGCGAAGACGGCACGAACACCGCGCCGGCGTTCATCAACACCTTCCAGCGCGGTTCGCAGGAGTCGGTCTGGGAGACGGTCACCCAGCCCAGCTGCGACGTCCTGAAGTTCGGCGGCAAGAACGGGTACCTCGACCTGTTCACCGGCGACTCGTCGTACGCGAAGCAGTGGAAGTACACCGACGCGCCCGACGCGGACGCCCGCGCCGTGCAGGTGGCCTTCCAGGCCGAGAAGTGGGCGGCCGCGCAGGGCAAGAGCTCGGACGTCGCGGCCGTCGTGAAGAAGGCGTCGAAGATGGGCGACTACCTCCGGTACTCGCTGTTCGACAAGTACTTCAAGAAGATCGGCAACTGCGTCGGCGCGTCGAGCTGCGCGGCCGGCACCGGCAAGGACAGCGAGCACTACCTCGTTTCCTGGTACTACGCCTGGGGCGGGTCGATGGACTCGTCGAGCGCGTGGGCGTGGCGCATCGGCGACGGGGCGGCCCACCAGGGCTACCAGAACCCCCTCGCCGCGTACGCGCTGTCGACCGACCCGGGGCTGAAGGTCACCTCGGCCACCGGGGCGAGCGACTGGGCGACCAGCCTCGGCCGGCAGATGGAGTTCCTGCAGTGGCTGCAGTCGTCCGAAGGCGGGCTCGCCGGCGGCGCGACCAACAGCTGGGAAGGCCAGTACGGCACCCCGCCGTCCGGCACGCCGACGTTCTACGGAATGTTCTACGACCAGCAGCCGGTCTGGCACGACCCGCCGAGCAACCAGTGGTTCGGCTTCCAGACCTGGGGCATGGAACGCATCGCCGAGTACTACCAGGCGACCGGCGACGCCCGCGCGAAGAAGATCCTCGACAAGTGGGTCCCGTGGGCGATCGCGAACACCACGGTCGGCTCCGGCGGGAGCTTCCAGATCCCGGCCGACCTCACCTGGAGCGGTGCGCCGGACACCTGGAACGCCACCAGCCCGGGCTCGAACACGAGCCTGCACGTCACGGTGAAGAACTACAGCAACGATGTCGGGGTCGCGGCCTCGCTGGCCAAGACGCTGCTCTACTACGCGTCGGGGTCGAGCAACGCCCAGGCGAAGAGCGTGGGGGAGCAGCTGCTCACGGCGCTCTCGGCGAACACCGACAGCAAGGGCATCGCGGTGCCGGAGACCCGGACGGACTACAACCGGTTCGACGACGCCTACAACGCCACCACCGACCAGGGCCTGTACGTGCCCACCGGGTGGACCGGCACGATGCCGAACGGCGACGCGATCAGCTCCAGCTCGACGTTCACCTCGATCCGCTCCTTCTACAAGAGCGACCCGCAGTGGCCGAAGGTCCAGTCCTACCTGGACGGTGGCGCCGCACCGACGTTCACCTACCACCGGTTCTGGGCGCAGTCGGAGATCGCCACGGCGTTCGCCGCGCACGTCGCCCTGTTCGGCTGAAAGGCACTCGATGAAGCGACTGCTCGCCCTCGCGGTCGCCGCACTGGTCGGGGGCGCCGTTCTCACGGCGTCCCCGGCCACCGCGGCCGCGGCTTCCGGCACCGGCACGGGGTACTGGCACGCGTCGGGCTCCCAGCTCGTCGACGCGACCGGTGCCCCTGTCCGGATGACCGGCGTCAACTGGTTCGGCGCCGAAACCGGCAACTACTCGCCGCACGGCCTGTGGAGCCGCAACTACAAGGACATGCTCGACCAGATGGCGAGCCTCGGCTACAACACGCTGCGGCTGCCCTATTCCAACCAGCTCTTCGACTCCGGCGTCAAGCCGAACAGCATCGACGCCGTCCAGAACCCGGACCTGCAAGGGCTTTCCGGGCTCCAGGTGCTCGACAAGATCATCGCCTACGCCGGGACCAAGGGCATGCGCGTGATCCTCGACCAGCACCGGCCGGACTCCGGCGCGCAGTCCCCCCTCTGGTACACCAGCGCCTACCCGGAGAGCCGCTGGCTGTCCGACTGGACGATGCTCGCCCAGCACTACAAGGGCAACACCACGGTGATCGGCGCCGACCTGCACAACGAGCCGCACTCCATCCAGGGTGGCGGCGGCGCGTGCTGGGGCTGCGGCGACACCGCGACCGACTGGCGCCTCGCCGCCGAACGCGGCGGCAACGCCGTCCTGTCCGCCAATCCGGACTGGCTCGTCATCGTCGAGGGCGTCGACTGCGTCAGCGGCACCGGCGACCCGCAGTGCGGCTGGTGGGGCGGCAACCTCTCCGGCGCCCGCCAGTTCCCGGTGCGGCTGTCCAAACCGGACAAGCTCGTCTACTCGGCCCACGAGTACGCGACGTCGGTGTTCGCGCAGCCGTGGTTCTCCGACCCGTCGTTCCCGGCGAACCTGCCGGCGCTGTGGGACCACTTCTTCGGCTACCTGCAGAAGCAGAACATCGCGCCGGTGCTGCTCGGCGAGTTCGGCAGCACGCTCGCCGACCCGCGTGACAAGACCTGGCTGCAGGAACTGATGAAGTACGCGGGGACGGGCCCGACCGGGATGAGCTTCACGTACTGGTCGTGGAACCCGAACTCCGGCGACACCGGCGGCATCCTCAACGACGACTGGACCACGGTCAACCAGGCCAAGCAAGCAATCCTCCAGCCGTACCTGATCCCGCCGGTCGGTGGCGGTGGCGGGACGACGGACCCGCCGCCCGCGGTGAGCTGCGGGGTCACCTACCACGTCGACAACACGTGGCAGGGCGGCTTCGTCGCCTCCGTCACGCTCAAGAACACCGGTACCACGCCGCTGAAGACCTGGGCGCTGGGCTGGACCGTGCCGTCCGGGACGCAGATCACCGGCGGGTGGGGCGCCACCGTCACGCAGTCCGGGCAGCAGGCGAGCGCCAAGGCGCCGTCGTGGGCGCCCGACCTCGCCGGCGGCGCCTCGACGTCGATCGGCTTCCAGGCGACCGGCGCCTCGACCGGCAACCCGAGCGGCTTCGCCATCGGTTCCACCCCCTGCAGCGCCTGACCCGACAACACGAAGGAGCACACTCGATGAGGAGTGATTTCTGGTCCCCGAAGAGGAAGGTGCGGCTCGCCGCGGCTTCCTCGGTGACGGCCGCCGCGGTCGTCGCAGGGCTGCTGGTGGCGGGCGGCAGCCCGGCGGTCGCCGCCTCCGGCTGCAAGGTCACCTACGCGACCAACTTGTACGAGCCCGGGTTCACCGCGAACATCACGGTGACCAACCTGGGTGATCCGATCACGTCCGGCTGGGACCTCCAGTGGGACTTCGGCGGCAACCAGCAGGTCCAGCAGGGCTGGAGCGCGACGTTCAGCCAGACCGGCAAGCACGTCAGCGCGAAGAACCCGTCCTGGGGCGCCACGCTGGGGACGAACGCCACCGCGAGCCTCGGCTTCAACGGCCAGTACTCGGGGTCGAACGCCGCCCCGACGTCGTTCACGCTCAACGGCGTCGTCTGCGACGGCAGCACGGGCGGCACGACCACCACCCCCACGACCCCGACGACCCCCACCACCCCGACGACGCCCACCACGGTGACGACCACGCCGACGCCGGGAACCCACGTCGACAACCCGTACTCCGGCGCGAAGGGGTACGTGAACCCGGACTGGTCGGCCTCGGTGACCGCGGCCGCCGCGGCCAAGGGCGGGACGCTCGGCTCCCAGATGGCCAAGGTGGCGAACACGTCCACGGCCGTGTGGCTGGACCGGATCGCGGCGATCGAGGGCACGTCGAGCGCGCGCGGCCTGCGCGGGCACCTCGACGCGGCGCTGGCCCAGCAGAGCGGCGGCACGCCGGTGACGATCCAGATCGTCGTCTACGACCTGCCGAACCGCGACTGCGCGGCGCTGGCGTCCAACGGTGAGCTGCAGGCCGGCTCGGGCGGCCTGGCCCGGTACAAGAGCGAGTACATCGACCCGATCGCCTCGATCCTGTCGGACTCGAAGTACGCGCCACTGCGGGTCGTGGCCGTCGTCGAACCGGACTCGCTGCCCAACCTGATCACCAACACCGCGACGGCCAAGTGCGCCGAAGCGCAGTCCACCGGGGCCTACACCCAGGGCATCCAGTACGCGCTGAACAAGCTGCACGCGATTTCCAACGTCTACAACTACCTGGACATCGCGCACTCGGCGTGGCTGGGCTGGGACAGCAACTTCGGCCCGTTCGTCAACCTGGTCAAGCAGACGCTGCAGGGCACGACGGCCGGGGTGAACAGCATCGACGGCTTCATCAGCGACACGGCGAACTACACGCCGCTGACCGAGCCGAACCTGCCGGACTCGAACCTCAACGTCGGTGGCCAGCCCCTGCGGTCGGCGACGTTCTACCAGTGGAACCCGTACTTCGCCGAGGTGCCGTTCGCCACGGCGATGTACAACGCGTTCGTCTCCGCGGGCCTGCCGAGCGGCATCGGCATGCTGGTCGACACCTCCCGCAACGGCTGGGGCGGCTCGGCCCGGCCCGGCAGCGCGTCGGGGTCCACCGTGGACAGCTACGTGAACTCCGGCCGGATCGACCGGCGGCTGCACCGCGGCAACTGGTGCAACCAGAGCGGGGCCGGGCTCGGCCTGCGGCCCACCGCGTCGCCCGCGGCGCACTTCGACGCCTACGTCTGGATCAAGCCGCCGGGTGAGTCCGACGGCGCGAGCTCGCAGATCCCGAACGACGAGGGCAAGGGCTTCGACCGGATGTGCGACCCGACCTACCACGGCAGCGACCAGGCCAACGGCGGCAACCTGACCGGCGCCCTGCCGAACTCGCCGCTGTCCGGCAAGTGGTTCCAGGCCCAGTTCGAAGAGCTGGTCCAGAACGCCTACCCGCCGGTGCAGTGATCGGCTCCCGGGCCGGGCGGTGCCGCGCAGCCGCCGTCCGGCCCGGGTCTCCACCTTGCGTACGAGCGAAGGAAGGCTAGAGGTCCTTCCGGAAGGACAGCCGGTCCAGCCCCGGCCCGTCGTAGTCGGGCTGGACCGGAAGTCCGTCGAACTCCTTCGGCCCGGCTTCGGTGACGAAGCCCATCCGGGTGTGGAAGGCGTGCGACGCCTTGTTGACCGGGGACGTGATGGCGCGGACGGTGCTCCGGCCGTGGGCGCGGCTGTAGGCGAAGAAACGCTCGTACAGGGCGGCGCCGAGACCCTTGCCTCGTTCGTCGGGGTCGACTCCGACGAAGTGGATGTAACTTTCCGCCGGCCGGGACGGTGAGAGGAACCCGATCAGGAACGCGACGATCCGGTCGTCGCCGGTCACCAGGAAGCTGCTGCCGGTGAAGTGCTGGAACATCAGCTTCGGGAGGAGCAGGGCCCGCTGCCGGGAGCCTTCGTCGCCGCCGAGCCCGCCCCACCAGGAGTCGAGGACGGCGAGCACGGGCAGATGGTCCTCTGGGCCGGGGTGGCGCACGGAATGGCCGGAGAGCGGCGTGAGGTCGGGAGTCGTCACCAGGCCAGGGTGCCGGACGGGGAAAGGGAACGCGACCGGGTTTCGCCGCCGGTCCACTGTGTCCGGACCATCGACAGGAGCTCGCCGGGTGTGCTTCCCCGAAGAAAACCCGCCCGCGGGGTCACGGCACCACCCGGTGCACCCCGATCAGCACCTGCTGCCAGACGGCGGCCGGGTCGGCGCCGCCCTCGACCGCCTTGAGCGCGGGCGCGACCACCGTCTCCTGGATCTTGCCGTCGCCCGGTCCCTTGTACTGCGGCTTGCCGACCTTCTGGGCCTGCGCGACGAAGACCTGCCCGGCCAGCGCGCCGCCGAAGTAGCCGTTCATCTCGCTGAGCAGGTCGGGCGAGGTGAAGGCGTCG
This sequence comes from Amycolatopsis ponsaeliensis, assembly GCF_030182635.1. Taxonomy (NCBI): domain Bacteria; kingdom Bacillati; phylum Actinomycetota; class Actinomycetes; order Pseudonocardiales; family Pseudonocardiaceae; genus Amycolatopsis; species Amycolatopsis ponsaeliensis. The sequence goes on from NZ_JAPZLD010000059.1 coordinate 51,378, forward strand.
ACCTGGCTGGGGAAGTTGCCGCTCACCCGGAACGCGTGCAGCTGCTGCTCCGGCGAGGTCAGCCAGGCGGCGAGCGCGGCGGCTTCCTTCGGGTGCTCGCTCGCGGCCGGCACGGTGAGGTAGGAGCCGCCCCAGTTGCCGCCGCCGTCCGGGAACGCGTCGGTGATCGCCCACTTGCCGGCGTTGCCGAGCCCGGCCTGCTGCTCGATGACGCCGAGCATCCACGAAGGACAGACCTTCGTCGCGAAGGCGCCGAGGCGCAGGCCGGTGTTGCCGTCCTCGGCGAAGGCGGTGAGCCCGGCCGACTGTCCTTGCTTCACGGCGGTGGTGACCTGGTCCCAGGCGCCCCGGAGCGCGGTGTTCGTCTCGAGCGTCGAATGGTCTTCGCGGTCGAGGTAGCCGACCGGGAGCTGGTTGACCATGGCGTTGAAGTTCTGCGCCGCGGAGTCGAACCAGGCCTTGCCCTTCGAGCGCTTGACGTACTTCTCGCCGGCCTTGAAGTAGCTGTCCCAGTTCGCGAACATCGTCTTGACCGAACCGGGGTCGGTCGGCAGCCCGGCCGCCTCGAGGAGGTCCTTGCGGTAGCACATCGCGAGCGGGCCGATGTCCGTGCCGTAGCCGATGAGCTTGCCGTCCTTGCTGCGCCCGGCCTCGTACTTCCACTCCAGCCACCGGCCCGGTTTCACGTCGGCGGGGCCGATCTCGCCCAGGTCGGCGAACTTCGCGGACTGCGCGAGGACGTCGGAGAGGTGGCCCTCCTCGACGGCCTGGACGTCCGCGAGGCCCTGTCCGCTTTGGAGCTTGCCCAGCAGGTCCTGGTGGTAGGGGCCGCCTTGGTCGGTCTTCACCTGGCGGACGTCGATCCCGGGGTGGGTGAACCGGTACCCGGGGATCAGGTCGTCGTAGCCGAACTCGCCGAACGTCGCCAGGGTGAGCGTGATGCGCTCGGGCGTGCTCGGGCCGCAGCCGCCGGTCAGGACCAGCAGGACGACGGCGACGACGAAGGCCAGCCGTCTTCGGATCAGCCTCATGCGCTCCCCCTCCAGGGCTCACGCCCTCGTGGTTGGGAGCGCTCCCGGACGGAGTGTTGTTTCCGGGACCGCCGGGTGTCAAGGTGCGCGACGGCGGGTGTCCGGGCGGACACGCTTTCGTGCGGGGAAGGAATGCGATGAAGCGTCCGACGATCACCGACATCGCCCGGGAGGCCGGCGTGTCCAAGGGCGCGGTGTCCTACGCGCTCAACGGCCGCCCGGGCGTGTCGGAGGCGACCCGGCACCGGATCACGCGGATCGCGCGGGAGCTGGGGTGGTCGCCGAGCAGCACGGCGCGCGCCCTGTCCGGCGGCCGGGCAGGGGCGATCGGGCTGGTGCTCGACGGACCGTCCGAACTGGTCGTCCCGGCCCTGCTCGACGGGTTCTCGCCGGAGCTCGTGGTCCAGGTCGCCACCAGCCGCGACGCGGTGCTGGCGGTCTACCGGCGCTGGCGCGCGGAGCGGAAGGTGGACGGGGTGCTGCTGACGGACCCGGACTGCGCGGCGGAGCTGGTCCGGATCGGCCTGCCGGCGGTGGTCCTCGGCGGCCCGGGCGGGCTCCCGGGCGTGCCCTCGGTCCGGGTGGACGACACGGCAGGCGCCGCCGAGGCCCTGGAGTACCTGGCGGCGCTGGGACATCGGCGCGTGGTCCGGATCCCGGGAGCGGCGGCGTTCGCGGAGGAGGGGGAGCGGGCGGAGGCATTCACGACCGAGGCCCGGCGGCTGGGGTTGGTGGGCGGTATCGGAGACCACCGGGGCGCCGAGCTCCCCGACGCGAGCGCTGCGAATCGCGGAGGTGGCCGAGGTGCGGACGCCGGGCCGGCCGCGCGGCCGACCGCGGGCGCCGACGATCGCGGCGGCTCGGGTGAGAGCGCCGGACGGGCCGGGTTCCCGACCGCAGGCACCGACGGCCCGCAGGCCGCCGCCCGGCGGGAGCGCGGCGGGCTTTTCGGCGCGGCTCCGGCTGCAGGTTTCGGAGTCGGCTCCGGTGGCTCGGGGGATCGCGGCGGTGCGGGGCCGGCCACCAGCTTCGGAGTCCCCTCTGGTAGCTCTGGGGATCGTGGCGGTGCGGATCCGGCTGCAGGATTTGGCGTCCGGCCAGGTGGTTCCGCGGATCGCGGCAGTGCGCGGCCGACTGCCGGCTCCGGTGGTTTCGGGGATCGTGGCGGTGCGCGGCCGACTGCAGGTTTCGGAGTCGGCTCCGGTGGCTCCGGGGATCGCGGCAGTGCGCAGCCGACCACCGGTTTCGGAGTTGGCTCCGGGGACCGCGGCAGTGCGCAGCCGACCGGGGCGCGGAATCAAAGCGGCCGCAGGGATCTCCGCAGCGCTCTTCCCGCCCCCGGTTCAGGAAACCGCACCCGCCAAGCCGCCGCCGTCCGCGTCGAACCCTCGGCCGATGCCGTCCGCCAAATCCTGACCTCCCACCCGCGGCCCACCGCCCTCCTCTGCGACACCGATGTCCTCGCCGTCGCCGCGCTCGTTGCCGCGCGGGAACTGGGGTTGGCCGTGCCCGGGGATCTCTCCGTCGTCTCCTGGGACGACTCCGTGCTCTGCCACCTCGTCCGCCCGGCCCTCTCCGCCATCCGGCGTCCGCTGCCCGAGCTCGGCGGGCTCGCCGCGTCGATGCTGCGGGACCTCATCGCCGGCGAAGAGGTCGGGGACGTCTGGGCCTCGCGGCCGCGGCTGATCACCCGCGGCAGCACCGGCCCCGCCCGCTGACGGGCCGGTGCTGCCGACCCCTCAGGTGCCCTGGCAGGTCGGCGACGGCTGGGCCGGGTTCGTCCCCGCCGCGTTCACCACCAGGCCGAACGTCGTCGTCCCGTCGGGCGCGACGGCGCCGTTCCAGCCGGCGTTGCGGACCGTCACCACTGAACCGGACTGGCTCAGCGTGCCGTTCCAGATGCTGCCGATCGTCTGGCCCGACGGCAGCGTCCAGCCCACCTGCCAGCCGCTGTACGCCGTGGTGCCGTGGTTCATCACCGTCACCGTGGCCTGGTAGCCGCCGCTCCAGGCGTTCGTCACCTCGTACATCGCCATGCACGAGCCGCCCGTCGGCGGGGGACTCGTGGGGGTCGTCGGCGTGGTCGTCGGGCTGCCCGGCTGGTGCACGCCGGTCACTTCACCGTGCCCGCCGTCGAACGTGACGTCGGAGCAGCCGTAGAACGTCTCGGCGCTGTCGGAGCGCTTCCACACCGAATAGATGATGTGCCGCCCGGACTTGTTCGCCGGCAGCGCGCCGGTCCACTTGTACTGCCCGTCCACCGTGCCGACCTGGCCGGTCACCGCCGGGTGGTCCACGGTCAGGAACGGCTGGTCCTCCAGCGAGTCCCAGGTGAGCGGCGACGACGGGTCCCAGCCGTCCTTCGTCACGTACGTGTAGAACCAGCCCGGGTGCGCGGCCCACGCGTTGTAGGAGAAGTCGAACGAGGCCCCGGCGGTGAGGTGGGTCAGCGGCCAGTCGCCGACCTGGTCGAAGCCGGCGTAGCCCGGGTTGCCGCCGGAGCACAGCTTGCCGTCCGGGATGAAGCCGCGCGTGCGGCCGGCGCCGTCGGAGCGCAGCACGGCGAACCAGTTGTACAGCGAGTTGGCGCCGCTGGTGGTCACCGCGGCCGAGCAGGCCGGGTTCTGCGGGATGATCTGGCCGGTCGAGCTGAGCCCGTCCTGCCAGCACAGGAACGTCCGGCTGCCCGGCTTCATCAAGGCGCCGTGCGCTTCGGCCGTGCCGGTGTTCAGCAGGATCGCCGTCAGGCTCGCCAGCAACACGGTGACGGCGGCGAGGATCGTACTTCGTCTCCTGGTCACGTCTGTCCCTTCGTCGGGTAGCGTGCGTCGAAGACTGGGAGCGCTCTCACGATCAGGATACGCGGTGGTGGTCGCTTCCGGAATCCCGCGGTGACGACCGGCGGCGCCGTGGCCTACCTTGGCGAGGGGAGCCGATCACCGGGCCGGCCGTGGAGAAGGGCAGAGAGTGGACAGTCCGTCATCGGTTCCCGCCTGGGTGCGCGCCGAACCCGCCCGCCTGCTCGGCTTCGCCGCCCGCGCAGCCCACCCGGCCGGCGGCTTCGCCTGGCTCGACGACGCCGGGCGCCCGGTCCTCGACCGGCCGGTCGAAACCTGGATCACCTGCCGGATGACGCACGTCTTCGCGCTGGCGTCGCTGCAGGGCGTGGACGCGGGGGAGCAGGTCGCACACGGCGTCTCGGCGCTGACCGGCCCGCTTCGCGATCCGGACCACGGTGGCTGGTACGCGACGACAACGTTGTCAGAGAAGCGCGCCTACGAGCACGCCTTCGTCGTCTTGGCGGCCGCGAGCGCGGTCGCCGCCGGCGCCGAGGGTGCGGAACCGCTGCTGGCCGAGGCCCTCGACGTCGTCGAACGCCGGTTCTGGGAACCGGGCCCTGGCCGCGTCGCCGACGTCTGGGACCGCGGCTGGACCGAGCTCGAGGACTACCGCGGGGCCAACGCCAACATGCACACGGTCGAGGCGTTCCTGGCCGCGGCCGACGTCACCGGCGACCGGGTCTGGGCCACGCGCGCGCTGTCCATTGTGGACCACCTGGTGCACGGTGAAGCCCGTGCCCACGGCTGGTTGCTGCCGGAACACTACGACGCGGGCTGGCACGTCGAGCTCGAGCGCAACCGGGACGAGCCCGCCCACCCCTTCCGGCCGTTCGGCGCCACCATCGGCCACCTCTTCGAATGGGCGCGGCTGGCCGTGCACCTCGGGCGCGCGCTCGGACCAGGCGCACCGGAGTGGCTGGTACCGGACGCGGAAGCGCTGTTCGCGACCGCGGTCCGCCACGGCTGGGCCGTCGACGGCCGCCCGGGCTTCGTCTACACCACCGACTTCGCCGGGACGCCGGTCGTGCGCACCCGCCTGCACTGGGTCGTGGCCGAGGCGATCGCCGCCGCGTGGACACTGCACCAGGAGACCGGCGAGACGGCCTACCTCGACCGGTTCCGGGAGTGGTGCGCTCACGCCGACGCGTGCTTCGTCGACCGCGAGCTCGGCTCGTGGCACCACGAGCTGGACCCGGAGAACCGCCCCGCTTCGGCAGTCTGGGCGGGTAAACCGGACATCTACCACGCCTACCAGGCGACGCTCCTGCCCGCGTTGCCACCCGCGGCGTCGTTCGCCGGCGCGTTGATCACCCGCGGCTAGACTCCGCGAGAACCCCCTTCCGACGAGGAGAACCATGTCGCCCTATGTCGCCGCCGAAGACCGCTACGCGGGCATGCCGTACCGGCGAGCGGGACGCAGTGGCCTGAAGCTGCCCGCCGTGTCGCTCGGCCTGTGGCACAACTTCGGGGACGACAAGCCCCTCGACGTCCAGCGCGCGGTGCTGCGCCGGGCGTTCGACCTCGGCGTGACGCACTTCGACCTGGCCAACAACTACGGCCCGCCGCCCGGCGCGGCGGAGGCGAACTTCGGCCGGCACTACGCCGCCGACTTCCGCCCGTACCGCGACGAGATCCTGGTGTCGTCCAAGGCCGGCTACCTGATGTGGGACGGCCCGTACGGCGAGTGGGGCTCGCGCAAGAACGTCCTGGCCAGCCTGGACCAGAGCCTCGCGCGCACCGGCCTGGACCACTTCGACGTCTTCTACTCCCACCGCCCGGACCCGGAGACGCCGATCGAGGAGACCATGGGTGCCCTCGACACCGCGGTCCGCTCCGGGAAGGCGCTGTACGCGGGCATTTCGAACTACTCGCCGGAGCAGACGGAAGCCGCGATCGCCGCGCTGAAGGAACTGGGCACGCCGCTGCTGATCCACCAGCCGTCGTACTCGATCCTGAACCGCTGGGTGGAAGACGGCCTCCAGGACGTCCTCGACGAGCACGGCGTGGGTTCGATCGCCTACTCGCCGCTGAGCCAGGGCCTGCTGACCGACCGCTACCTCGACGGCGTCCCCGCCGACTCGCGGGCGGCCGGCGCCAGCCCGTTCCTCACGAAGGACCGGCTCACCGAGGAGACCCTGGCGACGATCCGCGCGCTGAACGACGTCGCGAAGCGGCGCGGGCAGACGCTGGCGCAGCTGGCCATCGCCTGGGTGCTGCGCCGCGGCCGCGTCACGTCCGCGCTGATCGGGGCCAGCAGCGTCGCCCAGCTCGAGAACACCGTCGCGGCGACCGCGAACCTGGACTTCGCCGACGAGGAGCTGGCCGAGATCGACCGGATCGTCGCGGCCTAGCAGCCGATCCGGCCGGTGCCCATGGCCACGTCGTCGAACCAGAGCGTGTCGGCGTCGGTGCCGTAGCTCTCCCAGCCGAGCCGCAGGTCGGTCACGGCCGGGTGCCAGGCACGGGCGAGCCACTGCTGGTCGACGTCGGGGGTGGGCACGCCGTCGACGACCAGCCCGGGCACCTCGGCCGAGCCCAGCCACGTCCGCAGCTGCCCGGCCGCGCCGTCGATCGCGAACTCGAAGCACGACCACGCGCCGGTCGGCAGCGGGACGCTCTGGGCGACGCCGGCCGGGCTCTGCGCGGGCAGCGTGGCGTCGTCGGATTCGCGGTTCCACTGCAGGGCCCGGTTCTGCCCGCCGGCCCGCAGGTCGCGGCCGCCGTCCGCGGTGTCGCGCAGGGCCATGAACGTGACGTGCCCGGACGGCAGCGACGTCGTGTGGCGGACCCAGAACCGGCCGTACAGCACGCCGGAGCCGGGCACGCTCGTGCCGAAGAACGCGTGGTTGCAGTAGCCGCCGCCCCCGGCGACCTTGACCGAGCGGGTGCCGGAGTGCGCGACGGCGGTGTCGACGGTGACCGTGCCGGTGCCCTGGCAGTTCGCCGCGCCGACGGTCCACCGGCCGGCCGGGGCGCCGCCCGTCTGCTGCTCGAAGTCGTCGCAGAACGCCGCGTCCGCGCACCCGGCGGGCGGCGGCGCGGTGGTCGTGGGTGTCGGAGTCGTCGGCGGTGTCGTGGAGGGGGGAGCGGTGTCCCCGCACGCGACGCCGTTGAGCGCGAAGTCCGCCGGGTCGGCGTTGGTCCCGCTGGAGGTGCCCTGCAGGCCGAACGAAACGGAACCGCCGGCAGGCAGCGCGGCGTTGTAAGGCAGGCTCTCGGCGGTGACCGCGGCGCCGGACTGGCGGACGGTGGCGTTCCAGGCCGACGTCACGGACTGGTTCCCGGCGTAGTGCCAGGTGAGCGCCCAGGAAGTGAGTGCGGTGGCACCGTTCGTCACGGTGATCTCGGCGGTGAACCCGGTTTGCCACTGGTTGACGTGGTAGCCGACCTGGCAGGCGGGCGCGGCCGTGGCCGGCCCGGCCGCGACGACCGCGGTGGTGCCGGCGGCGGCGAGGCAGAGTCCGGCGAGGGCGGCGGCGAACCTGTGCATCGGGGCCTCCCGGGACGCGGACAGGGGCGCCGCGGCTCACGCCACGGCGCCCCTGGGTGGTGGCCGCGTTCGGATGAGGCGACCTGGCATGGGAGCGCTTCCAGCCGCCGGAAAGGTAACCCCCGCGTGTCGTCGTTGTAAAGCGCGACCCGGACGCGAGCCGATCCGGTGGTCCGTTTTCGGGTGCCCCCGCCGGGCCCGGCGGGAACTGAACGCTCCTGAACGGCCGAAGCCGTTGGGAGGCAAAGCATCCTGTGGTCGCGCTGTGCCACCGGCCGGCGCCACCGGATGCGGCCGTTGGAGTGGATTCCGGGAATCCTTGCCGAAGATCACCGCGGGGTTTACAGCGCCCGAGGAGGCCGGGTACTGTCCAGCGCTGCTGGGAGCGCTCTCACGGTTTCCGTCCTGTACCGAGGGAGTGATCGATGCGTTCCGGACCAGCACTGCTCGGCGCCTTCAGCGCGCTCGCCGTCGTCGGCGCGACGACGGCGTTCACGCTGGGCACACCATCGCCCGCAGCGGCGGCGACGGCCTGCGAGGTCGGCTACACCGTGAACGACTGGGGAAGCGGTTTCACCGCCAACCTCAGCCTGAAGAACCTCGGGACGGCGCCGCTGTCCGGGTGGCGGATCAGCTACAGCTACACCGGGAACCAGCAGCTGCAGCAGGGCTGGAACGGCACGTGGGCGCAGTCCGGCAAGACCGTCACGCTCACCCCGGCGACCTGGAACGGCACGATCGCCCCGAACGCATCCGTCACCGCAGGCGCGAACTTCGGCTACAGCGGGGCCAACGCGGCGCCGGCGTCGTTCAGCGTGAACGGCGAACCGTGCGGCGGCACGCAGCCGCCGACCACCACACCGACGACGCCGATCACCCAGCCCACCACCACGACCACGACGCCACCGCCCGGCGGTGCGCCCAAGCTGCACGTCTCCGGCAACCGGCTGGCCGACACGGCGGGCACGCCGGTGACGCTGCGCGGGGTGAACCGCTCCGGCGGGGAGTTCGCGTGCGTGCAGGGCAACGGCCTCTTCGACGGCCCGATGGACGCGGCCTCGGTCGCCGCGATCAAGAGCTGGCACGCGAACGTCGTGCGCGTGCCCTTCAACGAGGACTGCTGGCTGGGGCTGTCCAACGTGGACCCGCGGTACGCCGGAGCCACGTATCGCGCGGCCATCAAGTCCTATGTGGACCTGCTGCACGAGAACGGCCTGGTCGCGATCCTCGACCTGCACTGGACGCACGGCGTCTACACGGGGAACTCTTCGGCGTGCAGCGACGTCAACGCCACCTGCCAGAAACCGATGACCGACACCGAGCACTCGGTGGACCTGTGGACTTCGGTCGCGAACACGTTCAAGGGCGACGACGCCACGATCCTCGACCTGTTCAACGAGCCCTACCTCGACCGCGCGGTGTCCGGCTCGGCCCAGGCGTGGACGTGCTGGCGTGACGGCGGTTCCGCGTGCACGGGCATCGGCTACCCGGTGGCGGGCATGCAGACGCTGGTGAACGCGGTGCGCGCGACCGGCGCCACCAACGTCATCATGCTCGGCGGCCTCGCCTACTCCAACGACCTCACCGGGTGGCTGCAGTACAAGCCGAGCGACCCGGCCGGCAACCTGGTCGCGTCCTGGCACTCGTACAACTTCAACACCTGCAGCTCGTCGTCCTGCTGGGACAGTCAGCTCGCGCCGGTCGCCGCGGCCGTGCCGCTGGTGGCCGGGGAGATCGGCGAGAACGACTGCGCGAGCGGCTACGTCACCGGCCTGATGGACTGGTTCGACCGGCACCAGGCTTCCTACCTCGGCTGGACCTGGAACACCTGGCCCTGCACGTCCGGCCCCGCGCTGATCACGTCCTACGACGGCACGCCGACGGCGTTCGGCGCGGGCATCCGCGCCCACTTCCTCGCGGCCGGCTGACGGGACCGGCCGTGCGGGGCGGGGCAGCGGATCCTTCCGCCGCCCCGTTCCCGTGCTGCCGTCAGGTCGTCGTGCAGGCCTGGCCGTTGAGGCTGATCGCGGTGGGTTTTCCATTGGTGGTGCCCGAGGTACCGGTGAAGCCGAACTCGGCGCTGCCGCCCACCGCGATCGTCTTGTTCCAGCCGGCGTCGAGCGCGGACACCGCCGCGCCGGTCTGCGTCACCTGTGCGTTCCAGGCCTGCGTGACGCGCTGGCCGTCCGCGAAGGACCAGGTGACCGTCCACCCGTTCACCGGCGCGGTCCCGGTGTTCCCGACCTTCACCCCGGCCTGGAAACCGCCCTGCCACTGGTTCGTGACGGTGTAGGCCGCGGTGCACGACGAAGCCGGCACCGGCGTGGTCGTCGTCGGGGGAGTGGTCGGAGTCGTGGCGGTGGTCGTCGTCGTGGGCGGCGGCTGGTCACCGCCGGACTCGCCCACGATCACGCCCCGCCCGTTCGTGCCCACGTACACCCGGCCGTACACCCGCGGATCCCCGCTCAGCGCCGCCCCGATGTTGCCGTACTGGTGCCGGTCGTCGTTGATCCGCGTCCACGACGCACCCGCGTCGTCCGACCGGAAGATCCCGCGCACCCCACCGATCTTCGCAATGGTGTATAACGCCGCATACGTCCGGCCGGGAGCGGCTTTGCCGAACCCGATGTTGTCGGCTTCGGTGACCGCGCTCAGTTTCGTGAAGGACGCTCCGGAGTCGGTCGAGTGCCACAGACCGTACGTCGAGCCGGAGCCGCCGGCCAGCCAGATGTCGCCGGTCACGCCGGTCATCGCCTTGAAGTGCACCGAGCCGCTCGGCAGCCCGGTGGCCGCGGACGCGGTGAAGTTCGCGCCGCCGTCGGTGCTGACGTAGAAGCGGCCCGCGGCGAACCCGTAGAACCGCTTCGGGTCCACGCGGTCGGCCTCGACCACCGCGCCCGCCGGGATGCCGGCCGACGCCGTCCACGACGAGCCGAAGCCCACGGAGTAGCTCACGCCGGTGCCGTCCGGGCTCCACACGAAGCGGCTGCCGTCGGCGGCCGCGGCCACCGTCCCGCCGCTGGCGCCACCGCCTGGTTCGGCGCCCTGGAACCAGTTCTTGCCGCCGTCGGTGGAGAACGCGACGCGGTTGTCGTTCGGCCGGGCGGTCCGGTCGAGCGTGCCGGTGCGGACGATCGTGGCCGGGTTCAGCTCGGCGTAGTCCAGGCTGGTCGTCGTCGTGAACACCGGCGAAGTGAACATCGTCGAGGGGACGGCGTCGAGGCTGTCGTGCCGGAACCCGCCGATGTCGCCGAGCCCGGAGAGCAGCGGCGCGCCCGACGGCGGGCTGATCAGGTCGAGCACCGCGGTCTCCTCGAGGCCGCCGACGACCGGCTTGAGCGTGATCTTCCCGCCGCTGTCCCACTTCGTCAGGTCGGAGGTGCCGTAGATGGTCGCGCCGGTGCCGTAGAGCAGGTGGTTCGAGTCGAACGGGTCGATCTCCACCGACTCGGTCATCCAGCCGAGCTTGGGTGAGGGCACCGGGGGAGCGGCCTGGACGCCGAAGGTCAGCCACGGCACCGAGGAGATGTCCTGGGTGTAGCGCAGCGACCGGTCCGGGTAGCTCGTGAAGTCCCAGATCCGGGTCCAGGTGGCACCGGCGTCGGTGCTGCGGAAGAAGATGACGTCCGGCCACCACGACACCTGCGTCGCGACCATCAGGGTGTTCGGGTGCTGGCGGTCGATCGTCAGGCCGCTGTAGCCGAAGTAGTCGTCGGCGCTGTCGGAGGCGATCGGGCTGATCCGCGTCCACGCACCGGTCTTCGTGGCGTACTTCCAGACGTCGCCCTTCGCGCCGTCGTACGGGCCGCCGGTGTCGCTGGTGGCGAGGTAGAGGTAGCCGCCGACCGGGTCGAGCACGCCCTTGTGCGCCAGGAACCCGGTGGGCTGGCCGGCCAGCCGCGCCCATGTCGTGCCGCCGTCGGTGCTGCGGTAGACGGTGTTCGCCTTGTCCGCGACGCCGACGTAGATCGTCTGCGTGGTGTTGCCGCGGGTGCCGGTCGACGGGTCGAACGTCACCCAGGTGACACCTTCGTTGTCGCTGGAGTAGCCGGAAGGGTCGCTCGGGTCGGGCGCGTAGTTGCCCGGGTTGGGGAAGGCGGTCACCTTCGCCCACGTGACGCCGGAGTCCGTGCTGCGCCAAAGGCCGTTGCCGCTCGGAGCGCCGAGGTAGAGGACGCTGTCGCGGTTCGGGTCGATCGCGAGCCGCTCGCCCATGCCGCGGCCGGGCATGTTGCCGCCGAGCTTGAACGGCAGCGCCGAGGCCTGCCAGGTCGCGCCACGGTCCGCCGAGCGCAGGACGGCGCCGGTGTTCGGGTCCCAGCTGTTGGTGTACATCCCGGCCGCGGCGTAGACCCTGTTCGGGTCCACGGGGTCGGTGGCCAGGCTGACGACGCCGTTGTGGCCCCAGTCGGTCCAGCCGACCGAGTCCAGCAGCGGGATCCAGCGCCCGGTGGCGGTGTTCCAGCGGTACGCGCCGCCGATGTCGGTGCGGGCGTAGGCGAGGCCGGGTTCGGCCTGGTTGAAGACGATGCCGGGGACGAACCCGCCGCCGCCGATCTCCGCGTTGCGCCACGTGGTGGCCGCGACGGCGGCGGGGGACGCCGGCGCGGCGGCGACGGTGACCGCGACGGCGGCCGGCACGACGAAGGCGAGCGTGCCCGCCAAGAGTCGTCTGAGGGAACGGGGTTGCGAGTTTCGCACGTCTGCCTCCAGGATTCTGGGAGCGCTTCCAGAGGAAGGTAGACCCGCGCGCGGGACGGTGTAAAGGTCCATCGGCAGGGCGTCGGACCAGGCGAAACGGCTTCGACGATTTCGCCTGCGATGCACCGTCCACAATGGAATCGATGAACCGGGGACGGTGGCCGAGCGTGTCCATTGTGTACCGATTCACGACCGGAAAGGAGGGTGTGGCGGATGGAGCAACGTTGTGCGCCAAGCGGTATCACATATGTGAACAGCGATCACGTTTCTGAATCGTTATCAACGACTGTCTTGCCCGGTTTTTTCCGGCGTGTGAGTGTGGTGGCCGCTGGCTGGACTGGACCTACGAAAGAGGCGACCTCGCAATGACGCAGACAGCCCCGGCGCGGCATATCAGCCGAACCACCTTGTACTTCTTCGGCGCGCTCGGCGGCATCTTGTTCGGCTACGACCTGGGCGTGATCTCCGGGGTGCTCCCGTTCATCGGGAAAGCCTGGTCGCTGACCGCCTGGGACAAGGGCGTGATCACCGCCAGCCTGTCCGTCGGTGCCATCGTGGGCGCGCTGTTCTCCAGTCGCATCAACGAAGCACTCGGCAGGCGGCGCACCATCATGGTCGCCGCGGCGATCGTCATCGTGGGCACGCTGGCGGCGAGCTTCTCGCCGACGTTCGCGCTGCTCGTGATTTCGCGGCTGGTGATCGGTCTCGGCATCGGCCTTTCGTCGTCGACCGTGCCGACGTACCTGTCCGAATTGGCGCCCGCCCGGTTGCGGGGCGCGATGGGCGCGCTGAACCAGATCTTCATCGTGCTCGGCATCCTGATCGCGTTCCTGACCAGCTACTGGCTCGGCCCGATCTCCGCGTGGCGCTGGATGTTCGCCGGCGCGATCGTGCCCGCCGTGATCCTGCTCGTCGGGCTGGCCTTCCTGCCTGAGACGCCGCGCTGGCTGCTCAAGAACGGCCAGGAGGAGGAAGCCCGGCGGGTACTGGCGAGCGCGCACGGCAACACCGTGAACCTCGACGAAGAGATCGCGACCATCCGCGAGGTCATCCAGCTGGACACCGAGGCCAAGCCCCGGTTCCGCGACCTGTTCTCGGGCTTCGTCCGGCCGATGATGATCGTCGCCATCCTGCTCGCGGTCGGCCAGCAGTTCAGCGGCGTCAACGCGATCAACGCGTACTTCCCGACGATGCTGATCGGCCTCGGGTTCGCCACGCAGGCCGCGCTGCTGTCCGGCGTGCTGCTGGGCGTCACGAAGTTCCTGTTCACCGCGTGGGTCGTGTTCGTGGTGGACCGCTGGGGCCGCAAGCCGCTGCTGCTCATCGGCAACGTGATCATGGTGATCACGCTGGTGGCGGCCGGGCTCGTCGTGCTGAACGTCCACGACACCAGCACGCGCGGCATCCTGATGCTGGTGATGATGGTGCTGTACCTGGTCGGGTACGAGCTCGGCTGGGGCGCGGTCGTCTGGGTGATGATGGCCGAGGTGTTCCCGCTGAAGTACCGCGCGACGGGCATGGGCCTCAGCAGCGTGGTCCTCTGGTCGGCGACCGGCATCGTGAGCGCGGTGTTCCCGCTCATCTCCGCCGTGGGTTCGCTCGGCATCGGCGGTTCGATGTTCCTGTTCGCCGGCATCAACGTGGTGCTCTTCGTGCTCACGAAGTGGCTCGTGCCGGAGACGAAGGGACGCTCGCTGGAGCAGATCGAGCTCGACCTCCGGGCGCGGCAGGGGGTCGCGGCCACGAGCTGACCCCGGGGGGTCTCGGGGGGGGGGGGGGGGGGGGGGGGGGGGCCCCCCCCCCCCACGAGAGTCGCGGGCGGCGGGGGGGCCGCGCGGCGCGGGGGGGCCCCCCCCCCCCGCCGGGCCCCCCCCCCGCGGGTCGAGGAGCACCCCCCCACC
>NZ_JAPZLD010000060.1:0-63327 GCF_030182635.1 Amycolatopsis ponsaeliensis
TCGACATCAAGCGGTTCCACATGCAGGCGCTGCGGCTGGGCGGGATGGGGCTGGACACGCTGCGGGAGCAGCTGGCCCAGCTGGACTGAGATCCGCCGTGGGGGGGGGGGGGCGCCCCCGGGCGCCGGCCCGCGGGGGGGCGGGCGGGCCCCCCCCCCCCCCGGTCCGGGTACTGCTCAGTTCTTGCTGTCGCCGTCCTCGGTGTCGTCGCCGGCGGACTCCGTGCGCTGCTCGCGCTCCGAACGTTCCGTGCGCTCCAGCTCCGCGATCGGGTCCAGGTCGTCCAGCGAACCCGTCTCGCCGACGCGGTCCGCGAAGTCGATCGGCTCGTCCAGGTCCTCCGCCGTCGGCATCAGGTCCGGGTGGGACCACAGGCCGTCGCGCTTCTCGAGGCCGTGGCGCTCGCCCACCAGGCTCCACAGGTTCGACGCGTCCCTCATGCGGCGGGGGCGCAGCTCCAGGCCGACCAGGGTGGCGAACGTCTGCTCCGCCGGGCCGCCCGTCGCGCGGCGGCGGCGCAGGGTCTCGCGCAGGGCGTCCGCTCCCGGCAGCCGGTCGCCGACCGCGTCGGCCACCACCACGTCCACCCAGCCCTCCACCAGGGCGAGCAGTGTCTCGAGACGCCTCAGCGCGCCCTTCTGCTCCTCCGTCGTCTGGGGCTCCAGCAGCCCGGACGACATCGCTTCCTCGATGCTCGCCGGGTTGGCCGGGTCGATCCGGCCGGCCAGCGACTCGAGGGCCGACGTGTCCACCGAGATGCCGTGCGCGAACTCCTCGACCGTCGCCAGCAAGCGCTGGCGCAGCCACGGCACGTGCGTGAACAGCCGCTGGTGCGCGGCCTCGCGCGCGGCCAGGAACACCAGGATCTCGCTGTTCGGCAGCTCCAGGCCCTCGGCGAACTTCTCGATGTTCGCTGGCAGCAGCGCGGACGTCCCGGCGGGCGCGAGCGGCAGGCCGATCTCGGACGCCGTCAGCATCTCCGACGCCAGCTGCGCGAGCGCCTGGCCGAGCTGGGACCCGAAGGCCATCCCGCCCATCTGCCCCATCATCTGCAGCAGCGGGCCGGCGGCTTCCTTGGCCTCCGCGGGCAGCGCCTCCATCCAGGCACCCGACACCTGGCGGGCGACCGGGTCGCACAGCCGCTGCCACGTCGGCAGCGTCTTCTCGACCCAGGTGCGCGGCGACCAGGCGACCGCCGACGTCGCGCCGGCCGGGAACTGGGTGGCCGCGTCCAGCCACAGCTCGGCGAGGTGGGCGGCGTCGCGGACCGCGGCGTTGGAGTCGTCGCCACCGGAGAAGCCGAGGCGGCTTTCACCGGTGTTGCCGGCGCTGCCCAGGGTCTGCAGGGCGATCTGCTTGGCGAGGTCGTAGTTCACCGGCCCGCTGGAAGTTCCGGCCTGGCTGAGCATCTGGCCCAGCTGGCTCAGCATCTGCCCGAGCTGGTTGAAGGCCTCGGCGCCGGACTGCTGTCCGCCTTCCGAGGGGTCGTTCTCACCTCGTTTGTCGGGATCGGAAGGTCCGAAGCCGAACGGGGGTTTGCTCATGCGTCCACCGTACGCGGGTCGGGAAGCCTCAAGCGCGCCATGTGCGTGGCCTTCACCGAGAAGCGAACACGGTCACCGTACGCTGTCGGGCGTGACCAAGTCCTCCGAGCAGACCGCGCCCGCGAAGAGCAGCCCGGACCCCGGTGCCGAGGCCGGCGGTGACGCCCGGCGGATGACCCGCCGCGGCTGGACGCTCGTGGTCAGCGGCTCGCTGTTCCTCGTCTTCGTGGTGCTCGGTCTGGTCGTGCCGGTGCCGTTCGTGGCGATCAGCCCCGGCCCGACCTACGACACGCTGGGTCGCGACGCCGCGGGCAACCCGGTCATCCAGGTCAGCGGGCACGAGACCCACCCGACGACCGGCGAGCTGCGGATGACGACCGTCTCGCTGCACGACGGCGTCACGCTCTTCCAGGGCCTCGGCTTCTGGGCCAGCGGCCGCTACGCGCTCGCGCCGCGCGAGGAGTACTTCAAGCCGGGCGAGACGAACGAACAGGTCAAGCAGGAGAACATCCAGCAGCTGCAGGACTCGCAGTCGAACGCCCAGGTGGCCGCCCTGCGCAAGCTCGGCTACCCGATCAAGGTGCTGGCGAAGCAGATCGTCTCCGGCAGCCCGGCCGACCACGTGCTCGCCCCCGGCGACAAGCTGATCACGGTGAACGGCAAGAAGATCGTCGAAGCCGCCGACGTCCGGGCCGCGCTGGCCGGCACCCTGCCCGGCCAGACCGTGCAGATCACCTTCCAGTCGGATGGGCAGCCGGAGCGCACGGTGCCGCTCACGCTCGCCTCACGCCCCGACCGCAAGGAGGGCTTCATCGGCCTCACCGCGGCCGACCGCGCCGAGGTGCCCTTCAACGTCAACATCTCGCTGCAGGACGTCGGCGGGCCGTCGGCCGGGCTGATGTTCACCCTCGCCATCATCGACCGGCTCAAGGGCGACGACATCGCGGGCGGCCGGCACATCGCCGGCACCGGCGAGATCACCGAGACCGGCGAGGTCGACCCGATCGGCGGGATCTCGTTCAAGGTCGTCGGCGCGCGCGAGGCCGGCGCCACCGACTTCCTGGTGCCCGAGCACAACTGCGCCGAGGCCAAGACCACCGCGCCCGACGGGCTCAACCTCATCAAGGTGTCCACACTGGACGACGCGCTCGCGCAGCTGGCCAACCTGAAGGCGGGGCGCCCGACGGCGTCCTGCTAGGGGAGGAGCGTCGCCTTGAGGGCCTCGAGGAGGTTCGGGGCGAGGTCGGGGCTCTCGACGATCTCGTCGACCGGCTCCTCGCCGCCGATCCCGCGCAGCCGCATGACGCACGCGCCTTCGCCTTCGCGCAGGACCGCGGCCACCAGGCGGGCCTCGGTCCGCCGCGGGTGGTCGGCGGCCGCGCGGCGCAGGCTGTCCGCGTCGGCCTCCGCGACGTCCGGCAGTTCCGACTCCGAACCCGGCGGCAGCACGATGATCTCCTGGGCGAGCGCGCACCCGATCACCAGATCGGGCCACGCGATCCGGGCCAGCGCGTCGGCGAGGTCGCCGTCGGGCAGCGCTTCCTGCGCCACCGGCGTCAGCGGGTTCGCCCGGTCGAGCTGGCCGGCCAGCTCCGGCTGCTCGTCCAGCAGCGCCGCCGTCGGCACCAGCGCGAACAGCTGCGGCGGCTGGTCCCAGCCGCCCGCGGCCATGAACTCCTCGATCTCGCGGGCGAGAGCGGCCACTCCGGCCTGCTGCGGTTCCATGCGCACATGGTTGCAGAGCCTTGTCCTGGTCAGCCCGCCACACCCCGGACGCCGGCCGCGGGTCCGCGCCGGAGCCTGGTGGCGGGCGACGGCCGGACAGGCCGGTTCGCGCGACCACGCCGCGAGTCCGGTTTGGGCGGGTCCCGGGAACTTCCCCGGGCATCCGTAGAGTTAGGGAATCAGGGGGCGCGTGCGCCCCTGCTCAAGTGCTGACGAATGACAGGAGCGTGCACCGTGGCGACTCGGCCCCCGGTGAGCCTGCCGAAGCTGTCCCGGCGGAGCCGGATCCTCCTCATCATCGCCGCGGTGATCGTGCTGGCGCTCCTGCTCGGAGCCCGCTTGCTCGACACGTACGTCGACTGGCTCTGGTTCGGAGAGGTCGGCGCGCGTTCGGTGTTCACGACCCAGGTGGTCACCCGCGTCATCCTGTTCTTCGCGGTCGGGCTGCTCGTCGGCGGCGCGCTCGCGATCAGCCTGATGATCGCCTACCGGACCCGCCCGGTGTTCGTGCCGATCTCCGGCGCCGACGACCCGCTGGCCCGCTACCGGTCCGCGATCGTCGCGCGCATCCGCCTCTTCGGCATCGGGATCCCGGTGCTCACCGGCCTCATCGCCGGGCTGTCCGCCCAGGGCGACTGGCAGGTCGTGCAGCTGTTCCTCAACGGCACTTCGTTCGGCCAGACCGATCCCGAGTTCGGCAACGACGTCGGCTTCTACGCCTTCGACCTGCCCTTCTACAACTGGCTGCTGGGCTGGCTGTTCATCACCGTCGTCATCTCCTTCTTCGGCGCGCTCATCTCGCACTACGTCTTCGGCGGCATCCGGCTGGCCGGCAAGGGCGGCCAGCTAGCCGGCCCGACCCGCGCGCAGCTCGCCATCACCGTCGGCCTCTTCGTGCTGCTGAAGGCTGCCGAGTACTTCTTCGACCGGTACAACCTGCTGTTGTCCGACCGGGGCATGCCGCTGTTCGTCGGCGCGACCTACACCGACCTGAACGCGGTGCTGCCGGCCAAGCTGATCCTGCTGTGCATCTCGGTGATCTGCGCGGTCGCGTTCTTCGCCGGTGCCTTCCTGCGCAACCTGCAGCTGCCGGCGATCGCCCTCGTGCTGCTGATCCTGTCGAGCATCCTCGTCGGCGTCGCGTGGCCGGCGATCCTCGACCAGTTCTCGGTGAAGCCCAACGCGAACGAGAAGGAAGCGACTTCGATCCAGCGGAACATGGACGCGACCCGCCGCGCCTTCGGCCTCACCGACGTCCAGTACCAGCCCTACACGGGCAACTCGTCGGCCACGCCGGACCAGCTCAAGGCCGACTCCGGGACGATGTCGAACATCCGGCTGCTGGACCCGAACATCCTCTCCGACACCTTCACCCAGCGCGTCGGGCGCGAGAACTTCTACGGGTTCCCGGCCAAGCTCGATATCGATCGCTACACGGTCAACGGCGTGACGCAGGACTACATCGTCGCGGCCAAGGAGATCAAGACCGAGGGCCTCACCGGCAACCAGACCAGCTGGATCAACAAGCACCTCGTCTACACCCACGGCAACGGCTTCGTGGCCGCGCCCGCCAACACGATCGACCGCGCGGTCAAGGACGCCAACTCCGACGGCGGCTACCCGATCGCCACCACCAGCGACACGCAGAACCCCGGCGGCGCCGGGTCGCCCGCTCCCGGCCAGCCGGGCATCGAGGTCAAGGAACCCCGGATCTACTACGGAGAACTGTCCGCCGCGGACTCCGACTACGCCATCGTCGGCGGCACGTCCGGCAACGCGCCCGGCGAGTACGACACCGCCACCGACCGCTACACCTACAAGGGCACCGGCGGCGTCTCGATCGACAACTGGTTCAACCGCCTCGCCTTCGCGGCCGAGTACGGCGAACGGAACATCCTGTTCTCCGACGCCATCGCGGACAACTCCAAGATCATGTACAACCGCGACCCGCGCGACCGCGTCAGCAAGGTCGCCCCGTGGCTGACCCTGGACGGCGACCCGTACCCCGCGGTCGTCGACGGCAAGATCCAGTGGATCATCGACGGCTACACCACGATCAACAACTTCCCGTACTCGCAGCAGACGCAGCTCGGCGCGGCCACCAACGACTCGCTCAACGGCGTCGCCCGCCAGGCCAACAGCTCGATCAACTACATCCGCAACTCGGTCAAGGCCACCGTCGACGCCTTCAACGGCACGGTCAACCTGTACTCGATCGACGACAAGGAACCGGTCCTCAACGCGTGGGAGAAGGTCTTCCCCGGGCTGGTGAAGCCGAGCTCCGAGATCTCCCCGGACCTGCGAGCCCACTTCCGCTACCCCGAGGACCTCTTCAAGATCCAGCGTGAGCTGCTGTCGCGTTACCACGTCAGCAACCCGCAGGAGTTCTACTCGCAGCAGGCGTTCTGGAGCGTCCCGCAGGACCCGACGGCCGAAGGCGGCTCCAACCCGGCCGCGGCCGGCGCCGCCAACCAGCCCGGCTACTACGTCCTCGCCGACACGCCGGGCCAGAGCAAACCGACGTTCCAGCTGACCAGTTCGCTCACCGGTCTGCAGCGGCAGTACCTCGCGTCCTGGATGTCGGTCTCCTCCGATGCCAACGACTACGGGAAGATCCGCGTCCTCCAGCTACCCAGCGCGGCCACCGGAGCCACCCAGGTCGACGGTCCGGTCCAAGTGCAGAACCGGTTCCAGAGCGATCCACGGGTGGCGCAGGACCGGACGCTCTTCAACAACCCCAACGTCATCCCGATCTACGGCAACCTGATCACGCTGCCGGTCGCACAGGGCTTCCTCTACGTGGAGCCCGTGTACATCCGGCAGCGCAACCAGAACAGCTATCCACAGCTGGCGCGGGTGCTCGTCTCGTACGGACCGAAGGTCGGCTACGGCGCGACGCTCCAGGAAGCCCTCGACCAGATCTTCGGCGCCGGCACCGGCGAGGCGACGACCACGCCACCCCAGGCGGGCCAGCCCACGACGACACCGCCGACCACGACGCCGAACCAGCCGACCACGACGCCACCCAACACCGGTGGCGGCAACGCGGCGCTGGACAAGGCGGTGACGGACATCCAGTCCGCCCTCGCCAAGCTGCGGGCCGCTCAGCAGTCGGGCAACTTCACGGACCAGGGTGCGGCTCTGGCGGCGCTGGATGCCGCGGCGAAGGAGTACGAAGCGGCCAAGACCGCGGCGCCCGGGACCAGCACTCCGCCGCCGAGTTCGCAGCCTGGAGGGTGACGTCGGTTACCTACGGGGTACCTGCTTTGCACCCCTCGGAAACGAGGGCGTAAGGTAGGTACTACGACGCGGGGTGGAGCAGCTCGGTAGCTCGCTGGGCTCATAACCCAGAGGTCGCAGGTTCAAATCCTGTCCCCGCTACGGAAGAAGAAGCGCGGTTGGCGAAGTTGGCCAGCCGCGCTTCTTCGTACGTCAAGCGAGCCAGCCGGTCACGGAACCCGTCGCCGAGGCCACGTAACCGTCCGGGCGGACCAGGACCTGCGTCAGGTCGGGCCAGGGGAGTTCCGGTACCTCGGCTACGACTACCTCCGGGTGCGGGGCCGTTGCCGGGGTTTTCGTCAGCAGGACGAACTTTCCACTGTGGAACAAGCTGCTCGCGAATCCTTCCCCCAGCCTGAAGTCCGGGAGGCGGGCGCCTGCCGCGGGGTGGGTTTCCGTTGCTCCGTAGTGGATGTCCAGACCGGAGACCATTCCCGACAGCTTGTGCTGGACCTCCGGGAGCGCCGTCAGGTCGCGGAACAGGGCTCGCAGCGCCAGCTGGTCCGGCGTCAGCGGGATCAGGGCGTTCTGGGCGGCCACGTTCTGCAGAACCCCGTTCGCCACCGCGCGACGCTCCGCTTCGTACGTGTCCAGGAGACCGGCCGGGGCGCGGCCGCGTAGTTCCGCTGCCAGCTTCCAGCCCAGGTTCATCGCGTCCTGGACACCCAGGTTCAGGCCCTGGCCGCCGGCCGGGAAGTGGATGTGGGCCGCGTCGCCTGCCAGGAGCACCCGGCCCACCCGGTACTTCGCCGCCAGGCGGCTGTCGTCGGAGAACCGGGAGATCCAGCGGATCTCTTCGATCTCCGCCTCCTCGCCGAAACGTTCGCGGACCGCCGCGCGGACTTCGTCCTCCGGTACCTCGGCGCGGAGGTCGGCCGGGCGGTTCAGGCGGTCGCCGTAGCTCAGGCGGTACAGGTTCGGCTCGCCCAGCGGGATCAGGCCGACGAACTTGCCCGGGCTGAGCGACGTCACCATGTTGCCCATCGACCGCCACTCCGTCGGCGCGCCCGGCGGCGTCGTCCGGAACAACACGTCCGCCGAGACGCCGTGGCCGCGGCCTTCGATTCCCTCGAACGGCAGGTTCAGGGCCTTGCGCACCGCGCTGCGGCCGCCGTCGCAGCCCACCAGGTACGCCGCGCGCACCCGGAGACCGCCCGCCGTGACCGTCACGCCGGCGGCGTCCTGCTCGAAGCCGGTCAGCTCGTGGCCGCGCAGCACCTTCACGCCCTGCTCGGCCAGCCGCTCCTCCAGCGCCGCTTCGACCTGCGCCTGCGGGATGCCCACCTGGTACGGGTGCCGCGTGTCCCAGCCGGTGTAGCTCACCGGGATCACCGCGAAGTGTCCGTCCGCGACAGTCGCGAACGACCGCTGCTCCGCCCGGCCCAGCAGGCCGCGCAGATCCAGCACCTCCGCCGTCCGCGGCTGCAGGTTCAGCGCCTTCGACAGTCCCGTGCGGACGGGCAGGCGCTCGAGAACCACGACGTCGACCCCGGCCAGCGCCAGCTCGTTCGCCAGCATCAGCCCGGTCGGGCCCGCCCCCGCGACGACCACCTCGGCGTTCAGCTCGTTCATCCCCAGCTCCTTAACAACGTTAAATTGACCTGACCCGAGGATGCCCTTAACATCGTTAAATTGTCAAGCCGGTACCGCGAGGAGAACCGAAAACATGGCCCTGACCAGGCAGGACATCGCGCGTTCGGGGTTGAAGCTGCTCAACGAGGCCGGCCTCAACGGGCTCACGCTGCGGCTGATCGCCGCCGACCTCGGGGTCAAGGCGCCGGCGCTCTACTGGCACATGAAGAACAAGCAGGAGCTGCTCGACGAGATGGCGACGCAGATGTACGCCGATTCGGTCGAGGACCGGCGGCCGCCGGACTCGCTCGGGGAGTGGGAGGCCGCCGCGTACGCCGCGCGGGCGCTGCGGCGGATGATGCTGTCCTATCGCGACGGCGGGAAGGTCTTCGCCGGGACCTACCTCGGCGACATGAGCCTGGTCGGCGAGCACCCGCTGCGCCGGAGCATCGAGGCCGGGCTGGACGAGGCGCGGGCCAGTCGCGGGGTCTTCACCATCTACTGCTTCGTCGTCGGCTTCGTGATCGAGGAGCAGGCCGTCCGGCCGATGCCGGGCGAGTTCGACGAGCGGTACGCCCAGTCGGCCGGTCAGGCGGTGCTGGGCGACGCCGACGCCCGGTTCGAGGACGGCCTGCAGATGGTCCTCAGTGGAGCACGCCAGTGGCTGGGCGTGGCGTAACCGCAGGTCAGCCACTTCGGGTACCCCGGTGAAAGCCTGATGGCCACCCCGTGTAATCTATTCAAGTACCACAACGGCGCGGGGTGGAGCAGCTCGGTAGCTCGCTGGGCTCATAACCCAGAGGTCGCAGGTTCAAATCCTGTCCCCGCTACCACGAAGAGGCACGTTCTCGGAAATTCGGGAACGTGCCTCTTTTGTCATGTTCGCACGAGTTTCACTGCCGACTTTTCCGCGAAACTGTCGAATCACTGCGGATCCCACGATGTGAACGCTGTTTCCCTGCGGTAGCGGTGCGTGTCCGGAGTCCGCCAAGCGAGGAGAATAGCCCGCCGGGCTCACCTGCCTGGCCGTGTCGGGGCGGCTCGCGTGCGGCTGGTTGGACCAAAGTGCCGCCCCGGTGGTTGCACAGCGTGTCCGGGGTCCACAGTGGACCTGGTCGCATTGGGCCGAACGAGGGGATCTCACTAGCCACAATGGACAGATCTGCTGACCACTGTGGACACAGCGGCCGATAAGTGGGAATCTAGGGAACGTGTCCGAATTGAATGCAACAGCCGCCGCCCTGCTCGGTCTGCTCCACGACGGTCCCGCCACCGGCGGGCAGCTCGTCGCGGGAGCGGGTGAGCGATTCGGCGCCTTCTTCAGCGTCACCCGCAGCCAGGTGTACCGGGAGCTCCCGGCGCTGTCCAAAGAAGGTCTCGTCCGGCTCGGCAAGCAGGGCCCGCGCTCCAGCCAGCAGTACCTGATCACCGCCGCCGGCAAGAAGGCCTTCAAGGCCTGGCTGACGTCCGAGGCCGGTCCCGACCACCTGCGCAGCCCGCTCATCCTGCGGCTCGTGCACGCGGCGTCGCTGACCGCGAAGCAGCGCCAGGTGCTGCTCGACTCGGCCCGGACGAGCTACGGCCAGCAGCTCGACGACGCGAAGGCGGCCACCAAGGCGGCCGACGGGCCGTACGAAAAGGCCGTCGCCGAGTTCGCCCAGGCTCAGGCCAAGGCCGCGCTGAAGCTGCTCGACGCCATCCCCGCGGCCTGAGGTTCGCGCGCCCACGACCGGTCCTCGCAACCGGTCGTGGGTTTTGCCGTAACCTTGACAAACGTGAGTGATGAGTTCGACGCGGCACTGAGGGACCTGACCGGCAAGCTGACGCAAATCGAGTCGGTGATGGACCTCGACGCGCTGCGCGCCCAGGTTGCCGACCTGGAACAGCAGGCATCGAGCCCCAACCTCTGGGACGACCCGGAGGCGGCGCAGAAGGTGACGAGCCAGCTGTCCCACCGGCAGGGCGAGCTGCGCCGGGTCAGCGAGCTGCGCCAGCGGCTCGACGACCTGGCCGTGCTGTACGAGCTCTCCGAGGCCGAGGGTGACTCCGGCAGCATGGCCGAGGCCGAGACCGAGCTCGCCGACCTCGGAAAGGCCATCGACGGCCTCGAGGTCCGCACCCTGCTCTCCGGCGAGTACGACGACCGCAACGCCGTCGTCACCATCCGCTCCGAGGCCGGCGGCGTCGACGCGGCCGACTTCGCCGAGATGCTGCTCCGCATGTACCTGCGCTGGGCCGAGCGCCACGGCTACCCGACCGACGTCTACGACATCTCCTACGCCGAAGAGGCGGGCATCAAGTCGGCGACGTTCAAGGTGAGCGCCCCCTACGTCTACGGCACCCTCTCGGTCGAGCAGGGCACCCACCGGCTCGTCCGGATCTCGCCGTTCGACAACCAGAGCCGCCGCCAGACGTCGTTCGCGCACGTCGAGGTGCTGCCCGAGGTCGAAGAGGTCGACCACGTCGACATCGCGGAGAAGGACATCCGCGTCGACGTCTACCGGTCGTCCGGCCCGGGTGGACAGAGCGTCAACACGACCGACTCCGCGGTGCGCATCACGCACCTGCCGACCGGCATCGTCGTCTCCTGCCAGAACGAGAAGTCGCAGTTGCAGAACAAGGCCGCCGCGCTGAAGGTCCTCCAGGCCCGGCTGATGCTGCGGAAGAAGGAAGAAGAGCGCGCCGAGATGGACGCGCTCAAGGACGGCGGCTCCAGCTGGGGCAACCAGATGCGCTCCTACGTGCTGCACCCGTACCAGATGGTCAAGGACCTGCGGACCGAGTTCGAGGTCGGCAACCCGACCGCGGTCCTCGACGGCGAGATCGACGGTTTCCTCGACGCCGGCATCCGCTGGCGGAAGCAGACGGGCGCCTGATCGGCGCAGCGGGTGTCCGCGCGACCGCTCACCGTGCGCAAACACCCGCTGCTCCACCCGGGTGGACCGGGCAACCGGGGCTTCACGAGACCGGTGGGTAGTATGCCGAATCGTGATCCGGCTCGAAGAGGTTTCCAAGGTCTACAAGACCTCGACGCGGCCCGCGCTCGAGCGGGTGTCCGTCAACATCGAAAAGGGTGAGTTCGTCTTCCTCATCGGTCCCTCGGGATCGGGGAAGTCGACCTTCCTCCGGCTGCTGCTGCGCGAAGAGACGCCGAGCAAGGGCCGCGTGATGGTGTCCAACTTCGACGTCGCCAAGCTGGCCCGCCGCCGCGTCCCCCGGCTGCGGCAGACCATCGGCTGCGTCTTCCAGGACTTCCGCCTGCTGGCCAACAAGACCGTCGCGGAGAACGTCGCGTTCGCCCTCGAGGTCATCGGCAAGCCCGCCCCGACCATCAAGAAGGTCGTGCCCGAGGTGCTGGAGCTCGTCGGCCTCGACGGCAAGGCGGACCGGCTGCCCAACGAGCTCTCCGGTGGTGAGCAGCAGCGCGTCGCGATCGCGCGCGCGTTCGTGAACCGGCCGCTGGTGCTGCTCGCCGACGAGCCGACCGGGAACCTGGACCCCGACACCAGCCAGGACATCATGCTGCTGCTGGAGCGGATCAACCGCACCGGCACGACCGTCCTGATGGCGACGCACGACCACGGCATCGTGGACTCCATGCGGCGCCGCGTCGTCGAGCTGCAGCTCGGCCGGGTGATCCGTGACGACGCCCGCGGTGTCTACGGCATCGGCCGCTGACTCCGGCATTCCCCGCCCCGCCAACGCCCCCGACCACAAGGACCAGACCCCGACATGCGTGCCAGTTTCGTCTTCAGTGAGGTAATCACCGGCCTGCGCCGGAACATCACGATGACCATCGCGATGATGCTGACCACGGCCGTGTCGCTCGCCATGCTCGGCGGCGGCCTCCTGGCCGTGCGCACGATCGACAAGATGAAGTCCAACTTCCTCGCCGACGTCGAGGTGTCGGTCTACCTCACCGACGACATCAGCGCGACCGACAAGAACTGCACGCAGTCGCTGTGCCAGTCGCTGCGGTCTTCCTTGCAGAGCAACGACGGTGTCGAGTCGGTCGTGTTCGAGAACCGCGACCAGGCCTTCGACCGGTTCAAGAAGATCTTCGAGAGCCAGCCGGAGCTCGTCCAGCTGACCGGACCGGAGTCGCTGCCCGCGTCGCTGCACGTGAAGCTGAAGGACCCGGACCGCAGCGAGTCGATCGTGCAGGAGTACGGCACCAAGCCGGGCGTGCGGAAGGTCGACGACCAGAAGAAGTTCCTCGACCGCGTCTTCAACGCCTTCAACGGTGTCCGCAACATGGCCTTCGGCGCCGCGCTCATCATGGCCATCGCGGCCCTGCTGCTGATCGCCAACACGATCCAGGTGTCCGCGTTCACCCGGCGCACCGAGGTCGGCATCATGCGGCTCGTCGGCGCGACGCGCTGGTACACGCAGCTGCCGTTCCTCCTGGAGGCGGTGGTCGCCGGCGTGGTCGGTGCGGTCCTCGGGATCATCATGCTGATCATCACCAAGGCCGGCTTCCTCGACTCGGTGTTCACCGGGGACGTGTTCCCGAAGATCACCACGCTGGAGCTGCTGTTCCCGGTGGCCCCGATCCTGCTGGCGGTGTCCGTGGTGATCTCCGCCATCACCGGTTACGTCACGCTGCGGTTGTACGTCCGGCACTAGTTTAACCAGCTGCTTGTCGTTTCGAGAATCACGTAGAGTGGTCGTATGCCCAAGGAACGTGGCCAGAAGGTGATCGTGTCGAACCGCAAGGCGCGGCACGATTACTCCATCCTCGACACCTACGAGTGCGGTCTCGTGCTGGTCGGCACCGAGGTGAAGAGCCTGCGCGAGGGCAAGGCGTCCCTGGCGGACGCGTTCGCGACGGTCGACGACGGCGAAGTGTGGCTGCGCAACGTGCACATCCCGGAGTACACGCAGGGCACGTGGACCAACCACATGCCCCGGCGGACCCGGAAGCTGCTGCTGCACCGGCGTGAGATCGAGAAGCTCATCGGCAAGACCAAGGAGAGCGGGCTCTCCCTGGTGCCGCTGTCGATGTACTTCAAGGACGGCAAGGTCAAGGTCGAGATCGCGCTGGCCCAGGGCAAGAAGGCCTACGACAAGCGGCAGACGCTCGCCAAGCGCGACGCGGACCGGGACATCAGGAAGGCCATGGGCCGTGCGCTGAAGGGCCGGTTCACGGAGTGACGGCCGGCCCGGCTTCCGATGCCGACGTCGCGAGCTGGGCGGCGTCGCTGGGCCTGCCGGGCCTGGTCGACCTGCACGTCCACTTTCTGCCGAAACCGGTGATGGACAAGGTCTGGGCGTACTTCGACCGGGCCTCGACGCACTACGGCACGGACTGGCCGGTGCACTACCGGACGTCCGAAGCGGACCGGCTGGACACCTTGCGCTCGCTGGGCGTCCGCCGCTTCGCGCCGCTCGTCTACCCGCACAAGCCGGGGATGGCGCAGTGGCTGACCGAGTGGGCGCTCGAGTTCGCCGCGCGGGTTCCGGACGCGGTGCCGACCGGGACGTTCTACCCCGAACCCGGCGCCGGGTCCGCTGTGGACGGTGCGCTGCGCGCCGGCGCCCGGGTGTTCAAGGCGCACGTGCAGGTGGGCGCGTACGACCCGCGTGACGACCTGCTGAAGCCGGTGTGGGGCGCGCTGGCCGACGCCGGCGTTCCCGTCGTCGTCCACTGTGGACACGGTCCGTTGCGGGGCGACTTCACCGGGTTGTCGGTCTTCGAAGAGGTCCTGGCGCGGCACCCCGACCTGACGGCGGTGCTCGCGCACGCGGCGATGCCCGAGTTCGGGACGGCGTTCGACCTGCTGGCGAAGTACCCGCGGGTGCACTTGGACACCACGATGGTCGGGGTCCCGTTCGCGGAGAAGATGTCGCCGCTGCCACCGGACTGGACCACGCGGCTGGCGGACGTCGCCGACCGCGTCGTGCTCGGCACGGACTTCCCGAACATCCCGTACTCCTATGCGACACAGCTGCAGGCGATCGCCGGCTGGGCGGCCGACGATCGCCTGGGCGAGCCGTTCCTGCGGGCCGTCCTGCACGACACCCCGCTGAAGCTGCTCACCGCCTGACGGCGGCCCGTTCCGTGACGGCCACGGCGCGGCCCAGCAGGTCGACCACCGGAACCTGCTTGCCCGCCAGGAGGAACCCGGCCGCCGCGAGGACGATCCACGGCACCGGGCCGTGCGCGATGCCATCCGAAAGCGGCGCGAACCCGTGGGCGGCCAGGCCGAGCAGGCCACCGGAGATCATCAGCCCGGCGACGACCAGCTGCGGCACCCTCGCGGTGACTTCGGCGGTGTCGCGCTGCATCTCGAAGTGCGCGAACAGCCGCAGCAGGCCCAGCAGCACCAGCCCGCACACCGCGAACCACGCGGGTGCCATGACGAGCCAGAGCAGCGTGCCCGGTGCGGGCGTCTCGTAGCCGAGGCCGTAGACCGTCACGCCCGCCACCACGATCAGTGCCGGCATGTGCCAGAGGTAGACGGTCATGAACCGCGCGCCGAGCCAGCTCAGCGCGTTCCCGATGCCGGGACGTTCCGCGAGCGCGTTGAGCTGCGGCCGGAAGGCGAGCAGCAGGCCGATCTGGCCGACGGCGAGGAAGGCGAGCAGCACGGTCGGCGGGCTCATGTTCGACACGGGCGCGCCCGGCATGCCGATCATGCTGGCCGGGTACGGGCCGAAGGTGACCATCAGCGCGGTGATCCCGAAGCCGGCGGCCGACAAGCTGAGTGCGGCGCGGCGGGTGAGCGAGCCGAGGCGGCCTTCGACGTAGTGGAAGCCGAGCTGGTGGACGGCGACCCAGACGAAGATCGCGTTGGCGTAGCCGACATAGCCGAGATCGTTGAAGCGCGCGACGTCGACAAGGACACCGGCGACCCCCATGACCAGGGGCACCTTCAGGCCCCAGCGCCGGTGCGCGGCGACCATCAGCGGCGTGAGGAGCACGACCAGGACGTAGACCGCGAGGAACCACAGCAGCTGCGCGGCGATCGCACTGGCGACCTGCAGTGGCTGCGGCGGGATGCCGAGACCGCGCAGGAAGTCGGGCATGACGAGCCAGACGGCCATCAGCGGCAGCACCGGCAGCATCAGCCGCTTGAGCCGCGCGCCGAGCCAGGTCCGCGTCGACTTCGCGCGGTTCAGCGAAATGAGGTTCGCGGCACCGCCGGCGAAGAACACCAGGGGCATGACCTGCGACAGCCAGGTGACGACCCACCAGCCGGGCGTCGCGAGCGCGTTGCCGGTGGCGAGGGTGCCGCCGGAGTAGGAGAGCACCGGCATGACCCAGTGCTGGGCGATGACGGCGAGGATGGCCCCCGCCCGGACGACGTCGAGAAACCTGTCCCGGCCGCCTCGTGCGACCCCCTGGCTTGTCTGCATGCGCTAAGACTGGCCGGTTCGACCTGCGGGAACAGCGGTGCTGACCGGCCTCTTCGGGGTCCTGTTCACCCCCGGTCGATGCGGGGGTTCTCCCTACCTCAGGCCGTCGGGCTCGGGTTCGTGCTGCGTCGCCGTGACGCGGTACTCCCAGCCGTGCTCGGTGAGGCCGAGCTCGTAGCGGGTCTCGATCTTCGGGCCGCCGTGCAGGTGGATGTGCCGGATGACGGTGCCGGGCACGGGCTCGGCGTCCCCGAGCTCCTGGACGCGGCCATCGAGCGGGCCGCCGAAGAAGCGGACGCAGCGGGACTCGTCGGACATCTGCGTGCTCCTCTCCGGTGGGTCCGCTCATGGTAGGTGAGCGAGGTGGAGGGTGCCGCCCGCGGAACGGGTGACCCTATGTCCACTTTACGGAACTTTTGGTCACCGTCCGTCCGCTCAGCGACCGAGGTAGGTCAGCACCGCTCGAACCCGGCGGTGTTCCTCCGCGCTCGCTTCCAGCCCGAGCTTCGAGAAGATGTTGCCGATGTGCTTCTCCACCGCGCCGTGCGAGACCACCAGGGAGTTCGCGATCGCTGTGTTCGACAGGCCCTGGGCCATCAGTCCCAGCACCTCGGACTCGCGGGCCGTCAGCGCGTCCAGGGGGTTGCGGCGGCCGCGGGCCATCAGCTGGGCGATCACGTCCGGGTCGATCGCCGTGCCGCCGTTGGCCACCCGGCGGACCGCGTCCAGGAACTCGTCGACGTCCGCCACCCGCTCCTTCAGCAGGTAGCCCACTCCGCCCGCGCCGCCGGAGAGCAGCTCCACCGCGTACGACTCCTCGACGTACTGCGAGAGCACCAGCACCGGCAGGCCCGGGATCTCCTTGCGCGCCGCCAGGGCCGCGCGCAGGCCCTCGTCGGTGAACGTCGGGGGCATGCGGACGTCGACGATCGCCAGGTCAGGGCGATGTTCCTTGAGCGCGCCGAGCAGGTCGTCCCCGTTGTCGACGGCCGCGACCGTCTCGATGCCCTCGTCGGCGAGCAGGCGGGTCACCCCGGCCCGCAACAGCACGGCGTCTTCGGCGATGACTACCCGCATCCGGCCCCCAAGCTCGTGGATGAACGGGGTCCAGCCTATTCACCACTGGCAAGGGAGGTCAGCCCGGATTACGGTCGGCCCGCCGACCGGGCTGACGACCGTGATCACGCCGTCGATCGTCGCGGCGCGGTCGGCCAGGCCGGCCAGCCCGCCGCCGGGACGCACCTCGGCGCCGCCGTGGCCGTTGTCGGTGATCTCGACGACGACGTGGTCGTCGGTCCGCCACACCTTCACTTCCGCTTCGGACGCTCCGGAGTGCTTCGCGATGTTCGTGAGCGTCTCGCCGACGATGAAGTAGGCCGTCGTCTCCACCGCGGCCGGCGGGCGCGGGTCCACGGTCACCGTCACGTCCACCGGGATCGGCGACTTCGCCGCCTGCGCCGACAACGCCGCGTCCAGCCCGCGGTCGCCGAGCACCGCCGGGTAGATGCCGCGCGCCAGGTCCCGCAGCTCCGAGACGGCGAGCTTCGCGTCCGAGTGCGCCTCGTCGATCAGGTCCCGCACCAGGTCCGGGTCCTGGTCGAACTTCGACTTCGCCCGCCCGAGGCTCATCGCGACCGCGACCAGCCGCTGCTGCGCACCGTCGTGCAGGTCACGCTCGATGCGGCGCCGCTCGGCTTCGGCCGCGTCGACACCTCGAGCCCGCGAAGCCTGCAGGTGCTCGGCCTTCTGCTCCAGCCGTTCCGCGCGGTTCGGGCCGAGCAGCGCCAGGCCCAGCTCACCGTGCAGCCAGCCCAGCCACGGCGTCACCCAAATCGCCATCGGCAGCAGCACGATCGACGCGATGGCGATCCCGAGCTCCGCGCACGCCAGCGGGAACGCCGCCATCAGGTACGCCAGGTCACGCCACGTCGTCGGGTCGCTCAGCCGCACCATCCAGCGCCGCAGCAGCGGCAGGCCCTCCTGCGAGCGCCGCTCCACCGGCGGCAGCGGAACCTGCAGCATCTTCCCCATCCACGCCCGCTCGCGGTCCGCCGACCAGCGGATGAAGCTCGTCGTCGCCAGCAGGATCGGGAACCCGACCCACACCACCGCCGTGCCGACCCCCACCGCGATGCCCGTCACGATCAGCACGAACTGCAGGATCCGGAAGAAGAAGCCCGTGATCATGTAGACGATCGTGCGAGCCGGGTTCGGCCGCGGGTGCTCCCGCTGCTGCGCCTCGGTCATCCCGCCACCAGGTTCTTCTCTTCCGCGTCTTCCCACCAGCGCTCCATCCGACGACGCTGGGCCACGGTCGTCCCCAGCAGCGCGTTCGCCAACCGGGCGTGCATCCCCGCCAGCGCCTTGGTCAGCGCCACCGACAACGCGATGAACAACACCCCCAGCGCTGCCCACGGTAGCGCTTCCACCGTCGAATCCACGGCCAGCCACCGCACGTCGTACGACGGGAAGTAGTACGCGCCGTCCGGCAGCCACCGGAAGTAGATCGGCAGCCCCGCCAGCGCCAGGCTCGTCGACCAGAACGTCGTCACCAGCACGAACTCGATGATGCCCAGCGGGAAGAGCACGAAGAAGTAGGTCAGGTCCCGCCACGTCGACGGGTCCTTCAGCCGCCCCTTCCACCTGTTCTTCTGCCCATCGGCCGGCAACGGCAGATAAGGAAGATCGATGTACCGGTCCAGCAGCGCGTAGACCCGCGCACGCTCCATCCGGGCGGCCCCCCGCACCCCCAGCACGAGCAGCGCGAGCAGACCCACGCCCACCCACACGACCGCGGTCCCCAGCCCGGCCGCCGCGAACGACGTCAGCACGACGAACGCCGCGACCCCCAGCGGCAGGTTCATCAGCAGGAACACCACCGACCCACCGAACGGCGGATCCCGCCTCTCGCTACCCATGACCAGGCTCCCTTCATCCCACGATGCAACCAAGCCTCGCGGTTCGAGGGCCCTTCCGACATGGTGCGCGCGGGCATCCCCTCGGTAGGGCTGGCCCTACCCACCTGGAGTAAAGAGATGGCGGGACGCGTTATGATGTACAGGTTGTGTTCCCACCAAGGGGGGTGAACGGTTTCGACTTTGGACGTTGATCCAGGAGAAGCGTGCCGGTGCAGGCGAGAGACCACCGTTAAGCGTCATCGCAACCAAATAAGCGCCGACTCCAGTCAGCGCGAGTACGCCCTCGCCGCCTGAGCGAGTGCGTCTCTGTCGGCCCGGGTTCGCCTCCGGCCCGGGTACCGGCATCAGCTAGGAGGCTCAGCGGCAGTCCCGGCCACGGGGAACTGTCGTGAAGCAAACAGTGGCTGGGCTCGTCACCTCGGCTTGTTCGCGTGACCGAGGGGGCCAAGCAGAGACGTAGCGGACTGCGCACGGAGAAGCCCTGTTGATACGCCAGAGGACCCGGGTTCAATTCCCGGCACCTCCACCTTCGAGAAGGCCGTCGCCCCTTCGGGGCTTCGGCCTTCTCTTCGGTTTCGTCCGTGTCTTCTGGGGGTCGAACCCCCAGACCCCCGCCAGGCGGGCTTCGCCCCCTGGACCCCCTCCCCGGGGGCTTCGCCCCGGGACCCTGCCTTGGTGCGGCTTCGCCTCTTCCTCCGGGGGCTTCGCCCCCTGGACCCCGCTTTCTCTGGGGCTTCGCCCCTCTCTCCGGGGCTTCGCCCCCGGACCCCCGCCTTTGGGGCTTCGCCCCTCGCCCCCTTTCCCGGCTCCGGCTGGCGCCGCCGCCTGCGCCGCTACCCTCACCGCCGCGCTTGGCGCGCCGCTCCGCAGGCGAGCCAACGCGCGTACCCGCACCGACGAGGACCCAGACCCTCCCGCACCCCGATCCGAAGCCAGAACACGGCCGGCAGTGCCGGGTCAAGGCACGCTTTCCCGCCTTGACGCGGTGCTGTCGGCCGTAGTCACAATCAGGGCTTCGGGGTGCCGGAAGGGCTAAGGAACCCACTAGGTGCGTGAGCCAACGGTCCGGATGCGTGATCCGACGGTCCGGATGCGTGAGCCGACAGTTCGGGTACGCGAGCCGACCGTCCAGATGCGTGAGCCGACGGTCCGAGTATGCGAGTCGACTGTCCGGGCACGCGAGTCGACCCGTCCACCCCGCCGCGCCCGCCGCCCCAGCCCACATCGCTGCACGCCTCCCCAGCGCCGCACCTCCCTCCCTCAACCCCCGTCCGGACAGCCGATCAACTGTGTGTCTACCTGCGACTCCTGCCGCCTAGCCCACTTGGGCGGATAGTTCGTCAAAGGCCTCCACTCCTCGTGTTCGAGGGCTTGTGATGGGGCCCACTTGTGGGTGAAATTTTTGTGAGTGTCATGCTGGGGGCCCGACCATGGCTCTGCACCCGCGGAGTCGGAAGTAGGTGGCCAGATGACCTGGGCCCGTTCCAACGGCAGCTCGACCGCCAACGATGAAGACAGCCGGATGGGCGTTATTCGGGCCGAGGAGGCCGTACGGCTCGCTGAGCAGAATGATCGGGCCGTCATCACCGTTGCCGGGCACTCCTCCGATGTGCGGGAATGTGCCGAGCTTCTGGCGATGCTGGGCCTCGATGCCGGGCGGCGGCACAAGATCGCCTGATCAGACCAGGTCCGCTACGTGGACCACCTTGTTTCGGCCGGTTGCTTTTGCGTGGTAGAGCGCTGTGTCCGCGGCGTCCAGCAGGCGCTGTAGGGACGTTCCCGCCTTCGGGTAGACCGACATGCCGATCGAGGTCGACAGGCCCGTGATCGACAGCTGGCCGGCCGGGACCTTCAGGGTCGCGATGGCTCGGCGGATGCGCTCTGCCACCGCGCCGATGTCCGGGTGGGCGATGCCCGGCAAGAGCACCACGAACTCTTCGCCGCCGAAACGCCCTACCGCGTCGCCGCGGCCGCGGACCGCCGCGATGATCGCCTCGGCCACCGCTCGCAGCACCGCGTCGCCCGCCAGGTGGCCGTACGTGTCGTTGACCTGCTTGAAGTGGTCCAGGTCCAGCATCAGCAAGCCGAACGTCGTGTGCTGGCGCGCGGATGCCGCCAGGGTTCGCTCCGCCAGCGCGTGCCAGCCGCTCGTGTTGTACAGGCCCGTCTTCTCGTCGCGGTGGGCCGCCACCTCCAGCTGCTTCACCAGCACCGTGCGGTGCAACAGCAGCAACGGTGGAAGCACCAGCACCACCAGGCCCGGCAGGATCGCCAAGGCCACCGCGTTCAGCGCGCCCAGGCAGAGCGTCGCCGCCTCCAGGCCGTTGTCCGACCACGTGCCGAACAACGCCTCCGGTGTCCGGCCGATCTCGCGGCGGGCCGGGAGCACCAGCAGCGCGTTGACCGCGAAGAACGTCGCTCCCGACGCCGCGATCGCGAACGTTCCGGCCCAGCCTCGGGAGAACGCCGAGCGGACGTCTTCCGATCCCGAGACGCGCAGGACCGCCTGGGCCGCGTAGCACGAGAGCAGGATGATGGCCGCGTTGCTGACCGTCCTCGACACCGGCACCCGCTGCAGGCGGTACCAGCTGCGGACCGCCAGGTGCGCGTACAACCCGCAGACCAGCACCGCCAGCAGCACCGGCGGCAGCAGCAGGACGCCGGCGAACGTCCACACCGACGTCATGTTGATGTGCGGCGTCCCCGACACCCGGCGGCGGATGCGCTCCACGCGGCGGCCCGTCTCCGACTGGACGACGCCGAGGATCAGCAGCGCCACCAGGATCAACAGCGTCCGGCGGTCGACGGCGACCGGGAACGGGCGCAGGGTCAGGGCGATCGCCGCCGCTTCGCTCAGCAGGCAGTAGACGACCACCCGCGGCCCCTGGCGCCACAGGGCCCAGCGGCGTGCCACGAGGACGTCACGAAAGCGGATTCCGCCGCGCGGGGCTCCGGTGCCGGTCTGCATACTCATGGTGTCCGGCCGGTGACGGAACCGGCCCGGCCCTCGTTGCCGAAGGGAGGCGCGCCATGCGCGGACGCGACAACTGAGGTCATGGTTCCGCCAGTCCCACCCGGCGCCACGCCCTCGCGATCGGCACGGCCACCGCGGCGCCCGCCGCCCCGGCCGCGGCGATGGTGTGCGCCGGGCCCAGCACGTCGGCCAGCGCGCCCGCCGCGGCCGCGCCGACGCCCTGCACGGTGATCAGCCCCGCCGAGTTCACGCCGGCGCACTGCGCGCGGTGCTCGTCCGGCACCCGGCGCATGAAGGACACCGTGCCCTGGATGTTGTAGCCCGTGGCCAGCAGCCCGGACGCGGCCAGCAGCACCACCGACGGCACCAGCCCCGGGCGGAAGACGAACAGGACCAGCGGTAGCCCCGCGGCGATCCCCAGCCAGCCCAGTACGCGGACCTGCGCGTGCTCCGGGACCCACTTGCCGAACACGACGCCGCCGAGCACGCTGCCCGCCGGGTCCGCCCCCATGAGCAGCCCCACCAGCGCCGCGCCCGCGCCGATCCCGGCCGCGTACGGCGCGGCCAGCGCCTCCGGGACGACGTAGAACCCGGCCAGCCAGTTCAGCGCCACGAGCGTCCGCAACGCCGGATCGCGCCAGATCAGCCGGATCCCCGCCGAGGTCGTCGACAGCCAGGCCGGCCGGACCGCCTGCGCGACCGCCGCGCGTCGTCGCACGCCCGCGACCAGGAACATCGCCGAGAGCGCGAACGTCACGGCGTCCAGCGCCAAGGCCGCGGACGGCGCGAGTGCGGCGATCAGCAGCCCGCCGCCGGCGAACCCGGCCAGCTGCGCACCCTGGATCGTCACGTTCCGCAGGGCCATCCCGACCAGGTAGCGCTCGCCCTCGAGCACCGAGGGCAGCAGTGCCTGCTGCGCCGCCTTGAACGGCCCGCCGAGGGCCGTCATCACCGCGACCAGCACGCAGAGCACCCACAGCGGAACGCCGGGGATCGCGATGACGCCGACCAGCGCGGCGCGGGCGAGGTCGGCCACGACCATGACGTCCCGGCGCGGCCACCGGTCGCCGGCCCCGGCGAGCAGGATCCCGCCGAGCAGCGAGGGCACGTACGTCAGGGCGTAGGTGAGGCCGGTCAGGGCGGCCGAGCTGGTGCGCTGGTAGACGAGGACGGCGAGCGCGACGCGGGCGAGCTGGTCACCGCAGACGGACAGCAGCTCGGCGGCCCACATCGCCCGGAACTCGGCGACGGCGAGGACCGCGCCGAACCCCACCTTCGTCGACCGTGCGTCATCCATCGCCGGCGCCCCTCAAGACCGCTGTTCAGCCACGGTAATAACCCAGCGGAGTGGAATCGAGCCGTTCGGTGACAGTTGCCCCGATCGCACCAGCCGCAGGGGGCCGGGTGGTGGGGGTCGCCCGGCCCCCTGCGGCATCAGGTTTGACGTGCGAGAGATGAGCGTTCAGAATGAGAGCATGTTCAGTTCAAATGAACATGCTCTCCCGTTGAACGAGGAGACCTTGGCGAACGCGGCACTCGAGCGGTTGAGCGAGCTCGGGCTGCACGGTGAGGTGCTCGCCGCGGATCAGGTCGAGCCCGCGGAGACGCATCGGCTCGACGCCGTTTTCCGTCTCACGGCGGGATCCGGAGCTGCCCGGACCTATGGCGTCGAGATCAGGGCCCGGCTGACCCCTGAGTCGGCCACCAGCATCACCCTGCCCGCGCGGCTCCCCCCGTTGCTGGTCACGACCCATGTCACCGAGCCGGTCGCCGAGCGGCTGCGGGCCCAGGGGATCGACTACGTCGATACCGCGGGCAATGCCCGCCTCGCCTGGGGAGATGTCCTCATCGACGTCCGCGGGCGGCGCAATCCGGTGGTCCCGCGTTCGAGAACCTCGCCGAGCGGCGCCGGCGCTTTCGGGCGGGCAGGTCTGCGTGTCGTGTTCGTCCTGCTCAGCTGGCCCGAAATGGCAGCCCAGCCCTATCGGGTCCTTGCCGGTGCAAGCGGAGTTTCGCTGGGGACCGTCAAGGCGGTGATCGACGAGCTCGGCAGGGCCGGCTACCTCTACTCGGGGGCGAAGGGGCGTCGGATGGCGCGCGGCGGCGAACTTCTCGACCGCTGGGCGGAGGCGTACTCCATCACCCTGCACACAACGCTCGCCCTCGGCGAATTCTCGGTGGACGACCTTTCGTGGTGGCCGGCCTCGGAAGCCGAGATGCGCTCGCAGGGAATCCAGGTGGGAGGAGAGGCCGGAGCCGGCCTCATCGACCCGCACCTGCGGCCGGCCACGCTCACGCTCTACGCCGAACAGCTTCCGGCCCGTTTCATCGCGGGGCATCGCATGGCCCGAGCCGAGGACAGGGGAAATGTCCACATCCGGAAGCGGTTCTGGCGCGTGGCCGAGCCCGATTCGTGGATCGTGCCGTCCCCGCTGATCTATGCCGACCTGCTGGCCTCGGGCGACCCCCGCCAGCGTGAACACGGAGACCGGATCCGGACCAGTGATGATCGACTTATCCGCCTCGGAAAATCCTGAAATCCTCCTCGCCACCCGGGCGCTGACCCAGGTGGAGGTCGCGGCTCGCGCGGCCGGAGTGGACTACTTGGTGGTCGGCGCGACGGCGCGGACGATCCTGTCGCTCGGACTGGTCGGACGGCCGCCCGAGCGGGCCACACGAGACGTCGACATCGCCGTCGAGGTGTGTACCTGGGACGACTTCGAACGGCTAGTCGGCAGGCTTGAAAGACGTGGCCGTAGCGTGCACTCGTTCCTCGTCGAGGGAGTCGAAGTCGACGTGCTGCCCTACGGCGGCATCGAGCGGGAAGACCGCACCATCCTTTGGCCCGACGACCATCGGATGAACGTCCGAGGCCTGAGCGAGGCGGTGGCGTCGGCCGAGACCGTTCTGCTGCCCGGTGGGCTCACCGTCCGAGTCCCCGCAGTGCCCGCGCTGGCCTTGCTCAAGCTGCTGACCTGGTGGGAACGTCACGCGTCCAACTCCCGCGACGCGATCGACCTCGCCACGATGATCTCCTGGTACTCGTCGGGGTCGTACCTCGAACTTCTGTACGAAGAGCACCCGGACCTGCTCGGCCGATTCGATTTCGATCCGGCACTCGCCGGCGCCTGGCTCCTGGGATCGGAACTGCCCGGATTGCTCGACCAGGCGGGAGTGCGGGTGCTGCTTCGGATGGCCGAGGACGACGACGTGCTGGGCCGGCTGGCCAACGACGCCCAGGCAGTGCGAGCCCCGGAACTGATGCGGGCGATGGGTGCCGGCATCCGGGACGCGGCAGGATCTTGAGGGTCAGCCCGGGTGGCCGCCGATCCGGCTGGTCAGCTCGGCCGCCGTCGCCGCCACCTCAGCCGCCAGGTCCGGCCACGTCTCCCGGCACGGTTCCGCCGTGCAGTGGTGGCGCACCGTCACGCTGATCGCCGCCAACGGGCGGGCGCCGTGGTCGAAGACCGGGGCCGCCACCGAGGCGAACCCCTCCGTCACGTGGCCGTCCTCGATCGACCAGCCGAGCCTGCGCTCCGCCGTCAACGTGCGGCGCAGCTCGGCGAGCGTGCGGGGGCCGCGGCCGGTGCGGAGGACGAACGCCGACGCCGACGGGAACAGCGCCCGGACGTGCGGGGCCGGCAGGTGCCGCAGGATCGCGCGGCCGGACGCCGTCAGCTGGGCCGGCAGCCGGACGCCGACCTCGGTCACCAGCGTCTCCGGCCGGGCCGGGCGCTCCTTGATCAGGTACAGCGACTCGTTGCCGTGCAGCACGCCCAGGTGCCCGGTGTGGCCGGCGCGGTCGACGAGCTTGCGCAGCAACGGCCCGGCCAAGCGCTCGAGGGGGTCGTGGCGGAGGTAGGCCGAGCCGAGTTCGAACGCCGCGATGCCCAGGCCGTACCGGCGTTCCGCGGGCAGGTGCACGACGAAGCCGGCCGCTTCCAGCTCGCTGAGCAGGTGGTAGGTCGTCGAGCGGGGGAGACCCGCTTCGCGCGCGATCGCCGACGCGGTCACCGGGCCGGGGCGCGTCGCCAGCAGGCGCAGCACCGCCAGGCCGCGGCGCAACGCCGGCACCTCGCTGCTGTCGCCCATACCGGAAGCCTAGTCTGGGATACCAGACAGAACCACCCGTTGAGGCATCCCACCAGCGGTAAGGACGATGTCCAATGAGCCCATGCCGGAAAAAGTGCTCCTGGGCCCGGAACCGCTGACCGCCGCCCAGGTCGTCGACGTCGTCCGCGGCCATGCGCCGGTCGGGCTCACGGATGCCGCCGAGAAGAACCTCGCCGCCACCCGCCAGCACATCGAAGACCTCGCCCACGCCGTCACGCCCACCTACGGCGTCTCGACCGGCTTCGGTGCCCTCGCCACCCGTCACATCCCCGTCGAGAGCCGGACGGCGCTGCAGCGCAGCCTGATCCGCTCGCACGCCGCCGGGGCCGGGCCCGCCGTCGAGACCGAGGTCGTCCGCGGCCTGATGCTGCTGCGCCTGCGGACCCTCGCCAGCGGCTACACCGGCGTCCGCCCGGGCACCGCGCAAACGCTTGCGGCCCTGCTCAACGCCGGCATCACCCCGATCGTCCACGAGTACGGCTCACTCGGCTGCTCCGGCGACCTAGCGCCCCTGGCCGCCGTCGCGCTCGCGCTCATGGGGGAGGGCGACGTCGAGTACCGCGGGGAAGTCACAAGCGCAGGAGAAGCGCTGAAGCACGCCGGAATCGAGCCGGTTGTCCTCGCCGAGAAGGAGGGCCTCGCCCTCACCAACGGCACCGACGGCATGCTCGGCATGCTCCTGCTCGCCGCCGCCGATCTGCACCGGCTCTTCGACATCGCGGACCTCACCGCGGCGATGAGCGTCGAGGCGCTGCTCGGTACCGACCGCGCCTTCGCCGCCGACCTGCAGGCCCTGCGCCCGCACCCCGGCCAGGCGACGTCCGCAGCGAGGATGTGGCAGGCACTGCAGGGCTCGAAGATCGTCGAAAGCCACCGCGGCCCGGATTGCAACCGCGTCCAGGACGCCTATTCGCTGCGCTGCGCCCCGCAGGTCCACGGCGCCGCGCGCGACAGCCTCGCGCACGCCGAACTCGTCGGCGACCGCGAACTCATGTCCGCTGTGGACAATCCGGTCGTCCTCGCCGACGGCCGCGTCGAGTCCAACGGCAACTTCCACGGCGCGCCCGTCGCGTACGTGCTGGACTTCCTGGCCATCCCGGTCGCCGACGTCGCCAGCATCGCCGAGCGCCGCACCGACCGGATGCTCGACAAGGCCCGCTCGCACGGCCTGCCGCCGTTCCTCGCCGACGACCCCGGCGTCGACTCCGGGCACATGATCGCCCAGTACACGCAGGCCGCGATCGTCAGCGAGCTCAAGCGGCTCGCCGTGCCCGCGTCCGTCGACTCCATCCCGAGCAGCGCCATGCAGGAGGACCACGTCTCCATGGGCTGGTCGGCCGCGCGGAAGCTGCGCAAGGCCGTCGACGGCCTGACCACCGTCCTGGCCATCGAGCTGCTGACGGCGGCCCGCGCGCTCGACTTCCGGGCGCCGCTCGAGCCGTCGCCGGTCACCGGCCGCGTCCGGGACCTGCTCCGCACGAAGGTCGCGGGCCCCGGCCCCGACCGGCACCTGGCGCCCGAGATCGCGGCCGCCGAAGAACTCGTCCGCTCCGGCGCCGTCCTCGACGCCGCCCGTCTGGAGGTCTGATGTCCCGCGTAGTCCGTGCCGCCCGCGGCACCCAGCTCACCGCCAAGTCGTGGCAGACCGAAGCCGCGCTGCGGATGTTCCACAACAACCTCGACCCCGACGTCGCCGAGCGGCCCGAGGACCTGGTCGTCTACGGCGGCACCGGCAAGGCCGCCCGCAACTGGGCCAGCTTCGACGCGATCACCCGCGAACTGACCACTTTGGACATCGACGAGACGCTGCTCGTCCAGTCCGGCAAGCCGGTCGGCGTGTTCCGCACGCACGAGTGGGCGCCGCGCGTGCTCATCGCGAACTCGAACCTGGTCGGCGACTGGGCGACCTGGCCGGAGTTCCGCCGCCTGGAACAGCAGGGCCTCACGATGTACGGCCAGATGACCGCGGGCTCGTGGATCTACATCGGCACCCAGGGCATCCTCCAGGGCACGTACGAGACGTTCGCCGCCGTCGCGAAGAAGAAGTTCGGCGGATCCCTGCGCGGGACGCTCACCGTGACCGCCGGTCTCGGCGGCATGGGCGGCGCGCAGCCGCTCGCCGTCACCATGAACGACGGCGTCGCGCTGGTCATCGAGTGCGACCCGCAGCGCGCGCACCGCCGCGTCGAGACGCGCTACCTCGACGAGGTCGCCGACAACCTGGACGACGCGATCGCCCGTGTCACCAAGGCGAAGCAGGAGAAGCGGCCGCTGTCGGTCGCCGTCGTCGGCAACGCCGCCGAGGTGCTGCCGGAGCTGCTGCGCCGCGACGTCGAGGTCGACATCGTCACCGACCAGACGTCCGCGCACGACCCGCTTTCGTACCTGCCGAAGGGCGTCAGCGTCGAGGACTGGCACGACTACGCGGCCAAGAAGCCCGACGAGTTCACCGACCGCTCGCGCGAGTCGATGGCCGATCACGTCGATGCCATGCTCGGCTTCCTCGACAAGGGCGCCGAGGTGTTCGACTACGGCAACTCCCTGCGCGGCGAGGCGAAGCTCGGCGGCTGCGAGCGCGCGTTCGACTTCCCGGGCTTCGTGCCCGCCTACATCCGCCCGCTGTTCTGCGAAGGCAACGGTCCGTTCCGCTGGGCCGCGCTTTCCGGTGATCCCGAAGACATCGCGGCGACCGACCGCGCGATGCTGGAACTGTTCCCGGAGAACGAATCCCTCGCCCGCTGGATCAAGCTGGCCGGCGAGCGCGTGGCGTTCCAGGGACTGCCGGCGCGGATCTGCTGGCTCGGCTACGGCGAGCGGCACCTGGCCGGCCTGCGGTTCAACGAGATGGTGGCCAGCGGCGAGCTGAAGGCGCCGGTTGTCATCGGCCGCGACCACCTCGACTCCGGCAGCGTCGCCTCGCCGTACCGCGAGACCGAGGGCATGGCCGACGGCTCCGACGCGATCGCCGACTGGCCGCTGCTCAACGCGCTGGTCAACACGTCGTCCGGGGCGAGCTGGGTGTCGATCCACCACGGCGGCGGCGTCGGTATGGGCCGGTCGATCCACGCCGGCCAGGTGAGTGTCGCCGACGGGACGCCGCTGGCCGCGCAGAAGCTGGAGCGCGTCCTCACCAACGACCCGGGCATGGGCGTCATCCGGCACGTCGACGCCGGCTACGACCGCGCGAACGACGTCGCCGCCGAGCGCGGCGTGCGCGTTCCCATGCGGGAGGACGGGTGACGGCCTCCGGGCTGCTCGCCGAGATCGGCGACGTCGGGCGCGACCCGAAGCGCGGCGGCTATTCGCGGCACGCCTTCGACGGGCCCGAACAGGACCTGCGCGCGTGGTTCGTCGAGCGCGCGCTGGGCCTCGAACTCGACGTCGAGACCGACCGCAACGGCAACATCTGGGCCTGGTGGGGGCCGCCGGGGCGCAACGCCGTCGTCACCGGCAGCCACCTCGATTCGGTGCCCGGTGGTGGTGCGTTCGACGGCCCGCTCGGCGTCACGAGCGCGTTGGCTGCCGTGGAGGCCTTGCGAGCCAAGGGTTTCCGGCCGCGCAAGCCGCTCGCCATCGTGGTGTTCGCCGAGGAGGAAGGCGGCCGGTTCGGCGTCCCGTGCCTCGGCTCGCGGCTGCTCACCGGCACCATCGACGCCGACAAGGCGCGCGGCCTGCGGGACGCCAACGGTGTCACGTTCGCGGAGGCGGCCGCGAAAGCCGGCTTCGACCCGGCTCGGATCGGGCCCGACGCGGAGCGGCTCGACCGGATCGGCCGGTTCGTCGAACTGCACGTCGAGCAGGGGCGCGGCCTCATCGACCTCGGTGCGCCGGTGGCCGTCGGGAACACGGTGATCGCGCACGGCCGGTGGCGGTTCTCCTTCGAGGGGCAGGGGAACCACGCCGGAGCGACGCTGCTGGCCGACCGGGCCGACCCGATGCTGCCCGCCGCCGCGACCGTCACCGCCGTCCGGCGGCTCGCTTCGGGCGTGCCGGACGCGCGGGCGACCGTCGGCCGGCTCGTGCCGACTCCCGGCGGTACCAACGTCATCGCGTCCACTGTGGACCTGTGGCTGGACGCGCGGGTGCCGGGCTCGGGCACGCCCGGGCTGGTCGGCGAGATCAGCCGGGCCGCGGCCGCCGCCGCCGCGGAGGAGGGCTGCCGGGTCAAGGTGACCCGGGAGTCCTATTCGGACGACGTCGTGTTCGACGACGCCCTGCGCCGCGACCTGGGCGGCTGGCTCGGCGGGCCACCGGAGCTGCCGACCGGTGCCGGGCACGACGCGGCGATCCTCGCCGGGTTCGTCCCGGCGGGGATGCTCTACGTGCGCAACCCGACCGGGATCAGCCACTCGCCGGAGGAGTTCGCCGAGGCGGACGACGTCGAAGCCGGCGCTCGGGCGTTGGCCACGGTGCTCGAAGAGCTGACGCGATGACTTTCTGGTGCGAACAGGCGTGGTTGCCCGGCGGGATCGCCGCCGGGGTGCGGATCGACGTCGCGGACGGCCGGATCACTTCGGTGACGGCGGGCGCGCCGCGGGCCGGCGAAGTCTTGAGTGGACTGACCCTGCCCGGGTTCGCGAACGGGCATTCGCACGCCTTCCACCGGGCCCTGCGCGGCCGGACGCACCACGAGCGCGGCACGTTCTGGACGTGGCGCGAGCGGATGTACTCGCTGGC
Organism: Amycolatopsis ponsaeliensis; assembly: GCF_030182635.1. Classification (NCBI taxonomy): domain Bacteria; kingdom Bacillati; phylum Actinomycetota; class Actinomycetes; order Pseudonocardiales; family Pseudonocardiaceae; genus Amycolatopsis; species Amycolatopsis ponsaeliensis. The sequence goes on from NZ_JAPZLD010000060.1 coordinate 30,162, forward strand.
GGCGCGGCTCGACCCCGACACGTACTACCGGCTGGCGCGCGGGGTCTACGCCGAGATGGTCCTCGGCGGGTACACGAGCGTCGGCGAGTTCCACTACCTGCACCACGCGCCCGGCGGGAAGCCGTACGCCGACCCGAACGCGATGGGGGAGGCGTTGCGCCAGGCCGCGGCGGACGCCGGGATCCGGCTGACCCTCCTCGACACGTGTTACCTCGCGGGCGGCATCGGCGTCGAGCCGGACGAGATCCAGCGGCGGTTCTCGGACGGTACGGCATCGGCTTGGGCTGAGCGCGTCGGCGACCTGAAGGAAGCCGACTTGTTCCGGGTCGGCGGCGCGATCCACTCCGTGCGCGCGGTTCCCGAAGATCAACTGTCCGAAGTGGACAACGCGGTGCCGGAGACCCGGCCGCTGCACATCCACCTGTCCGAGCAGCGAGCCGAGAACGAGCAGTGCGAAGCGGCCACCGGGTTCACCCCGACCGGCCTGTTGTGGGACCACGGCGTCCTCGGCGAACGGCTCACCGTCGTGCACGCGACCCACCTCACCGACCGGGACGTGCGGTGGCTCGGCGAGTTCCGGGTCGGGGCGTGCTTCTGCCCGACCACCGAACGCGACCTCGGCGACGGTATCGGCCCGGCCCGCACGCTGCGGGACGCCGGTGTCCGGCTGGGCATCGGCAGTGATTCCAACGCCGTCGTCGACGCCTTCGAGGAGACGCGCGCGCTGGAGCTGGACGACCGGCTGGCCAGCGAGGAACGCGGCCGGTTCACCGCCGAAGAACTCCTCGCGGCGGGCACCGACCACGCCGCCGTCGGTTGGTCCGAGGTCGGTGCGCTGGCCGTGGGGCAGGGCGCGGACTTCGTCACGGTCGGCCTGGACTCGGTCCGGACGGCCGGGATCGAGCCGTCCGGGGTCCTGTTCGCGGCGTCCGGAGCCGACGTCCGGCACGTCGTCGTCGCGGGCCGCGAGGTCGTGCGGGACGGTGCGCACCTGCTCATCGAACGACCGGAAACCCTGCTGGCGAAGGAGATCGAGGCACTGTGGCAGTCCTGATCACGGGCATCGGCGAGCTCACCACGAACGACCCCGAGCTGGGCCGGCTGACCGACGCGGCCCTGGTGTTCGACGGCGCTCAGGTCGTGTGGGCCGGGCCGGCGGCTAACGCGCCGGACGCCGACGAGCGCGTCGACGTCGGCGGCCGCGCGGTGCTGCCCGGCTGGGTCGACAGCCACACGCACCTCGTCTTCGCGGGCGACCGCACCGCCGAGTTCGAGGCGCGGATGGCCGGAAAGCCTTACACGGCAGGTGGAATCGCGATCACGGTCGGCGCGACGCGGGAGGCGTCCGACGAGCAGTTGGCCGCGAACCTGCGTCGCCATGTCGACGAAGCGGCCCAGCAGGGGACGACCTGCCTGGAGACCAAGACGGGCTACGGCCTCACGGTCGCGGATGAGGCCCGGAGCGCCCGGATCGCCGGGGAAGTGGCCGACGAGGTCACGTTCCTCGGCGCGCACCTCGTGCCGCCGGGCGCCGACGCTGAGTCCTATGTAGACCTTGTGTGCGGTGAGATGCTCGACGCCGTCGCGGAGAGCGTCCGCTGGGCGGACGTGTTCTGCGAGACCGGCGCGTTCGACGAGGCCCAGTCGTCGCGGGTGCTGAAGGCCGCCGCCGAGCGCGGGCTCGGCCTGCGCGTGCACGGCAACCAGCTCGGCGAGGGGCCGGGCGTGCGGCTGGCGGTGGAACTCGGCGCGGCGAGCGTCGACCACTGCACGTACCTTGCGGACTCCGATGTCGAAGCGTTGGCTACTTCGGGCACCGTGGCGACTTTGCTGCCCGCGTGCGACTTGTCGACCCGCCAGGCCTTGGCCCCGGCCCGGCGGCTGCTCGACGCGGGCGCGACCGTGGCGCTGGCCAGCAACGCCAACCCGGGCAGCTCGTACACGACGTCGATGGCGTTCTGCGTCGCGACGGCGGTGCTGCAGATGCGCATGACGATCGAGGAAGCGGTCTGGGCGGCGACGGCAGGCGGCGCGAAGGCGTTGCGCCGCGAGGACGTGGGCTTTCTGCGCCCGGGCGCCCGGGCTGACATTCACGTGCTCGACGCGCCTTCGGTGACGCACCTGGCTTACCGGCCGGGGGTACCGCTGACGAAAATGGTCTGGCGCGCCGGCGATCGGGTGCGCTAACGTCGAAAGCGAGGACGCGCGAAGACACAGTCCGGTATGGGTTAGTCCGGGCAGCGCTGGCAGGCTTACCTGTGCGTCCCTTCCTCGGAAGCGACGAAGGGACAGCTGTGTCTGTGGTCATCATCGGTGCCGGTCTGGGTGGCTTGAGCTTGGCGCAGGGCCTGCGCCGAGCCGGGATCCCGTGCCAGGTCTACGAACGCGACCCCTCTCCGGAGTTCCGGAAGCAGGGCTACCGGTTGCACATCGACGGCGCCGGTGACACGGCGCTGCGCGCGGTGCTGCGTCCCGAGCTGCACGAACTCTTCCGGGCCACCGCGGGCCGGGCCCTGCCGCACACCAACGTCTACGACGAGCGGCTGCGCCTGCTCACGCGCCTGGAAGACGAGGGAACCCACCTCAACGTCAACCGCTTCACCTTGCGGCAGGTCCTGCTGCACGGCCAGGAAGTCGCCTACGGCAAGCGATTCACGCACCACGCAACCGACGAAGACGGCGTGACAGCGCATTTCGCCGACGGGACCTCCGCGCGGGGCAGCCTCCTGGTGGGGGCGGACGGCATCAACTCCACGGTGCGGCAGCGACACCTGCCGCACGCCGAGGTCGTCGACGCCGGGCTCGTGCACCTCTACGGCCGGATCCCGCTCACCCCGGACACCCGGGCGCTGTTCGCGCCGGAGATGTTCGCGGTGTTCTCGATGATGGTCGGCCCGGACCGGACGATGGCCGGGTTCGCGCCGGTCGACTACCCGGAACCGGTGGCCGACGCGTGCGCCCGCCTGGTGCCGGACCTGCGGCCGCGCGATGCCGAGCCGTACATGACGTGTTCGGTCGGGGCCCGCTGGGAGGTCGTCGGCCACACCGAGGCGGACCTCGCCGCGATGACGCCGGGTGACCTGCAGAAGGTGGCCCTCGGGCTGGTCGAGAGCTGGCACCCGCTGGCCGGGGCGATGGTCGGGCATTGGGACGTCCCGGCGACGTTCCCGCAGCCGATCCGGACGAGCGTGCCGATCGGGCCGTGGGAACCGTCGCGGGTGACGCTCGTCGGCGACGCGATCCACGCGATGAGCCCGGCCGGTGGCGCGGGCGCCAACACCGCCTTGCGCGACGGTGCGGCGCTGGCGTCCGCGCTGGCCGGGGCTCCGCTGCTCGAGGCCGTGGCCGCCTACGAGTCCGCGATGGTGGGCTACGGGTTCGCCGCGGTGCGGGAGTCCGCCGAGAACGGACGCCGGTTCCTCGGGCAGAACCCGCTCACAACGGGAGCGTGAACGGCGTGCACTTCGGCGTGTAGCTCGCGTCGAGCGCGTGCAGGATCAAACCGGTCACGTTCGGGTCGACGGCCTGGCTCAAGTGGCCCGACGCGTCCGACGCGCAGAAGTCCTGCAGCACGATGTCCGTCGCGCCCGGCTCGTTCAGGATGCCGCTCGTGTACGGCGTCACGACCTCGTCGTACTTGCTCACGATGCTCGTGTACGCAGGCCCGGCCACGTGCACGCCGCCGCGGGCGAGGTCGTCCAGGAAGGCCGATGGCGCCAGGTACTCCGTGCAGGAGCCGCACGCCGTCTTCAGGATCAGGCCCAGGCCCGGAACGGTCGTCAAGAGTGCCTTCGCCAGCTTGTCGAGGCCGCCGAGCGTGGTGCCGCGGTAGTTCGCGCCGAAGCCGACGAAGTGCGCGATCTTCGCCGCGCCGCCGCCGTACTTCAGGTAGTACGCGGGCATCGTGCTGCCCTCGGAGTGGCCGACGATGTCGGCCTTCGCCGCGCCGGTCGTGGTGCGCACCCGGTCGACGAACCGGCCGAGCTGCGCGGCGCTGTCGCGCATCGACGCGAGCCCGCCGACGCCCGGGCCGAGGATGCCGGTGCCGTACGTCAGCGAGAAGACGCAGTAGCCCTGGGCGGCGATCTTCGGCGCGTGGAAGAACCAGTTGACGGTGTCGTTCGCGCCGAGGCCGTGCACGAGCACGACGGGCTCCGGGTGCGCGGCCGAGGGACGGCAGCCCCAGTCGTTCCAGCCGCTGCTCGGCGCCGCTTCCGCGACCGCCGGCGCGACCGCGCCGAAGGTGAGCGCCGCGGCGAGCACGGCCAGGGTTCGCTTGACACCGCCGTTGGTGACCCGCATTCCGTTGCCTCCAGTTACCCGTCAGTACGTGATGCAGATCATGATGGGTCACAGGCGGCTGGAGACGAGCTGGGAAAACGCTCAGAGTTGCCCGGTGTTCGTTGTGATGGGTGACAACGACGGCTTCCGAGCGCCCACGACGATCCCGGCCACCGCGACCAGGCCGCAGAGCCACGCGAACCAGTCGCCGAAGCGCGCGTAGAAGGTCTTTCCGGACCCGATCGGGACGTCGGCGACGACCATCGTGAACGGGCTGCCGCCGGTGTGGGCGTCGGCCAGGACGTGGCCCCCGGCGTCCGCGAGCATCGGCGTGCCGTGGGCCGCGCTCCAGGCCACCGAGAAGCCGTTCTCGACGCCGCGGATCAGGGCGGTGCGGCTGTGCACCCAGCCGTCGACGTTCTCGTCGGACGCGGGGATGAGCACCAGGCCCGTGCCGGCTTCGCCGTAGTCGCCGCTCGGGTCGGCGAAGTTGACGTCCATGCACACCATGAGCCCGATCCCGGCGAGGTGCGCGAGCTCGGTGCCGGACGCGATGTTCTTCGAATCCCCGTTGTGCCACTTGCGGTATTCGACCGGAGCGCCGGACGGCGGCACGGCGAGCGCGGCGTTGAACCGGCCTTCGGGGGTGGTGTCGAGGACACCGGTGACGACGTCGAGGTTGCGGACCCGGGCGACGTCCGCGAAGGCGTCGACGAGCCGGGGACGGCTGGTCTGGTCCACCGCGAAAGCGGCTTCCGGGAGCACGACGGCCTGGACGCCGTCCGGCAGCCGGCGGATCTGGTCCACATAGGACTGGATGAGCGCCTGGCCGTCCGGGGTGGCGACGTCGACCGCCCAGCGGCTCTTGTCCGGCGCGACCAGGGCGATCCGCGTCGACGGCCCGGAGGGCGCCGGCACGCTCCAGAAGACGAGCGCGCCCAGCGCGGCGGCCACGGTGACCAGGCCGGTCAGCCGGGCGGCACCGCGGACGCCGGGAGCGAGCGCCGCGGCGACGGCGGCCGACACGAACAGCACGAGGAACTCCACGCCCCAGCCACCGGTGACCGCGGCGATCCGCAGGACGTCCGGCCGGTCGGCCTGGGTCGTCATCAAGGTGCCCATGAGCCCGGTCGGGTTGAGCAGGGCGACGCCGTAGAGCGCGACGGTCCACAGCGCGGGCGCGGCGAGCGCGGCCAGAAAGCCGTGGCCGCGGCGGACCAGCAGCCGGAACAGCCCGGCCGACAACGCGAACAGCAGCGCGCTGCCGCCGATGATCGCGATCGCCGCGGGCCGCGGGACGGCCAGCGAGTGCCAGAAGTAGCTCCAGGAGCCGGCGCTGCCCGCGAGGTAGGCGACGAACGCGCAGCCGAGCGCGGCCGCGCCGGGGACGCGGGGTGCGAGCAGCAGGATCGGCAGCGGGGCCAGCCACGCGAGTTCGGGCACCGGATCCAATCCCGTGCCGAAGAAGAACAACACGGCCGACGCCACCGTCGCGACGACCGCCCACCCCAGCTTGTTCATCACTGCCCCTTTCGTCCGGCATCGACGTTCGCAGGCGAACCGGGCGAGGGCACTGGGCCAGACCACCGGGTCCGAGGTGGGGTTGTCCCCACCCCGGTTCATCGGAAGTTCAGGGAGCCGACACACGACAGGGATCGGAGGGCGTCCTGTTGATCAGTAGCGTTGCTAAGGAACCGCCTCCGGCATCGGAAGAGGGCCGCCATGGACTTCTCACTCATCGTGCTGGTGGTGATCGTCGCGGCGCTGGCCTTCGACTTCACCAACGGCTTCCACGACACGGCCAACGCCATGGCCACGTCCATCGCCACCGGCGCCCTGAAACCGCGGGTCGCGGTCGCCGTGTCCGCCGTGCTGAACCTCGTCGGCGCGTTCCTCTCGGTGGAGGTCGCGAAGACGATCTCGGGCGGCATCGTCGACGACACCAAGGTGACGCCGGTGATCATCTTCGCCGGGTTGGTCGGGGCGATCGTGTGGAACCTGGTGACCTGGCTGATCGGGCTGCCGTCGAGCTCGTCGCACGCCCTGTTCGGCGGGCTGATCGGCGCCACCTGGATCGCCTCGGGCTCGGACGCCGTGCACTTCGGCAAGGTCGTCGAGAAGGTCCTGATCCCCGCGCTCGCCTCGCCGATCGTCGCCGGGATCGTCGCGACGCTGGGCACCTTCCTCGTCTACCGGATCACCGCCCGGGCGAAGGAGAAGACCGTGGGCCGGACCTTCAAGGCCGGCCAGATCGCGTCGGCGTCCCTGGTTTCGCTCGCGCACGGGACGAACGACGCGCAGAAGACCATGGGCGTCATCACGCTGACGCTGATCGCGTCGGGCTCGCTCGCGCCGGGCTCGAACCCGCCGATCTGGGTCATCCTCACCGCGGGTGCCGCGATCGCGCTGGGCACCTACCTCGGTGGCTGGCGGATCATCCAGACGATGGGCCGGAAGCTCACGGAAATCCAGACGCCGCAGGGCTTCGCGGCCGAGACCAGCGCCGCGGCCGTCATCCTCACCTCGGCCCACCTCGGGTTCGCGCTCTCGACGACGCACGTCTGCTCGGGCGGCATCATCGGCTCCGGCCTGGGCCGCAGGCTCGCCGAGGTCCGCTGGGGCGTCGCCGGGAAGATGGTCGTGGCCTGGGCGCTGACGCTGCCCGCCGCCGCGATCGTCGGCGCGATCGCCGCCGAGGTCTCGACGCTCGGCACCTGGGGCACCGTCCTGATCGGCCTCGCCGGGGTCGTCGTCGCCGTGGGCATTTACCTCGCGTCGAAGCGGAACCCCGTCAACGCCAACTCCGTCACCGAGTCCGAGCCGGTCGCGCAGCCGGCCAACGTCTGAGGAGCGCCGTGCACATCGATTGGGGTTCCCTCGGTCTCGTCTTCGTCGTCGCGCTCGCTTCGGTGGTCGTGCTGACGAGCTTGTTCTCTTTCGGGGTGGTCGGGCTCTCGCAGCGCGACTCGGCCCGCGAAGCGGGTGCCTCGGGCACCGGCCCGCTGGCCGGGGCGGTGATCTGCTTCGCCCTGTGCGCGGCGATCGTCGGCTACGGGATCTACTTGATCGTCGCCTGAGCGCGTTCCCGGAGGCCGTCCGGGAGCCCGCCGAGCATCGGCTTGAGCGTCTCGCGGCGGGCGTCGCCCAGGTGGTTGAGCAGGTCGAGCGCCGGGGTCCACAGGTCTTCGTCGCCCCCGGCGGTGGTGATCAGCCTGCCGAGCCGGTGGGCTGGGAGCAGGCCGACGACGTGGTCGATGCGGTCCTTGTCGTCGAGCACGAACGCGATCCGCAGCAGGCCCGGGTCGTCGATCTCCTCCAGGGCTCGCCGCACGGTCGGGTCCGGCAGGTGCCCGACGAACCGGCCGAGGGTGATCCAGTCCTCCTTGCGCGCCAGTTCGGCCGCCACCGCGAGGACGGTTTCGAGGGGGATGCGCGAGATGATCGCGCTCGCGCGCCGCGGGTCGAGCTCGGCCGCGACCTCGGCGAGGAACCGCGGGTGCAGCCGCTTGGCGACGTCGACGCCGCGCGCGACGTCGACCACCCCGGCGATCCGGGCGCACAGCAGCGGGCCGAACACCTTCTCGGCGATCTTGGCGAGCACCCCGCCGGGCAGCAGCCGCGCGGCCAGGGCCATCCGCTGCAGCACGGCGATGTTCGCGTCGAACAGCGTGTCGGTGACCTGCTCGCGGAACGCCTGCAGGTCGTCGGGGTCGACGTCGGCGAGGTACTCGAGCCGTGCGGGCTCGACGCCGAGGACGCGTGCGAGCTTGAGGATCTCGGCTTCGGCCTCGTAATTCGTCACAGCTTTATTCGTCACAGCCCGACCGCCTTGCGGACCGCTCCGCGCAGCAACGCGGGTACGTACCGGAGGCCCTCTTCGCCCGCTTCGGCCAGTGCTTTCGCCTGCCGCCTGCGCGCGTCGCGCAGCGCGTCGGCGAGGTCCTGCCGTTCGTGCTCTTCGAGGGCCTCGATGCCTTCGGGGAGGGTGCCGCCCAACTGTTCGGCGAGTGTGCGCTCGGCCATGGTGGATCATCATGCATCATGCGGACATGACCATCGAGACGTCCACAGTCCGTGTCGGCGACCTCTCCGCGTACCTGGCCCGCCCGGCCGGCGGCTCGGAGCGCGGCATGCTGCTCCTGCCGATGATCACCGGCATCGGCGAGCAGGTGCGCGCTTGGGCCGACGAGCTGGCCGGCCGCGGGACCACGGCGTTGACCTGGGACGTCTTCCACGGCGCGAGCACCGACAACACCTCCCGCGAGGACCTCGGCGCGAAGCTGGGCGAGCTGCGCGACGAGACCGCGCTGGCGGAGCAGACGGCGTTGCTCGACTACCTGCTCGGCGAACTCGGCTGCACGTCGGCCGGGGTCATGGGCTGGTGCCTCGGCGGCCGGTTCGCACTCCTGCTCGCGGCTCGTGACCAGCGGCTTTCCGGCGTCGTCGCGTACCATCCGACGGTCCGCGAGCCGGCGCCGCCGAACCACGACCTCGACACGGTCGCTTTGTCGACACAGATCACCGCGCCGGTGCTGGTCGCCTACCCGGAGGCCGACACCGTCGTCTCGCACGAGACGTTCGCCCGCCTGCAGGCGGCGTTGCAGTCCCGGCCGCGCGGCGCGACGTTCACCCAGCACTTCCCGGGCGCCGAACACGGCTTCAGCGACTCTTCGCGGCACGGCACCGCCGTCAACGCCGACGCGTACGCGCTGTCGTGGCCGCAGACGCTGGCGTTCCTGGACACCTTGACTTTCGGCAGTGGTCCGGCCCGCTGACGCCCTTGTAGCTTCAAACTCGTGCGAGAGGTGACGAAGCGCAGGTGGCGCGTGGCGCTGGACGTGCTCCTCGGGCTGTTCCTGGCTTTCACCGTGGTCGCCGGCACGGTCGAGACGCGGTCCTGGTGGGAGCTGGCCGCCGGCCTCGCCGTCGTCGCGGGATCGGTCGCGACGGCCCGGCGGTACCCGGTCGTCTCGCTCGGCATCGCCCTCGTCGGGACGCTCGCCGTCCCTTTTCCCTACGGCGACCGCGTCCCGGTGTGGACGGTGTTCGTGCTGGTGGCGATGAGCTACCAGGCCGCGCTGCGGATGGAACGGGCCCGTCCCGCCGTGGTGATCGGCGGGACCGTCGCGCTGCTGGGCGTCCCGGTGTCGCTGCTCGTCGCGCCCGACGGCCTCGGCGACTGGGGCTCGATGATGGCGATCCTCGTGTTCGCGGGGCTGTCGCCGTGGCTGCTCGGCCGGTACGTCCGGGTGCGCGGCGAGCTGGCCCGCACCGGCTGGCGCCGGGCCGAGGAGATGGAAAGCAGGCAGCGCCTGGTCGCCGACCAGGCCCGCCTGCGCGAACGCGCGCGGATCGCCAGCGACATGCACGACTCGCTGGGCCACGAGCTGAGCCTGATCGCGGTCCGCGCGGCGGCGCTGGAGGTCGCGGGCGGGCTCGACGACGGCCAGCGTGACGCGGCCACGCAGCTGCGGACCAGCGCCGCGGCCGCGACCGAACGGCTGCACGAGATCATCGGCGTCCTGCGCGAAGACGCCGCGCCGGTCGAGCCGGTGCAGGGCGACCTCGGCGAGCTGATCGCGCGGGCCCGCGCGTCGGGATTGCTCATTGATTCCACTGTGGACAGCGAGCTGGCGCCGCCGATGGTCGCTCGCGCCGCCTACCGCGTGGTGCAGGAAGCCCTGACCAACGTGGCCAAGCACGCGCCCGGTGCCGCGGTGACCGTGCGGGTGGCGAGCACCGGTTCGCAGACGTCGGTGAGTGTCGTGAACGCGCCGCGGCCCGCCGGCCCGCTGCCCGGGGCCGCGTCCGGGCACCTCGGGCTGATCGGGCTGCGCGAACGCGTCCGGCTCGTCGGCGGGACGCTGAGCGCGGGGCCGCGCGATGGCGGGTTCGCCGTGACCGCGGAGCTGCCGCACGGCGCCGCGCCGGTCGAGGAGACCCCGGAACGGCGGGAGGCGGCCGACGACGCCGTCGGGCAGTCGACGTCGGCCCGGGCGCTGGAGCTGGCCCGGCGCGACGTGCGGCGCAGCCTGATCCAGGCGGTCACCATCCCGGTCGCGTTGTTCGGCGTGCTCCTCGCGGTCAGCGGGATCGCGTTCCTCTACCAGTGGAACTCCTCGGAGCTGCCCGCCGCGGCCTACGAGCGGATGCGGGTCGGGCAGTCGCGCGCCGAGCTGAGCCTGCCGGAACGTCAGCGGTCCTCGCGTCCCGTGCGCGGCGAGCCGCCGTCGGTTCCCGGTGCCGTGTGCGAGTACTACGGCACCGGAAGATCGTGGCTCGACAACGACTACGCCGCCTACCGGCTGTGCTTCTCCGACGGGAAGCTCGTTTCGAAGAACTGGTTCAGCGAGGGGGATTCGTGATCAGGGTCGTGCTGGCCGACGACGAGGCGCTGATGCGGGCGGGGGTGGCGGCGATCCTCGGCGCGGACCCGGGGATCGAGGTCGTCGCCGAGGCCGGCGACGGGCGGTCGGCCGTGGCCCAGGCGCTCGCCACGCACCCGGACGTCGTGCTGCTCGACATCCGGATGCCCGGCCTGGACGGGCTGGGCGCGGCCGCGGAGATCCGGAGGCTGCTGCCCTCGACCGGCGTCATCATGCTGACCACGTTCGGCGAGGACGAGTACATCGAGCGTGCGCTCGGCCTCGGCGCGGGCGGGTTCCTGCTGAAGTCGGGTGATCCGCGCGAGCTGCTGGCGGGCATCCACGCCGTCGCCGACGGGGCCGCGTTCCTCTCGCCGAAGGTGGCGCAGCGGGTGATCGCGCGCCTGTCGGGCGGGCGGCTCTCCCGGGCCGCGGCGGCGCGTTCCAAGGTCGCGGCGTTGACCCCGCGCGAGCGGGAAGTGCTGGCACTGGTGGGTTCCGGACTGTCCAATGCGGACATCGCGGCGAAGATGTTCGTCGTCGAGGGCACGGTGAAGGCGCACGTGAGCACGATCCTGACCCGGCTCGGGGTGAAGAACCGGGTGCAGGCGGCGATCACGGCGTACGAGGCGGGACTGGCCGGGGGAGACGAGGCGGCCGCCAGCCGCTGATCGAGGCGCCGGCGCGAGCCGTCAGTTTCGTGGGGACGAGCCGCAGCAGGTTCATGCGCAGGGCGGAGAGCACCGGGCTGGTCACCTGCGGCCCGGCCTTGCCCGCGCGGACCGACGCGCGCGCGACCCGCTGGCTGCGGGGCCGCCGCTGCGCGTCGTAGGCGGCGAGCGCGGCGTCGACGTCGTCCACTGTGGACACGCTGTGCGCGAGCACGACGGCGTCTTCGAGGGCCTGGCAGCCGCCCTGGCCGAGGAACGGCGGCATGGCGTGCGCGGCGTCGCCGAGGAAGACGACCCGGCCGCGGACGTAGGTCTCCAGGGGTGCGGCCAGGTGGTGGAGGTCGTGGTAGAGCAGGGCTTCGGGCGGCGTCGCGTCGATGAGCGCCGGGATCGGGTCGTGCCAGTCGCCGAAGTGCTCCTTCAGGTACGCCTTGAGGTCGGCCGGGCGGGCGCCGGGTTCGGTGACGGAGGAGGCGAACCAGTAGACGTCGCCGCCGGTCAGCGGGAGCACGCCGACCTCGGTGCCGGGGGCGAAGGTGGTGCTCAGCCCGGGGATCGTCGCCGGCCGGGCGATGCCGCGGAACGCCGAGCTGCCGCTGTAGACGGGCCCGGGGTGGTGCGGGAAGAGGGCGCGGCGGATCGCGCTGTGGATGCCGTCGGCGGCGACGACGAGGTCGGCCCGGATCTCGCCGCCGTCGAAGCGGACGACGCCGTCTTCGGTCACTTCGGTGACCTCGGTGCCGGTGCGCAGGAGGTCGGCGGGGAGGGCGTCGCACAGGCCGGCGATGAGATCGGCCCGGTGGATGCCGGCGAGCGGGAGCCCGTGGAGGCGCCGGAAGCCGGCGGCGTCCCACCGGGCGACCCACCGGCCGCGGCGGTCGCGAAGGCCGCCTTGGTCTTGGGCGGCGAGGTGTTCGCCGAGGTCGACGCCGAGTTCGTCCAGGCAGCGCAGGGCGTTCGGCCAGAGCGAGATGCCGGCGCCGACGTCCCCGAACTCTTCGGCTTGTTCGAGCACGGTGACGGTCCAGCCCGCCCGGTGGAGCCCGATTGCGGCCCCCAGGCCACCGATTCCCCCGCCGACGACCACTGCTCGCATGGCTCCTCCTCTACATCTGTAGAGGACTCTACACCTGTAGAGTGCGTCTTCGTGGACCGGCTTTCCGTGATTGGTGACGCGGCGATCGAAGTGATCGCGGCGGAGGGTATGCGCGGGCTGACGCACCGGGCGGTGGACCGTGCGGCCGGGTTGCCGTTGGGCTCGACGTCCTACTACGCGCGCACGCGGGCGGCGCTGCTCTCGCTGACGATGGCGCGGATGGTGGCGTTGGACCAGGTCTCGCCGCGGCCGGGTGGGTTGGCGGAGTCGATCGCGGGGTTCGCTTTCGAGGCGATCACTTCCGGCCGGACGCGGATGCTGGCCCGATACGAGTTCGCGTTGGAAGCGACGCGGCGTCCGGAGCTGCGCGCGGTGTACGACGAGGGTGGGTTGCTGATCCGCCGCTTGGCGGTGGAGGCGTTGACGGCGGCGGGTTCTTCCGACCCGGCTCGGCATGCGGCGTTGGTGGTGAACTGGCTGGAGGGGACGATCTTCGACTCTTTGGCTGGGACGGGTTCTCTTGCGCCGCCTGGTTTCGAGGCGTTGGTTGAGAGTGCTCGGGAGGTTTTGGCGGGGATTGGGGTGGGGTGAGTCCGGTTGTCCACAGGCCTGGTGGGATGTGGACAACCGGAGTCGGGTGGTGGTTCTCGGCGGGTTTCTGTCGGGGGCCTGGATACGCTGGAAGCGGGGGCAACCCCCAGGGAGGGCGGGCTCCGGCAAAGTCGCCCGACTTGGCTGTCCCGGCGTCGGCCGACGGGGTGTAGTACCCCGGCCAAACGTCTTGAATGAGTCATTCAGGACCTCCCACGCCCTGAATGACTCATTCAAGACAACCGCCGGCGAGACCACCGACCTGCGCCCGCCGCGCTGTCCGCCGGGAATCCGACTTTGCCGGGGCCTGCCCAGGGAGAGCGGGCCGTCGGGTGGCGCGTTGTGGTCGCCGCGATCGCTCTCGGAAGCGAAGCTTCAGGCGTCCCGGCGGCGCAACACCGCGCCGCCCATCAAAAGCGCCGCCGCGGCCCATCCCGCGCAGATCAGCAGCCCCACCCATGGCGCGTACGGTGCCGGGGCCATTGTGATCGGGTTCGGGTGCCCCGCCTCGACCATCGCGTTCACCCCCGCGATGCCCGGGAAGTACGGCACCAGCTCCGGCAGCCCCAGCGACGCCACGATCAGCGGCAGCGGCACCAGCAGCACGATCACCGTCACCAGCGTCCCCGCCGCGCTGCGCAGCGCCCAGCCGACGCCCGTGCACAGCAACCCCAGCAACGCGAAGTACCCGCCCATCCCGGACGCCGTCGTGAAACCTCCTTCGAGCGTCGTCGGCAGGCCGTGGCCGTCCTTCACCGCCGTTGCCAGTGCCATGCCCGCGCAGGAAAGCGTTACGCCGTAAGCGAAGAGCACCGGTAGCAGCACCGCCGCCTTCGCCAGGGCCACGTGAGAGCGGACCGGGGTCCACAGCAGCGTCGACCGGATGCCGCCGCCCGCGTACTCGCTCGTCACGAACAGCGTCGCCAGCGCGATCACCGCGAACTGCGTCAGGTAGAAACCGGCGCCGAGGGCGATGGTGTTCGCCGACTGGGGGTCGTCGTCGAAGTGCTGGGCTATCCCGGACAGGGTGCTGTAGCCCAGCATCAGCGCCGCCCCCGCGATCAGGCACCACCACGTCGCCCGGACCGACCAGAACTTCGTCCACTCCGCCGCCACCGCGCCGGACAGGCCGCCCGTGCGAACCTCGGTCATGCCGACACCCCGTATTCCACCGAAGAAGCGGTCAGTTCCATGTACGCCTGCTCGAGCGACGCCGTCCGCTCGGCGAGCCCGTGCACGCGGATCCCCAGTTCGTGCACCAGATCGCCGACGCGGGTGACGTCGAGGCCGTCCACCACCAGCTCGTCCGGGTCGCCCGCGTGCGTTGACGCGCCCTCGGCGCGCAGCCGCTCGTCGAGCTTCGAACGTTCGCCGTCGGCCGGGACGCGGACCGAGACCGTCGTGCGGGAGTTGCCCGCGATGAACTCCGCGACCGGCGCGTCGGCCAGCAGTTTGCCCTTGCCGATGACGATCAGGTGGTCGGCGGTCAGCTGCATTTCGCTCATCAGGTGGCTGGAAACGAACACCGTCCGCCCCTCGGCGGCCAGCGAGCGCATCAGCTGCCGCACCCAGCGGACGCCGTCCGGGTCGAGGCCGTTGACCGGCTCGTCGAACACCAGGACGCCGGGGTCGCCGAGCAGCGCCCCCGCGATGCCGAGCCGCTGGCCCATGCCGAGCGAGAACTGCCCGGCCCGCTTGCCGGCGACGTCCGAAAGCCCGACGGTCGCGAGGACCTCTTCGACGCGGCTCGTCGCGATCCCGTTGCTGCGCGCCATGGCGGTGAGGTGCTTCCCGGCGCTGCGGCCGGGGTGCAGGGCCTTGGCGTCGAGCAGCGCGCCGACCTCGCGCAGCGGGTGCCGCAGCTCGGCGTAGTACTTGCCGCCGACCAGCACCTCGCCTGCTTGAGGGTGGTCGAGGCCGACGGTCATCCGCATGGTCGTCGACTTCCCGGCGCCGTTCGGGCCGAGGAAGCCGGTCACCTGGCCCGGTGCGACGTCGCAGGTGAGCGCGTCGACGACGGTCTTCTCCCCGTAGCGTTTCGTGAGTCCCCTGAGTGTGATCATGGCCCCAGTCTGGGATTCCCGGGACGCTCGGGACATCGGCCGACGGTCGCGGCCGGCCCCCGACTTTCGTCAGGTTCGGCGGCGGGCGTGCCGGGTCGGGACGGCGGTGGCCGGGTCCTCGGGCCAGGGGTGCTTGGGGTAGCGGCCGCGCAGGTCGGCGCGCACCGCCGGGTAGCCGGTGGTCCAGAACGACCCGAGGTCCGCGGTGATCGCGGCCGGCCGGCCGGCGGGGGAGAGCAGGTGGAGGACGACCGGCACGCCGGCGACGGTGGGGGTTTCGGTCCAGCCGAAGGTCTCCTGCAGCTTGACGGCGAGGACCGGCTGGTCGCCGGTGTAGTCGACGCGGATGTGCGACCCGGACGGGACTTCCAGCCGATCCGGGGCGAGTTCGTCCAGTTTGGACGCTGTTGGCCACGGCAGGAGGGCTTTGAGGGCGGTGCCCGCGTTGATGGTCGCGAGGTCGGATTTGCGACGCGCCGCGGAAAGGTCGAGCCACCTGTCCACATCGGACAGCAGGGTGGCGTCGTCGACCGCGGGCCACAGCTCGCCGATGACGCGGTGGAGGAACGCCATGCGCTCACGGAGCCTGGTCGCGTCCTGGCTCCACTTCAGGAGGCCCAGGCCGTTCTCGCGAAGACCGGTGACGAGGGCGTCGTGCACATCGGCGTCGCGCAGGGGTCGTTCGGACAGGGTGATGGCGCCGAGCTTGCGGACCTGGCGGGCGACGACATCGCCGTCCCAGGTGACTTCGTCCACTTCGGACACGGGAGTGACGCGAGTGGCGAGCTTTTCGTCGGCGGCCGCGGCGAGCCGGATGGTGCCGTGGACGCGCCCGGGATCGCGGGTGGCTTCGGCGATGGCCAGCCATTCGGAGTCGAGACCGCTGCCGGGCGGGAGTTCGGCCGCGGTACCGCCGGCCATGAGGTAGACGGGCGCGCCACCCGGCCGCCGCCGCGCGAGCCGCTCGGGATGCGCGAGCGCGACGACCAGCGCGGGATCGGGGCGCCCTGCTCGGGTGACTGTGCGCGATTCACTCGCTGTACGAACTACATCGACTGTACTGACTTCAGTCGCTGAACTTAGTTTAGTCGATGAAGACTTTGCCGCCAGTCCCTCGAGCCGTCGAGCATCGCGCTTCCAGCGCCGCGCGGGCTCGTCGTTCGAACTGCGGAGGCGTCGAAGCTCCGCGTTCACGTCCGTCAGCGTTGCGCCCGCATCCAGCAGTGCCACCACCTCGGCCGCGTTCCGGGCTCCCACCGCCTCCGCGCCGTCCAGC
The DNA here is from genome assembly GCF_030182635.1 of Amycolatopsis ponsaeliensis. Taxonomy (NCBI): domain Bacteria; kingdom Bacillati; phylum Actinomycetota; class Actinomycetes; order Pseudonocardiales; family Pseudonocardiaceae; genus Amycolatopsis; species Amycolatopsis ponsaeliensis. Next base: position 46,505 of record NZ_JAPZLD010000060.1, read on the forward strand.
AACGCCCGCGCCAGCCGCGGGTGCAGGCCCAGCTCCGCCATCCGGCGACCGCGTGCGGTCACTGATCCGGAAGCGTCCGTCGCACCCAACGTCGCCAGCAACGCACGCCCCGCCGCCAGCGCTCCCTCGCCCGGCGGGTCCCACCAGGCCAGCCCGCTCCCATCCGGCGTCGACCAGCACGCCAGCTCCAGCGCCAGCCGGGCCAGCTCGGCCGTGCGGATCTCCGGCTCCGGGTAAGCCGGCAGCAAAGCCTGCTCGTTCGAAGCCCAGCAGCGGTACGCCCGCCCCGGCCCCTCCCGGCCCGCGCGCCCGGAGCGCTGCGTGGCCACCGCCGCCGAGACCCGCACCGTCGCCAAACCGGGCAGGCCACGCCGGTGGTCGACCCGCGGCACCCGCGCCAAACCCGAATCCACCACCGCGCGCACACCCGGCACCGTCAGGCTCGACTCCGCCACCGCCGTCGCCAGCACCACCCGGCGACGCGAGCGCGGCCGCAGCGCATCGTCCTGGTGTGCCGCCGACAGCCGCCCGTGCAGCGGCAAGACGTCCACATCGGACGAAGACAACATCCCCGAAGTCCGCGCGATCTCGCCAGCGCCCGGAAGAAAAGCGAGCACGTCACCGTCCCCTGAGGACAGTGCCGTCCGCACCGCCCGCGCGACGCACGCCTCGATGCGTTCACCGCGCGCCGGTGGGACGTACGAGAAAGCCACGGGATAGGTCGCAACAGAGGCCGTGATGACCGGGGCGTCGCCCAGGAGCGTGGCGAGCCGGCCCGCGGCCACCGTCGCCGACGTCGCCAGCAGGCGCAGGTCGTCGCGCAGCCCCGCGCGGACGTCGAGCAGCAATGCCAGCAGCAGGTCCGCGTCCAGGTGCCGCTCGTGGCACTCGTCGAGCAGTACCGTCGACACCCCGGGCAGCTCGGGATCGCCCTGCACGCGCCGCACCAGCAGCCCCGACGTCACGACCTCGATCCGGGTCCGCGCCGACACCTTCCGGTCGCCGCGCACCGCGTACCCCACCGTCTCGCCGACCGGCTCGCCCAGCAGCGCGGCCATCCGGGAAGCCGCCGCGCGCGCGGCCAGCCGTCGCGGCTCGGCGACGACCACGCGGCCGCCCGACGATGCCAGCGCCAGCGGCACCAGCGTCGTCTTCCCCGTCCCGGGCGGCGCGACGAGCACCGCGGTGCCGTGGGCGTCCAACGCGGAAAGAACCTCGGGCAGGACAGCGCGGACCGGTAAATCGGGCAGCTTCACTTCTCGGTGACCTCGGGTGGGGCGGGCAGCTGGTAACCGGACGGCCCGATGTTCGCGTTGAGCGAGCGCAGCCATTCGCCGGAGGAGATCATCTTGCGGATCGCGTCGTCGACCGCGTTCACGCCCTGGCTGTCGCCCTTGCGCAGGCCGACGCCGTAGCTCTCCTTCGAGAACGCCTTCCCGACGACCTTCAGCAGCTCCGGGTCACGCGTGACGTAGCCCGCGAGGATCACCCCGTCGGTGGTCATCGCGTCGATCTGGCCGGCGAGCAGCGCGGTCACGCAGTCGGGGTACCGCGGGTACTCGACCAGCTGCACGGCCTGCGCGAACTTGTCCTTCACCTGCTGTGCCGGCGTCGACCCGGTGACCGAGCACAGCCGCCGGCCGTTGAGCGTCTCCGGGCCGGTGATGTCCGGTGACGTGCGCCGCACCAGCAGGTCCTGCCCGGTCGTGAAGTACGGCCCGGCGAACGCCACCTGCTGCTTGCGCTTGTCGGTGATCGAGTAGGTCGCGACGACCAGGTCGACCGCGCCGGACGTGAGGTCCGTCTCGCGCGTCGCGGACGTCGTCTCGCGCCACGTGATGTCCTTCGCGGCGACCCCCAGTTCCGACGCGACGAAAGTCGCGACGTCGACGTCGAACCCGACGAATCTCCCATCCACGGTGCGCTCGGAAAGCCCCGGAGCGTCGAACCGGATGCCGATGGTCAGGTGATCCGTCGCACTGGCGCGGGTCACCAGCGAGTCGGTCGGCGAGACCTTCGAGGGGCCGCACGCCGCCGCCGTGACCAGCAGCAACGCCGAGCCGAGGAGCGTCCGCCACCGCATCGCGCCCCTCCCTCCGCTGCCGCCGTGCCCTCACGTGGTTCTCAGGTCCTCCCGTTAGCCTAAGTGCGTGGTGCGACCGTCCCAACCCGTACTGGACGCCGTCGGCACGCTCGCCCGGGTCGGGCTGGCGGCCGTCTGGCTCGTTTCGGGTGCGCTCAAGCTGGCGGATCCGGGGCAGACGTTGATCGCCGTGAAGGCGTACGACGTGCTGCCGGACGCACTCGCCAACCTGGTGGCCATCGCGCTGCCGCTCGTCGAGCTCGTGCTCGGGTTGTTCCTGCTTGCGGGCCTGGCGACCCGGTGGGTCGCGGGCGCCGCGCTGGTGCTGCTCGTCGTGCTCATCGCCGGCATCGCCCAGTCGTGGGCGCGCGGGCTGAGCATCGACTGCGGGTGCTTCGGCGGCGGCGGCCAGGTGGCGGCGGGGCAGACCGAATACCCGCAGGAGATCCTCCGCGACTCCGGTTTCGCGCTGCTGGCGGTGTGGTTGCTGGCGCGGCCGCGCACGTGGCTGTCGCTCGACGGCTGGCTCGCGCGAGGTCGCGGGAACTCTGACGAACCCGAGCCCGACTACTCGGGTATCGCGGAAGGGAACTGATACACAGTGGGTGGAGCTGAGCGGACCGCTCGGAAGCGTCGTCAGGCCGCACAGGCCGGGGGAGCCAGGGCGGTGGCCCAGGCCAGGGGCGCGTCGACCGACAAGCGGAAGTGGATCATCGGGATCGCCGCCGTGGTCGTCGTGGCCGCGCTCGTGATCGGCGGCGTGATCTGGACGATCTCGGACAAGAACAAGACCGAGGGTCAGGTCATCAACCCCGGCACGACCGCGAGCTCGCTGGCCGGCGACGTCACGCAGAAGCGCGACGGCGTCGTCGTCACCGTCGGCAAGGCGGGCGCGAAGGCCACGATCGACGTCTACGCCGACTTCCTCTGCCCGATCTGCGGCCAGTTCGAGAAGACCTACAAGACCGACGTCGAGCAGGCGATCAACGACGGCAAGCTGCAGGTGCGCTACCACATGGTGCCGCTGCTCAACGACCGTTCCGACCCGCCCGGCTACTCGCTCGACTCGGCGAACGCGGCGCTGGCCGCGGCCGACGCCGGCAAGTTCCTCCAGTTCCACGACGCGCTGTTCGCGAACCAGCCCGAAGAGGGCAAGCGCGGCTACGACAAGGCGCAGCTGATCAAGCTCGGCAACGACGTCGGCATCACCGACCCGGCGTTCGCGCAGACGATCAACGCGGGCACGTACGACCAGCAGGTCAACGCGGCTTTCCAGCAGATCGAAAACGACCCGAAGCTGGCGCAGGACTTCGGCAACGGGACGAGCGGTTTCGGCACGCCGACGGTCACCGCGAACGGCGCGATCGTCAACTGGCAGGACCAGGGCTGGCTCGCGAAGGTCACCGGCTGAGTCCGGGCAATTCGCCCACTCGGGTACGGACCGTGGACTAGGCTGAATCCCGCAGCAGGGGAACCGGGGGTCGCACGCGCACGTCGCACTCCCGGTGACAGGGAGGGCCAAGTGGACGGTTCGCATCAGGGGTTTCACGTCGACGACGGCGCGTACGCGCGGTACGCCCGCGAGGTCGACCCGCTCGGTGACGACGTCAAGGGGGCGGCCGACAACCACGTCGGCCCGCACGTGACGCTCGGCGGCCACGGCTTCTCCGAGATGGGCGGCGAGTCCGGCTTCTCCGGCGCCTACAGCGGCCGGATGCGCGCGCTGCAGGAGCGGATGCACCGCGTCGGCGGTGGCTGGCGGCAGGTCGGCGACGCGGCCCGGCAGACCGACCGCAACTACGCGGCGGTCGAGGCCGAGCACGGCGACGTCGTCCGGCGCCTCGGGACGGATCTCACGTGACCGAGCACCACACCGACCAGCTCGTCCGGCACAGCCTGGACACGACGAACCAGTTCGCGGACAAGCTGCGCCACGACCCGGCCGCCATCGGCGGCGCGCGCGACGCGCACGTCGCGCTGCAGACGTCGGTGGGACGCACTCGCGACACCGCGGCCGACCAGCGCGTCAACCTGGCTTCCGCCAGTTCCGGCTCGACGACCGACCGCGCCACCACGACGTCGCAGAGCCTGGAGAAGGAGGTCCAGGACCTCCTCGACGAAAGCGCCGAGATCGAGAAGGCCGTCGCCGAGGCGGCCGAGACGCTGAACCTCGGCGAAATCAAGAACGACCAGGTCCGCGACCAGATCATCAAGGAGATCTCGGCGGCGATGAAGGCGCTGGCGGCGGTCAAGTCGATCCAGCCGCCGGAAAGCCGTGCTGCCGCGTCGCGCGACATCCTGATGAAGCTGCAGACCAAGATCAGCCAGCTGACCGGCCAGGCCGCGACCTTCAGCGAGCAGACGATCAACCAGCTCACCGACATCGGCACCAAGCTGGGCGGCGGCGAGCAGACGACGTCGGCGAGCAGCGCGTCCTCGACGAAGGTGGGCTCGTCCTTCAACAGCAACAGCGGCTACTCCGGCGGTGGGGACTCCGGAGGCGGCGGCGGTGGGGGCGGCGGCGGTGGCGGGGGCGGCGGTGCCGTGCACAAGCCGCGGCTGCCGGTCGCGATCCCGCCGCAGCCCGGCTCCGGCGTCGCGATCAACCTGCCCGGCGGCAAGCAGGTCATGGCGCCCAACGAAACCGCGGCGAAGGCCGTGCGCAACGCGCTTTCGCAGCTCGGCGTGCCGTACGTGTGGGGTGGGACCGCGCGCGGCCAGGGGCTGGACTGCAGCGGCCTGACCATGACGTCGTACCAGGACGCGGGGCTGCAGCTGCCGCGGACGGCGAAGATGCAGACGGTCGGGGCCGAGGTGCCCTCGATCGACCAGCTGCTGCCGGGCGACCTCGTCGTCTGGTCCGGGCACGTGGCGATGGTGATCGGCGACGGTCAGATGATCGAGGCCGGCGACCCGGTGCAGATCAGCAAGATCCGCACCACGAACGCGGGACAGTCGTTCATCGGCTTCTACCGGCCGACGGGGTAACTTCGCACCGTGGCCGAATTCGACATGGACCTCGCTTCCTCGCGGATCGCCGAGCAAGCGGACCGGGCGGGCGCGGAGGCTTCCGCGCGCTTCGAGCGATCCGGCCCGGTGGTGGGCAAGGCGTCGTCCCCGGACAGCACCATCGAGGTCGAGGTGGCGCCCGGCGGGCTGCTGACCGGGCTCACCATCCACCGGTCGGCGCTGCGGCACGGGTCGTCGGTGATCGCCGACCAAATCCTCGAGCTGGCCCAGCGCGCGACCCGCCGCGCGGGCGACAAGATGTACCACGCGCTGGCGCCGGTGGTGGACGCGTCGCAGCTGGAAGTCCTGGGTTATGAGCCGATCCCGGACGACGACCCGGACGCCGACACCTACTCGTACGGAAGGTGAGCGCGATGCCCACGACGCGTGAGCTGATTTCGCAGGCCCGGGCGCGCGAAGAGGCGATGGCCCGCGTGGACGAGCTCCTGGCGTCGGCGTCCGGCACGGCTCACGACCTCGACGGCCAGGTGGAGGCGACGGTCGACGGCCGCGGCAAGCTGCTGCGGCTGTGGCTGGCGCCGTCGGCGGTGAACCTGGGTGAGAGCCTGGGGCCGCTGGTGGTGGAGATCGCCCAGGCGGCCATGCGCGAAGCGACCCAGGACGGCTACAACAAGGTCGCTTTGCTGCTGGGCGAAGAGATGACGTACCTGATCGAGCAGATGACGGGCCTGCCGGCGCCCGCGCGAGCCGAGGACGACGACCCGGGGATGACAGTCGAGGAGTTCCAGCGGCTGCGCGCGGAGCGGCTCGGTTCGGCGCCGCCGAATTCACCCGAACCGGTGACGAGCGCGGAGGACGAGGACGCGTATTGGGACTCCTTCGACCCGGCTTCGTTGCGCTCGGATCGCTGAGCCGCCCCCGTTTCTCCACGCTACCGGGAGGCACCGACAGTTCCGGTCAGCCCAGCTGTGCCACGAGGTCCACGACCTCGTCGAGGTGGGGCGCCGTGGTCAGGTGGCCCATGCCGGGGAACACCCGGACGTCGGCGCCGAGCGTGCGGCGCGCCGCCGGGACCAGGCGGCGCGGTGACAGGAACCGGTCGTACTCCCCGACTCCGATGACGCACGGCTGCCCGGCACGGCGAGCCAGGAGCTCTTCCGGCAGGGGCGGCGGAGCGAGCGTCGTGCGGCAGCAGCGAGCCACCAGCGTCATCCACTCCACCTCCGTCGCGGGTGGGTCTTCGCCGGGGCCGACGAACAGCCGCAGCATCCGGCGGGTGTTCTCGGCGGTGGGCCGCAGCAGCCACAGCGTCGACGCCAGGGCCAAGTGCGGATCCACGCTCAGCCGCACGATCCCGGCGGGGGAGACCAGTGCCCGGGCCGCGACGCGGGGCGAGCCGGCGGCCAGGACGACGGCGGCGCCGAGCGAGTTGCCGACCAGCACGACGTCTTCGGCGTCCATCGCCGTCAGGACCTCGTCCACAACAGCGCCGTACCAGGCCGATCGGGAGCGCCGGGGGCGACGCGGGTCGCTGAGGCCCGGCTGGCCGGGCAGGTCCACCACCGTCGTCGGCCGGCGGGCCGACAGCGCCCGCAACCACGGCAGTGCCATGGCCGCGGAGAACCCGGTGCCGGGCACCAGGACGACCCGCGTCCGCCCGGCGCCGGCGGAGGTCAGCTCCACTCGCCCGGCGCTGGTGGTCACCGTCGTGCTGGTGATCGAGAAGTCGTTGCGGGCCAACGCGTCCGTGCACCATTGGCGTACTTCGCGTTGGCCGCGCGCGTTCTTGTAGACGGCCGGCATCGGGTCAGTGTGGCTCAGTTCAGCTGGGCGGTCGAGTTCGCGCCGTCCAGGGACTCGCGGATGATGTCCGCGTGGCCCGCGTGCTGGGCCGTCTCGTGGATCAGGTGCAGCACGATCCGGCGGGCCGACCAGAACTGGGGTTCGGGCGGTGACCACGGTGTCATCGGCAGCTGCACCTCGACGTCCAGCGAAGGCAGCGAACGCCCATACGCGTCCGTCTCGGCGGCCGCGGCCGAGTAGGCCGAAAGCCAGTGCGAGAGCGTCTCGCTCATCGAGTACTGCGCCGTGTCCAGCATGCCGTCCGGCAGCGAACCGTCCGCGGACTTCAGGACCTGCAGCCACAGGCGCTCGCCCGTCGCCAAGTGGCGGATCAGGCCGCCCAGGGTCAGTTCGCTGACCGTCGTGCGCTTCGCCGCGTCGGCGTCCGAAATGTCGCGGACCGGGATCAGCAAGCGCTTCCGCACTTCCGCCAGCAGGCCCAGGAGGTCTTCGTGTTCGCGAGTCATGGGACGACCGTAGAAGCGAATTAGGTCAGTCCATGACCGCAATCCGCAATCCCGCTGAGCGGAAACCGAGTTCGGTCAGAGGTCTGGACCAACCCCAAAAGCCTGTGTCTTAATTCAAGGCGTGAATTTCGGTCTCTCGACGAGGAGGACCCGGATGGGTCTCGGACGCAGACTGGCCATCGGCGCGCTGGCACTGGGGTTGCTGGTGGCGTCGGAGACCCCCGCCCTCGCCGGGAACGGCCCGGCCTACAAGGATTCCCGGCGTCCGGTGAAGGTCCGGGTCGCCGACCTGATGTCCCGGATGACCCTCGACGACAAGCTCGGCCAGATGATGCAGGCCGAGCGGCTCGGGGTCAAAAGCCCGGCCGACGTCACCACCGGCCGGCTGGGCTCGCTGCTCTCCGGCGGCAGCTCGCAGCCGACCCCCAACACGCCTGTCACCTGGGCCGACATGTACGACGGTTTCCAGAAGGCCGCCCTCGCCACGCCACTGGGCATCCCGCTGATCTACGGCGTCGACGCCGTCCACGGCCACAACGGCCTCTACGGCGCCACCGTCTACCCGCACAACATCGGCCTCGGCGCGACGCGCGACCCGCGGCTGGTCGAGAAGATCGGCCGCGCCACCGCGGAAGAGGTCTCCGGCACCGGCATCGACTGGGACTTCGCGCCCTGCCTGTGCGTCGCCCGCAACGACCGCTGGGGCCGCACCTACGAGTCCTTCGGCGAGGTCCCGCAGCTGGCCACCGAGATGACGTCGATCATCACCGGCCTGCAGGGGCGTTCGCTGAACCAGCCCGGTTCGGTCATGGCCACCGCCAAGCACTACGTCGGCGACGGCGGCACCACCGGCGGCGTCAACGAGGGCAACACCGAGATCAGCGAGCAGGAGCTGCGCCAGATCCACCTGCCGCCGTTCAAGGCCGCGATCCAGCGCGGGGTCGGCTCGGTGATGATCTCCTACAGCAGCTGGAACAGCGTCAAGATGCACGCCGGCTCCTACCTGATCAACGACGTCCTCAAGAAGGAACTGGGCTTCCAGGGCATCGTCGTCTCGGACTACAACGGCGTCGACAAGATCGACGGCAAGACCGGCTTCACCCCCGAAGAGGTCGAGGCGTCGATCAACGCGGGCATCGACATGGTGATGGTGCCCTACGACTGGCAGAAGTTCATCGACACGCTGCGCACGCTGGTGCAAGAAGGCCGCGTGCCGATGTCGCGGATCGACGACGCCACCAAGCGCATCCTGACGAAGAAGTTCGAGCTCGGCCTCTTCGAGCACCCGCTCACCGACCGCCGGTTCCTGAACACCATCGGCAGCAAGCAGCACCGTGACCTGGCGCGTCAGGCCGTCCGCGAGTCCCAGGTGTTGCTGAAGAACGACAACTACGTGCTGCCGCTGTCCAAGCGCGAAAAGATCTTCGTGGCCGGCAAGAGCGCCGACGACATCGGCAACCGGTCCGGCGGCTGGACGGTCGGCTGGCAGGGCACCAGCGGCCCGGTCATCCCCGGCACCACGATCCTGCAAGGCATCAAGAGCACGTCGTCGAAGGTGACCTACGCCAAGGACGGCGCCGGGATCGACCAGAGCTACGACGTCGCCGTCGCCGTCGTGGGGGAGACGCCGTACGCGGAAGGCAAGGGTGACCGTCCACAAGGGATGGGTCTGGACGCCAGCGACCTCGCCACGCTGCAGAAGCTGAAGGACTCCGGCGTGCCGACGGTGGTCGTGCTGGTGTCCGGGCGCCCGCTCGACATCGCGGCGCAGCTGCCGGACTGGGCCGGGCTGGTCGAGTCGTGGCTGCCGGGCAGCGAAGGCCAGGGTGTCGCCGACGTCCTCTTCGGCGACTACAACCCGACCGGCAAGCTGCCGGTGACCTGGATGCGCAGCGCCGACCAGCAGCCGATCAACGCCGGCGACGGCAAGCCCGCGCTGTTCCCCTTCGGCTACGGCCTGCACTACTCGCGCCACTGGTGATCGTTTCCCCGCCCCCACCGGAAGGAACACGCATGTCGTCAAGATCCCGCCGCCCCCTGATCCGGGTATTGGCCTTCTTCGCTGCCTGTCTAGGGCTCACCCTGGGCGCTCCGGCCGTGCAGGCCGCGACGCCGTTCAAGGTGCTCGCGTTCTACAGCGGCACCTACGACGCCGCGCACATCAGCTTCGAGAAGGAGGCCAACGTCTGGTTCCCGCAGCAGGCGGGCGCCAACGGCTTCACCTACACCTCGACGACCAACTGGAACCAGCTGACCACCATCACGCCGAGCCAGTACCAGGTGGTCATGTTCCTCGACGACCAGCCGCAGTCGCAGGCGCAGTTCCAGGGCTTCCAGCGGTACATGCAGGCCGGCGGCGCGTTCTACGGCTTCCACGTCACGGCGTACAACGACAGCTCGACGCCGTCGTACGCCAACTGGTTCCACAACGACTTCCTCGGCACCGGCCGGTTCACCACGAACACGTGGGGCCCGACGCCGGAGACGCTGAAGATCGAGAACCGCACGCACCCCTCGACGGTGAACTTGCCGGCGACCATCAAGTCCTCGACGTCCGAGTGGTACGCCTGGCAGAACGACCTGCGCCAGAACAGCAACATCACCATCCTGGCATCGATGGACCAGTCCACGTTCCCGATCGGCACCGACCCGAGCCAGACCTGGAACAGCGGGTACTACCCGATTTCGTGGACGAACAAGAACTACAAGATGATCTACTCGAACTTCGGCCACAACGCGATGAACTACGACACGAACACCGCGCTGTCCTCGACCTTCGAGAGCGCCGACCAGAACCGGTTCCTGCTGGACGGCCTGAAGTGGCTCGGTGGCGGCGGCACGACCACCCCGCCGCCGGACGGCACGATCGACCCGTCGGCCTGGTACGCCGTGACGAACAAGGCGTCCGGCAAGTGCATCGACGCGAAGGCCGCGGGCAGCACCAACGGCACCGTGATCCAGCAGTACACCTGCAACGGCACCACGGCGCAGCAGTACCAGTTCGCCGCGACCAGCGGCGGCTTCGACCGGATCAACAACCGCACCAACCCGGCCGAGGTCATCGACGTCACGAACGTGGCGACGACGGACAACGCCGGCCTGCAGCTGTGGTCCTACAGCGGCGGGAACAACCAGCAGTGGCAGCCGGTGTCGGAGGGCAGTGGGTACTACCACTTCGTCGCCCGCCACAGCGGCAAGTGCCTGACCGTGCCGGGAGCGTCCACCGCGGACAGCGTCCAGCTGGTCCAGTCGACCTGTGATGGCAGCGCCGCTCAGTCGTTCAAGGTCGCCTAGGGGGAAGGTCGTGAGGGGCACCTTCAGGGCCTATAACGCCCTGAAGGTGCCCTTCACGGCTTTCCGCTCTTCGGGGGATGCGCTGGGGCCTACCGCCCAGTAACGTGAACACCCTTCGCGTTAGCTGAGGAGGATGCCGTGGTGCGCGGGAACCGAACAATCCTCGTGGTGGTGGCCCTGCTGGCCGGAATGCTGACCGGCGTGGGTCCCGCGGTGGCGGTCACGCAGCCGTTCTTCTGGGGTGTCGCCACCTCCGGCTACCAGGCGGAGGGCTCGGCGCCCGACAGCAACTGGCGCCGCTACGAGCAGGCGAAGACCTCGTCGATCAAGGAGCCCTACCTCGAGTCCGTCGACTTCCGGCACCGCTACGTCGAGGACATCGACCACGCGAAGCAGCTCGGCGTGAACGTGTTCCGCTTCAGCGTCGAGTGGGCGCGGATCGAGCCGCGGCCCGGGCAGGTCGACCAGGCCGAGCTGGCGTACTACGACGACGTCGTGCGCCGCGTCCTCGACGCCGGGATGCGGCCGATGATCACCCTCGACCACTGGGTGTACCCGGGCTGGGTCGCCGACCAGGGCGGCTGGGACAGCGATCGCACGGTCGACGCCTGGCTCGCCAACGCCCGCCGCGTCGTGGACCGGTACAAGGGGCTCGGCGCGCTCTGGATCACGATCAACGAGCCGACCGTCTACCTGCAGAACGAGACCACCAACGGCGGGCTCGCCGGGTGGAAGCTGCCGTGGGCGCAGGCGCGGCTGGTGAAGGTGCACCGCGCGGCGTACGACCTGATCCACCAGCTGGACCCGGGTGCGCTCGTGTCCAGCAACACGGCGTACATCCCGGCCGTGCAGGGCGTGCTCGACGCGTCGTTCCTCGACCAGGTGCGCGACAAGCTCGACTTCGCCGGCCTCGACTACTACTACGGCGCGAGCCTCGACAACCTCAGTGCGATCCACGCGGCCAGCGGCGAGTTCTGGAAGGTGACGCCGCAGCCGGACGGCATCTACTACGCACTTCGTTACTACGCGCGGAAGTTCCCGGGCCTGCCGCTGTACGTCGTCGAGAACGGGATGCCGACCGACAACGGAAACGCGCGTCCCGACGGCTATACGCGTTCGGATCACCTGCGCGACCACATCTACTGGGTGCAGCGGGCGAAGGCCGACGGAATGAACGTCATCGGCTACAACTACTGGAGCCTCACGGACAACTACGAGTGGGGCAGCTACCAGCCGCGGTTCGGACTGTACACAGTGGACGCCCGCTCGGACGCCACGCTGACGCGCCGGCCGACCGACGCCGTCGCGGCGTACCGGCAGCTGATCGCGGGCCACGGCGTCCCGGCCGGCTACACGCCGGTGCGGCCGCCGGGGTTCTGCTCGGTCGTCGACGGCCTCGGCAGCTGCCTCGACCCGGCTCGTTACCCGGGTCCGCTGGCTCCGCTGGGCTGATTTTGTGCCACTGACCTGCGGGTCCGTGGTCCGGTCTTGATAAATACATGCCGGTCTGTATGTTTGTTGCCATGACGAACAGGGTGTACGTCGTCGGCGTCGGGATGACGAAGTTCGAGAAGCCCGGGCGACGCGAAGGCTGGGACTACCCGCAGATGGCGCGTGAGTCCGGGACCCACGCGCTCGAGGATGCCGGGCTCGAGTACGACGCCGTCCAGCAGGCCTACGTCGGGTACGTCTACGGCGAGTCGACGTCCGGGCAGCGTGCCGTCTACGAGCTCGGGATGACCGGGATCCCGGTCGTCAACGTCAACAACAACTGCTCCACCGGCTCGACCGCGCTGTACCTGGCCGCTGAGGCGATCCGGGGCGGCCGCGCGGACTGTGTGCTGGCGCTGGGCTTCGAGAAGATGAAGCCGGGTTCGCTCGGGTCGACCTTCGACGACCGCGAACAGCCCATGGCCAACCACATGCAGGCCCTCGCCGAGATCTCCGAGGTGCTGTTCCCGCCCGCTCCGTGGATGTTCGGCGCCGCCGGTCGCGAGCACATGAAGAAGTACGGCACGACCGCCGAACACTTCGCGAAGATCGGCGAGAAGAACCACCGGCACTCGGTGAACAACCCGTACGCGCAGTTCCAGGACGTCTACTCGCTCGACGACATCCTCGCGTCGCGGATGATCTACGACCCGCTGACCAAGCTGCAGTGCTCGCCGACGTCGGACGGCTCCGGCGCGGCCATCCTGGCGAGCGAAGCCTTCGTCGAGACCAACGGACTGGCCGAGCGGGCCGTCGAGATCGTCGGGCAGGCCATGACCACCGACTTCCGCAGCACCTTCGACGGCAGCGCGAAGAACATCGTCGGCTACGACATGACCCGGCAGGCCGCCCTCCAGGTGTACGAGCAGGCCGGGCTCGGGCCGGCCGACTTCCAGGTCGTCGAGCTGCACGACTGCTTCTCCGCCAACGAACTCCTGACGTACGAAGCGCTCGGCCTCTGTCCCGAAGGCGAAGGTGGGTCGCTCGTCGACGCCGGCGACACCACCTACGGCGGCCGGTGGGTCGTGAACCCGTCCGGCGGGCTCATCTCGAAGGGCCACCCGCTCGGCGCGACCGGGCTCGCCCAGTGCGCCGAACTCACCTGGCAGCTGCGTGGCTCCGCCGACGAACGCCAGGTCGACGGCGTCCAGGCCGCGTTGCAGCACAACATCGGACTCGGTGGCGTCGCCGTCGTCACCGCTTACCAGCGAGCTTAGGAGCGACCATGGGCCGGATCAGCGCGTCCGTCGAACTGCCCGCCGCACCGGACAAGGTGTGGGCGGAGTTCTCCAACCCCAACAACTTCGAGAAGTGGCTGACCATCCACACCAAGTGGAAGGGCGACGTCCCGGCGGAGTTCTCGCCGGGCACGCAAGTGTCCGAAGTGGTCACCATGCTCGGGATGGCGAACACGATCACCTGGACCGTCGACACCTACGAAGCACCTTCCCGGTTGGTCATTTCGGGCACCGGGATGGCCGGGGTGAAGATCAGCTTCTCGCTGTCGGTGGCGGCGGCCGGCGCCGGCTCGGCGGCGACCATCGAGGCCGAGTTCACCGGCCAGATGATCGTCGGCGCGCTCGGCAAAGCCGTCGAGAAGGACGGCAAGAAGAACCTCGACGAGTCCCTCGAGAAGTTCAAGGCTCTGGTCGCATGAAGTTCGACCCCGCCGGCCTGGACAAGTGGACGTCGCCGGTGTCGTTCGACGTCACGCGGGAGCGGCTCGTCGAATACGCTCTCGCGACCAACGATCCGATCCCCGCGCACCGCGCCGGGGACGTCGCGAGCCCGGTGTTCGCGATCGTGCCGGTGTTCCAGTCGCTGCTGGAGCCGGCCCTCGAAGTGGTGCCGACGTCGTTGTTCGGCAAGGTGCTGCACGGCGAGCAGGACTTCCGGTTCCACCGCCCGATCCGGCCCGGTGATTCCTTGGTGTCGCGGGCGAAGATGACCGGCTACGAAGGACTGCCGAAGGGCACTCGGGCGACGGTCTACCTGGAGTGCCGCACTGCTTCCGGTGACCTGGTGAACGAGCAGTACGTGACGTTCTTCGTGCGCGGCTTCGACACCGGTTCGAAGGAGGGGGCGCTGGGGCCGTCGCACCGGTTCGACGACTCCTGGCGTTCTTCGGCGCCGGTGGCGAAGGTCAGCCAGCACGTCGACGACGACCAGACGTTCCGCTACGGCCCGGCCGCCGGCGACCCGATGCCGATCCACCTCGACGAGGAGGTGGCCCGGGCCGCGGGACTGCCGGGGATCATCGCGCACGGGCTGTGCACGATGGCGTTCACGTCGTGGGCGGTGCTGACCGAGGTCGGCGAGTCCTCAGTGGACAGACTGCGACGGCTGGCGGTGCGGTTCGCGTCGCCGGTGCTGCCGGGACAGGACCTGTCGACGTCGATCTGGGCGGCGGGACCTTCTACTTATGCCTTCGAAACGTCGGTCGGCGACGCACTGGTGATCAAGGACGGGCTAGCGGAACTGGGAGAGCTGTGATGGGTGCACTCGACGGGCGCGTCGCGCTGGTCACCGGCGCGGGCCGGGGAATCGGGCGGGAGCACGCGCTGCTGTTCGCCCGCGAGGGCGCGCGGGTGGTCGTCAACGACCTCGGGGGCGACAACGACGGGAGTGGCTCTTCCGCCGGGCCTGCCTCCGACGTCGTCGCGGAGATCCGGGCCCTGGGTGGTTCGGCGGTGGCGAACACATCGAGCGTGACGTCGTGGCAGGGTGCGGCCGAGCTGGTGGACCAGGCGGTTTCGGAGTTCGGGCGGCTCGACGTCGTGGTGAACAACGCGGGCATCCTGCGGGACGCGTTCGTCGCGGGGATCACCGAGGAGCAGTGGGACGCGGTGATCGCGGTGCACCTCAAGGGGCACGCGGCGGTGCTGCACCACGCGGCGGCGTACTGGAAGTCCTGTGCGAAGGCGGGTTCTCCGGTGGCGGCGTCGGTGATCAACACGGCGTCGGCGTCCGGCGTGACGCTGCCGAACGCGGGCCAGGTGAACTACGGCGCGGCGAAGGCGGGCATCGCGGCGATGACGCTGGTGGCGGCGGCCGAGCTGGAGCGCTACGGGGTGCGGGTCAACGCGATCGCCCCGATCGCCCGCACGCGGCTGACGCTGGCGACGCCGGGGATGGGGGCGATCTTCGCCGAGTCGGTTGCCTCTGGCGAGTTCGACGCGTTCTCGCCGGCGAACATCTCGCCGTTGGTGGCGTACCTGGCGTCCGAGAAGTGCCCGTTGACGGGCAAGGTGTTCGCGGTCCAGGGCGGCGCGATCTCGGAGCTGGCCGGCTGGCACGACGTCAAGGTGATCGAGACCGAAGGCGCGTGGACGATCGACGACATCGCGGCGAGGCTGCCGTGATCGAATGGTCCGAGACGGATCTGCTGATCCGCGACTCGATCCGGCAGTTCATCGAGAAGGAGATCCGGCCTCAGCTGGACGCTCTGGAGAGCGGGGCGCTGCCGCCGTACGACATCATCCGGAAGCTGTTCGCGGCCTTCGGGCTGGATGCGCTCGCGCGGGAGTCGGTCTCTCGTCTTCTGTCTCCCTCGGGTTCCTCTTCGTCCTCGTCGCTGGGCGGGCAGGAGACGCTGGCGTTGGTCGCGATCAGCGAACTGGCCGGGGTGAGCCTGGGGATCGTCGCATCGATGGGCGTTTCGCTGGGTCTGACCGCGGCGACGATCCTCTCGAAGGGCTCCTTGGAACAGAAGAAACGCTGGCTGCCGGGGCTGGCGACGTTCGAGAAGATCGGCGCGTGGGCGATCACGGAGCCGGACTCGGGCTCGGACGCGTTCGGCGGCATGCAGACCACGGTCCGGCTTTCCGGTGACGGATACGTGCTGAACGGGCGGAAGACGTTCATCACGAACGGCCCGCACGCCGACGTCGTGGTGGTCTACGCGAAGCTCGACGACGGTTCGCCGGTGCGGGACCGGCCGGTGCTGACGTTCGTGCTGGACCGCGGAATGCCGGGGTTCGTCCAGGGCAAGGCGTTCAAGAAGATGGGGATGATGTCATCCCCGACGGGCGAGCTGTTCTTCGACGACGTCCGCCTGGGCGCGGACCGGCTGCTGTCGTCGTCCGGTTCCGAGAGCGCGCGGGAGAGTTTCGCGGCGGAGCGCGTCGGCGTGGCGGCTCTGTCGCTCGGGATCATCAACGAGTGCCAGCGGCTGTGCATCGCGTACGCGAAGAGCCGTCGTTTGTGGGGCCAGGAGATCGGCCGGTTCCAGCTGATCCAGCTCAAGCTGGCGAAGATGGAGGTGGCGCGGTTGAACGTCCAGAACATGGTGTTCCAGACGGTGGCCAAGCTGCGGGCGGGGAAGCGTCCTTCGCTGGCCGAGGCGTCGGCGATGAAGCTGTACTCGTCGGAGGCCGCGACGGAGGTGGCGATGGAGGCGGTGCAGCTGTTCGGGGGGAACGGGTACATGGCCGAGTACCGGGTGGAACAGCTGGCGCGGGACGCGAAGTCGCTGATGATTTATGCCGGGAGCAACGAGATCCAGGTGACCCACATCGCGAAGGCATTGCTGGCCTGACCCGGTCGTGAGTGGGAAACAGGGGTCTAACCCTGTGCCATGTTTCAGGACATCGTGAACAGGTATGTCTCACGACATCGTGGACAGTTTCGGGTTGATGAGACGTTGGTAGCGTACCGACCGGTCTAGCGTCAGCTGG